>JBGQIW010000076.1:0-13671 GCA_041498715.1 Gemmatimonadota bacterium | reverse complement strand
GCCGGCCTCCCACCACCGGCGGCGCAGCCCGCGCCTCCACCGGCCGCGCGGCCCCGGCGGCTGCCGGTGGGGGCGATCACGCTGGGGATCGGATTCCTCATTGGGCTGGGCGTTCTGTTCGCGTGGCGCCGAGCGCACCCGGCGGCCGAGGGTGGAAGCAGCGCCGAAGCGAAGCTCCTCGCCGTGCTCCCTTTCGAGAATCTGGGCGGTCCGGAGGACGAGTACTTCGCCGACGGGATCACCGACGAGGTGCGGGGCAAGCTCTCCGCGGTACCGGGGCTCCACGTCATCGCCAGCGGCAGCGCCAGCCAGTACAAGCACACGACCAAACCGCCCCAGGAGATCGCCCGGGAGCTGGGCGTTGATTACCTGCTGGTGGGCAAGATCCGCTGGGAGAAAGGCGCCGGCGGCGGCGCGAGCCGGGTGCGGGTGAGCCCGGAGCTGGTGGCCGTCTCTCCCGGCACCGCCGCGACCACCAAGTGGCAGCAGCCGTTCGACGCGTCGCTCAACGACGTGTTCCAGGTCCAGGCCGACATCGCGAGCCGGGTGGCGCAGGCGCTGGACGTCGCCATCGGCGCGGGACAGCGGGAGGCGCTGGCGGAGAAACCAACCGCGAACCTCGCGGCCTACGACGCGTTTCTCAAGGGTGAAGGCGCGGGCATCGGCAGTGACGTGCCGAGCCTGCGGCGCGCGATCGGCTTCTACGAGCAGGCGGTGGCGCTCGACTCGACGTTCGCGCAGGCCTGGGCGCGTCTGGCCCGGGCGCACGCGCTGGTGTATTACCTCGGCGCGCCCACCGCCGCCGACGCGGACGCTGCCAGGGCAGCAGCCGAGCGGGCCGTGGCACTCGCGCCTGCGCGTGCGGACGGCCAACTCGCCGTGGGCACATACCACCATTTCGTGCAGGGCGACCTCGCGCGCGCCGTCACCGCCTACGAGACCGGGCTTCGCCTCGCGCCCGAGAACGCCGAGCTGCTTTCCGCACTCGCCCGGGCCGAGATGAGTCTCGGTCGCTGGGACGCGGCCCTCGATCACTTCCAGCGCGCGCAGGCGCTGGACCCACGGTCGGGGAGCATCGCCTGGCGGCTTGGGACGGAGCTGCTCTGGCTGCGCCGGTACCCGGAGGCGCTGGAGGCCACGCGGCGCGGGCTCGCGGTGGCGCCTACGAATCTGGACCTGCTCGAGCTGCGGGCCATGATCGCCGTGGCCCAGGGTGACTTGGCTGGGGCGCGGGCGTTCGTCCGGCAGGTGCCCGCGGGTGTCGAGCCGACGGCGTTCGCTGCCTACCTCGGGACTTACTGGGACCTGTACTGGGTGCTCGATCTGCCGGAGCAGCAGCTGCTGCTCCGGCTCACGCCGAGCGCGTTCGACAACGACCGCGCTCCGTGGGGCCTCGTCGTCGCGGAGACGTATGGCTCGCTGGGCGATGCGGGTCATGCGCGGGCCTACGCGGATTCGGCACGGGTTGCGATCGAGGATCATCTTAGGGCCACCCCGGACGATCCAAGTCAGCTCATCAACTTCGGCCTGGCCCTGGCATACTTGGGGCGAAAGACTGAGGCGATCCAGCAGGCGTCCCGCGGCGTGACCCGCCTGCCGATCTCCAAGGACGCCCGCGATGGCGCGTATTTCCAGCACCAGTTGGCGCGGGTCTACCTACTCGTGGGCGAGCCGGAGAAGGCACTCGACCAGCTCGAACCGCTGCTCAAGGTTCCCTACTATCTGTCCCCGGCCTGGATGCGCATCGACCCCAACTTCGCTTCCCTCAAGGGCAACCCGCGGTTCGAGAAGCTGGTCGGGGGTAGCTAGGAGCGGCGGCGGACCCCGCCGGGGCCGGCGTGACGCCGGGTCAAGTAGCGGCTTACATTTGTACTCCCCTCACTACGTCACAGGCACCCGTTGGCCGATCTGCGCGAGCAGCTTGAAGCCGGGTTGAACGGCAGCTACACCGTCGAGCGGGAGCTCGGCCGCGGCGGCATGGCCACGGTCTTCCTCGCGCGCGACTTGAAGCACGGCCGCCCCGTCGCGCTCAAGGTGCTGCACCCCGAGCTCGCGGCGAGCCTGGGCCCCGAGCGCTTCCAACGGGAGATTCGTTTCGCTGCGCGGCTCCAGCACCCCCACATCCTCACGGTGCTCGACTCGGGCGAGACCGCCGGGCAGCTCTGGTTCACGATGCCGTTCGTCGAGGGCGAAAGCCTGCGTGAGCGACTGCGACGCGAGCGCCAGCTCCCGGTGGAAGACGCGGTGGGAATAGCCCGCGAGGCGGCCCGGGCACTCGACTACGCCCACCAGCACGGCGTCATCCACCGCGACATCAAGCCCGAGAACATCCTGCTCACCCGGGACGGGTCCACCCTCGTCGCCGATTTCGGGATCGCGCGCGGGCTGGGTAGCGAGGAGCAACTCACCCAGACCGGCATGGCGATCGGCACGCCGGCCTACATGAGTCCGGAGCAGGCCAACGGAGACCAGCGCATCGATGCGCGCACCGACGTCTACTCGCTCGGCTGCGTGCTCTATGAATTGCTCGCCGGAGAGCCGCCGTATAGCGGGCCGACGGCGCAGGTCATGATGATGAAGCGGCTCACGGAGCCGGTCCCGAGCGTGCGCCGGGTGCGACCCAGTGTGCCGGAGGCGGTGGACCAGGCGATCCAACGCGCGCTCGCTCCGGTCCCAGCCGACCGCTTCGCCACCGCGGGACAGCTGGCGCAGGCGCTGCAGCCGGCAGCGGCGACGCTCACGAGCACGCCGACGGGCACGCCCACGGTCGTCGCTCCGTCGGCCCCCGTCACCGCGGTCGGTGCACCGCCGCCGCCGAGCCGGCGGCCCGCCCGCCGCGTGCCGCTCGCGGTCCTCACCCTGGGCCTCGGCTTCGCCGTAGGCCTGGGGGTGCTCTTCGCCTGGCGCCGCAGCCACGCGGTGGCCGAGAGCGAAACCGGCCCCCGGGTGCTGGCGGTGCTGCCCTTCGAGAACCTGGGCGACTCGACCACCGAGTATTTCGCCGACGGCGTGACCGACGCGGTGCGCGGCAAGCTCTCGACCCTGCCCGGGCTCCAGGTGATCGCGAGCCGGAGCTCCAACGAGTACAAGCACAGCGCCAAGGGCCTCCCGGTGATCGCCCGGGAGCTGGGGGCGGATTACCTGCTGATCGCGCGGATCCGCTGGGCCAAGGCGGCCGACGGCAGCAGCCGGGTGGAGGTGAGCCCGGAGCTGGTGGAGGTAGCCTCGGGCACCGCCCCGCGAACCAAGTGGCAGCAGCCGTTCGACGCGGCCATCACCGACGTTTTCCAGGTCCAGGCCGACATAGCGGGCAAAGTGGCGTCCGCCCTCAACGTAGCGCTGGGCTCGACCCAGCAGCAGACGCTCACCGAAAAGCCGACCCAGAACCTCGCGGCGTACGACGCCTTTCTGAAAGGGGAAGCGTCGCAGGGGTTGATCATCCAGGACCCGCCGAGTCTCCGGAGCGCCATCAACAACTACGAGCGGGCGGTGGCGCTCGATTCCACGTTCGTCCAAGCCTGGGCCCAGCTCGCCCGCGCGAACGCGGCCTATTACTACAACGTCACCCCGACACCGGCCGGGGACGAGGCGGCCCGGCGGGCGGCGGAGCGTGCGATGGCGCTGGCCCCGGGTCGGGCCGAGAGCCAGCTGGCGATGGGCACGTATCTCGGGAACGTCAGACATGAAGACGCCCGCGCCCTCGAAGCGCTCGAGACCGGACTCAAAGCGGCACCCGGCAGCGCGGAGCTGCTCACGTCCGCTGCGTTGGCGGAGCAGAGTCTGGGGCGCTGGGACGCCGCCCTCAAGCATCTCGAGCGGGCGGGGGCACTCGACCCGCGTTCACCCGTGGCAGCCCGCCGCCTCTCGCAAACTCTCATCCGCCTCAGACGATACCCCGAGGCCATCGCCGCGGCCGACCGGGGGCTGGCACTCGCACCGACCAATCTGGATCTGCTCGAGAACAAGGCCATGGCTCACCTGGCGCAGGGCGACTTTGCCGGGGCGCAAGCCGTGATTCGCTCCGCGCCCGCAGAGGTCGAGCCGACGGCGCTCGTCGCCGCCTTCGGCAACTATTGGGATCTCTGCTGGGCGCTCGACGATCCCGAGCAGCAACTGCTGCTTCGGCTGCCTGTCGGCGCGTATGACGGTGACCGGGGGACGTGGGGTGGCGTGATCGCCCAGACCTACTACCTCCGCGGCGACCTTGCCAAGGCGCGCGCCTACGCCGATTCGGGCCTGGCCGGCTACGCGGAGACCCTCAAGGCCACGCCCGACGATCCGCAGCGCCGCGTCTTTCTCGGCCTCATGCTCGCATACCTGGGCCGGAAGGCGGATGCAATCCGGGAAGGCGAGCGCGCCGCGTCGCTGATGACGGGGTTGCACGACGGCTATATGGGCCCGTACATCCAGCACCAGCTGGCGCGGATCTACGTCCTCGCGGGCGAGCCGGACAAGGCGGTCGACCAGCTCGAGGCCCTGCTCAAGATGCCGTACTTCCTCTCGCCCGGGTGGCTGCGGATCGATCCCAACTTCGCGCCGCTCCGGGGCAACCCCAGATTTCAGAAGCTGGCGGGCGGCTGATGGCCGATCCCTACGCGCAGCTCCAGGCGGGACTCGCGGGTCAGTATACGCTCGAGCGCGAGCTGGGGCGCGGCGGCATGGCCACGGTCTTCCTCGCGCAGGACCTCAAGCACAAGCGCCCCGTCGCCCTCAAGCTGCTCCTGCCCGAGTTGGCGGCCTCGCTCGGGGCCGAGCGGTTCCACCGGGAGATCGAGATCGCGGCCCGGCTTCAGCATCCCCACATTCTCACGGTGCTCGACTCGGGCGAGGTCGCCGGCCAGCTCTGGTTCACCATGCCCTTCGTCGAGGGGCAGAGCCTGCGCGACCGGCTCCGGCGGGAGCAGCAGCTGCCGGTGGAGGACGCGCTCCGCATTGCGCGTGAGGCCGCCGCTGCGCTCGACTACGCCCACGAGCACGGCGTCGTCCACCGCGACATCAAGCCGGAGAATATCCTCCTCACCCGGCGGGGCGAGGTGCTGGTGGCCGACTTCGGGATCGCCCGGGCGCTGGGCGCCGGGGACGCGCTCACCCAGACCGGCATGGCCGTGGGCACGCCGGCCTACATGAGCCCGGAGCAGGCCGCCGGCGGTGCGGTGGACGGGCGGAGCGATCTCTACAGTCTCGGCTGCGTGCTGTACGAGATGCTCGCGGGCGAGGCTCCCTACACCGGGCCCTCGGCCCAGTCGATCGTCGCCAAGCGCTTCAGCGACCCGGTGCCGAGCGTGCGCCGGGTGCGGCCCAGCGTGCCCGAGGCCGCGGACCTGGCGCTCCAGCGCGCGCTGGCGCTCGTGCCCGCCGACCGGTTCTCGACCGCGTTCGAGTTCGCGCAGGCGCTCCAGCAATCGGTCACCACGCCCACCGCGTTCCCGACGGTGCCGACGCCGATGCCGTCAGCCGTCACGGCCGCCGGCGGCGCCACCGCTCCGGCGACACCACCGCCGTCCGTGCCGCGCCGCCGCCTGCCAGTCGGCGCGATCACTCTCGGCGTCGGTTTCGTCCTCGGGCTCGGCGTGCTGTTCGCGTGGCGCAGAGCGCACACGGGCGTTACGGGTGAGAGTGCCGGACCCAAGGTCCTCGCCGTGCTTCCGTTCGAGAACCTGGGCGACTCCTCGCAGGCCTATTTCGCCGACGGCGTCACCGACGAGGTGAGGAGCAAGCTTGCCCAGCTCGGCGGCATCGAGGTGATCGCGCGGGGCAGCTCCAACCAATACCGGCATACGACCGAGGCGCCGCAGCAGATCGCCCGCGAGCTCGGCGCCGACTACTTGCTCACGGCGACGGTGCGCTGGGACAAGCAGCCGAGCGGGGCAAGCCGGGTGCGGGTGATCCCTGAGCTGGTGGATGCGGGACCGGGACACGCGCCGCGCACCCGCTGGGGCCAGCAGTTCGATGCCTCGCTCACCGACGTGTTCCAGGTGCAGGCCCAGATCGCCGGTGAAGTCGCTCAGGCCCTGAACGTGGCCCTGGGCGACAGCGCCCGGCAGCAGCTGGCGGCCCGGCCGACCCAGAACCTGGCGGCGTATGACGCGTTCCTTCGGGGAGAGCAGATCCTCATCACCGAAGGGAAGGTGGATCGCGAGTCGGCCCTCCGCGCCGCCACTGCGTACCGCGAGGCCGTGCAGCGCGATCCCGACTTTGCCCTGGCCTGGGCCCGCCTGGCGCGCGCGGAGGGGATCCGGGTTTCAACGGGCGACAATGCGGACAGCGTGGTGCAGTCGGCCCGCCAGGGGGCGGATCGTGCCATGGCCCTGGCGCCCAATCGAGCCGAGTCTCACTATGCGGTCGGCTTCCTCAAGAGCAACATCGATGGCGACTTCCGCGGTGCCGCGGAGGAGCTCGAGCGCGCCTGGCGGCTCGCGCCCCACGACACCGACGTGCTGAGCATGCTGGGGAGCTTCCTTTCGATCCTCGGCCGGACGGACGAGGCCGTCGCCCGCTACGCCGAGGCGGCGCGGCTCGACCCTCGCTCCACGCTCGTCGCGCGTCGCTACGCCGGCATCCTTCTCGACCTCAGGCGCTTCGCCGAGGCGGAGTCGGTCGCGACCGCGGGACTCAGGCTCGCGTCGGACAACTCGGACATGGTCGTGGAGCTGGCCCTGGCCCGGATTGCACGCGGCGATTCGGCGGGGGCTCGGGCGGCAGTTCGAGATGCGCTCCAGCACATTCCGCCGGCCGATTTCGCTGTGGCGCAGCCGCCGTTCGTCTGGCTGGACGATTCATTGCAGGCGCTGGCGCTCCGCCTGCCCCCCACCGCCTTTGCGCCGGACTCGGGGATTGGTCTCGGAGCTGTCGCGCTCGTGCGCTGGAACGCCGGGCAGTATGCCGCGGCCAAGGCTGCGGCCTTGGTCTCGCGCCCTCTGCTCGAGCGAAGAGTCGCCCGGCACCCGGAGGACTTCTTCGCGCGCTACAATCTGGCGTTGGCGGCCGCGTCGGCCGGACAGCGGGAGCAGGCCCTTGCGCAGGTCGAGCAAGTGCGAGCCATGTACCGGCCCGTTCCGGGAACTGCCGGCTGGGCCTTTTTCGTATCCGGCTTGCTGTATATCGACCTCATCCTGGGCGACAAGGCCGGGGCGATAGCCTGGACGGATACCCTCCTCCACCTGCCCGGAGCGACGACACCGGCATCGCTCCGAATTGATCCCACCTACGCGCCGTTGCGCGGCGACCCGCGCTTCCAGAGGCTCGCGGCCGGGGAGTAGGCCGACGACATGGCGCTGGTCGCCGGCGGCCGGATTGGCGAGTGGGCGAGAGCCGCCGCCGATCAGCGGATGCGGACGGTGCTGAACTCCTTAGTCATGGAGTGCTGCGCCGTCTGCGGGAGGCGGAGGGCGGCGATGAACGTGATCGCGGCCGCCGCCGAGAGGTAGAGAGCCGGCGCCAGATTGACCTGGGTACGCGAGACCAGCCACGCGGCGACCATGGGGGTGGTCCCGCCCAGGAGCGCGAGAGCCACGTTGTAGCCCACGGACAGCACCGTGCACCGGACCCGCCACGGGGCCAGCTCGGCCATCGCCGCGGGCAACACGGCCCCGTTCACTCCCACCAGCAAGCCCAATCCGATCTGACCCGCGAAGATCGCCGCCGGCGTGCCGCGCGCCATCAGCCCCATGAGCGGATAGGTCAGGAGCATGAGCCCGCCCGCGGCCCAGGTCAGCACTCGCCGGCGGCCGAGCCGATCGCTCGCGATGCCCGCGAACGGGATGGCCACGAGCAGGAGCGCCATCGCGACGGTGTTGATCTCGAGCGCGGTGTTGGCCGGCACTCGGGCGATCTGCTCGAGCCAGGTGGAGGAGTAGACGAAGGTCGTGTAGAACCCGACGCTGATGGCCGCGGCGAGGCCGATCAGATGCAGCATCGTCCGCCAATGGGCCGCGAACGCCTCGCCGAGGGGAAACTTGGCGGGCGCCTGATGCGGCACCCGCTCGACGTAGTGGCGACGGATCGCGAGACCGCCGAGCCCGACGACGAGGCCGACCAGGAAGGGGATACGCCAGCCGTACGCCATGACGGCCTCGGGCGGGAGGATCGCGTTCACGATGGCTCCGGCCGCCGACCCGAGCAGGGTTCCCGCCGAGGCACCGAATGGTCCCCAGCTTCCCATGTAGCCCCGCCGACCCGGCTCCGCGCCCTCGACCAGAAATACGGCGGAGGCCATGTACTCCCCGCCCACGGCGATCCCCTGCAGCATCCGCAGCAGGATGAGGAGAATCGGCGCCGCCAGCCCGATGCTCGCGACATCAGGGAGCAGGCCAATGAAGAATGAGGGGAACGCCATCGCGAGCACCGACCCGATGAGGGCCTGCTTCCGACCGAACCGATCGCCGACCCATCCGAACAGCGCCCCGCCCACCGGTCGCATGAGGAAGCCGGCCGCGAACGTGCCGAAGGCGGCGAGCAGGGAGACGGTCGGGTCACCCGCGGGAAAGAAATGCGCCCCGATCTGACGGGCGAAGAACCCGAAGAGCGCAAAGTCGTACCACTCCAGCATGTTGCCGACGACACCGGCGACGATGCCGCGTCGGGCCGCATTCGGGGTGCGGAACTCCTGGGTGTGGACGTACTCCGGGACGATCGCCGTGGCGGTCATGGACCGGTCCTGTCCTGTCGGGGCGTGAGTCGTAGAGCGTTTGCGCGGACTAGGATACCGTCGATTGGCCCGGGTGGAAAGGGCGGGTCTATCCCTCGGGCCGACGCCGGTCTGTAACCTGAGGCCACTGTCAAACGCCATTAGAAATGTCCCCAGGATTACGCCATTAGAAATGTCCCCTGGGTTCGGGGTGGCCGGCGGCAAGCGTGGGGCGGCGCGCCGTCTGCGCCGTGGCCCACGCGTGGATCTGCCGGCGCCAGGGGTGGTCAACGGCGGGGCGCGGGGGTGCGGGCGAGGCCGCGGGCGCCCGGACCGCGGTCGGTGGTTTCGGCAAGCGCGGCGGGGCGGGATGCCAGCGCAGCTGGTGCTCACCCCCGCGGGCATCGACTTGGAGGAGGCGCAGCGTGCCGTCCGCGGTCTCCCGCACCAACACCCGACTCCGGGGGCTCAGGCGAAACCGTGCGTGCGGCGTGAGCTGCAGGGCCTGGTGCCGATACTGAATCACGTAATCCCGCCCCACCACCCGCTCGGCCTCGAGACAGAACACGTCCCGCGCCGCGCGCCCCCGAGGCCAGGACCGGTGATAGTCGGCCGCCGCGTGGGGGGCGATCGCGTAGCGCGCGTTATGCTGGGCGAGGTAGTCGGCCAGAAACGCATTGGCCCCCGCCAGGTCGCCAATGCCCGCCCGCCGCAGTTTCTTCACCAGTCGGTCCTGGTGGGTGCCGTGATTCCGCTCCACTCGGCCCTTCGCCTGGGGCGAGCTCGCCGCCACCAGCGTGATGTCCAGCTTCCGGCACATCCGCCCGAACTGGGTCACCACCGGCCGCTCCTCGCGCGTCCGCTCGCTCGCCGTCGGCGCCCGGTGGTACGCCCCGTGCCAGTCGGTGTAGAGCGCGCGGGGCACGCCGTAGCGCTGGATCCAGCGCTCCACGAGGGCCGCCGCCGTCCACGTCGTCTCCGCCGGAACGAATTGGGCCAGCGTCGTCCCCGTCGCATCGTCGATCATCGTCAAGAGCGTCACCCAGGGGCCCCGCCCCTCGAACCAGTCGTGCTCACTCCCATCCAGCTGCACCAATGCGCCGAAGTGCGCCGCCCGCGGGCGCCGCTGGCGATGGGGCCGCCGCCGCCGTCGCCGACTCCACAGCCCCGCCGCCCGCAACCAGCGCCGGAGCGTCGTCACCGGCACCACCAGCCCGTGCTCCGCCGCCAGATGCTCAGCCAGGAGTGTCGGCCCGAACCGCTGCCCCGGCCCCGCTCGGGCTGGCCCGCTATACTCGGCGGCGGCCAGCGCCAGCACCCGCGCCCGCAGGCCCGCCGGATGCCCGCGATTCGACGGCCGCCCCACCGCCCGGTGCACCAGGGCCCGCGCGCCACCCGCCCGATACCGCGCAAGGAGCCGCTTGACCTGCCGATCCGAGAGCCCCACCAGCTCCGCCGCCGCCCCCAGGCGCAGCGCCTGCGCCACCACCCGGGCCAGCACGGCTGCCCGCCCTGCGTCGCGCTCGCTCAACGTCCGCTCCACGGCAACCTCCTGAGAGGCTGCCAGCGTGGGGGACATTTCTACTGGCGGATAGAGGGGACATTATCAGTGGCGCTCAAACTGTAACCTGAGGCCACTTCTCTCCCGGTTGCCGCCGCCGCACCTTTCAGGCGTCCACCAACGGAGGAGTGCCGTATGCATCGCAACCATCGCTTGCTCGGACCGCTTCTCGCGGTCGTCGTACTGGCCGCGCCACCGCTGATCGCGGGCTGCGCCACCCACGAGTCGTATTACGACGCGGACTACCGCGACTATCACCGCTGGGACGGCAACGAGACCACCCTCTATATCCGGTGGGAGGGAGAGACACACCGCGACCACCGGGAGTTCCACGACCGCAACAAGGGTGAGCAGCAGGAGTACTGGTCGTGGCGCCACCACACGAAGGATCGGAACCACGACCACGATCGAGACCACGACCACGATCGCAACTAGCGCCGGGGTCCGAGCCCGGCGACGCGGCGCATCGCCTCCCACGGGTAGAAGTAGACGAACAGGACGGCGAGGTAGACCAGCCGCCCGTCAAGGTGCACGATCTTGGCGAAGGCGAAGAAGAAGATGAGCAGGTGCATGCGGAGGACGTTCCGGTAGCTCGTCGTCGGGGTGAAGGCGACGGCGGCCTGGGCGAACGCGTCCCGCGCGGAGATGATGCTGAGGACGAGGAACGGCCAGCGGGTGATCACGACCTGCCGCAGGTCCTGCGCGAGGACGCGCAGGTCCCCCGATGGCGGGTGGTTGCCGGGCGGGAAGAAGAAGCTGAGAGACGAGGAAGAGGGCGACGGGCAGCTCGAACAGGCGCACGATCCACCGTCGCCCCGGGCTCAGGGTTGGGGGCGGCGCACGCTCCGCGCGATCGGGCGGCCCGTCCCGGCCCACGCCATGGCCGCGCCGGCGGCGAAGAGCAGGACGTCGACGGAAGGTCACTACCCGCGCCGCTCTCGTCGGGGACTGGCGCGAGCACCGTGCACGTCGGAGATTGGAAGCCCATTTTCGAGCCGGCCCCCCCGCGTGGTTCCCTGACTGATCTGCTCCTCACCGCCGTCCCGGTTTCACGCAGTCGAAAGGGGAGAAGGCGGTGGGCATCCTCTACGAGATGGCGGCCCCATAACGCCCGCCCCGGATGAATGGGGCTCAGCCTTCCTGTTCCAGCAGCCGGACGGTCACGAGGAGATACCAGGCTCGCCGCACCGCCCCCAGGAGCAACACGACCAGAATGATGCCGATCCAGTGGAGCACCCACGGCCAGTGGCGCAGGACGCCAATGGCCGCGACGGCCAGCGCGAGAAAGACGGCCAACGACCAGCCGAACCGGCGCAGCGCCTCCCGCCGGGATGCCGTTGCCAGCGCAGCCCGCCAAGTCTGAACGAGGAACAGCGTTGCTCCCGCGAGGCCGATGGCCCCGATGAGGCCGACATTCAGCTCGAGCCCAAAACGGGTCTCCTGCGGCATGAGCAGCAGGAGGGCACCGACCAGCACGGAGAGAAACATGGTGAAGGTTTGCCTGGCGATGCGCGCCGTATGCTCGTGCTCAGCGCGCTCGAGCAAGTCGACATTCAGGCTGAGCGCCACGAAGAGCAGGCCCGCCAGCGTGGCAGCCACCGCGGCGAGCGTGGAGTAAAAGCTCTGCCAAGGTTGGAGATTCAGTGGGATTGGTGGCATGGAGATCCTCGGAACGGGACCAGAAGCGGCAGCGAGCGGCCGCAGACCCGAGCGGCCGGCGGAGCCGCTGTCCAGCTCCCGCTCAAGCGAATAGCGGCCCACGAGAGCGGACTGGAAGAGGAAGAGTGCGTCCGGCGCCGTAGGCACCGCTCGGCGTCAAGAAGCCTCAGCGCGAGGGCCACTCCGCGCCGCACAGGCACCGATGCTCGCCATGGTGGCGCGCGTCCCGGTAGCACTCACAAAAGGGCTGCCCTTCGCGACCCCTCAGGCACACGGCCTCGGCGGCGCCGGCTATCGTACGCTCCAGATTCCGGGCCAGCTCGCGAATCAGGGACGGGCTGCTCAGTTGTGTGCCTGCAACCGGTCGCCACGGGAGGGCTCCTATGCATCGGGACGAGACCAAGGGCCACTCGGAAACGGGCCTATGCTAGCCCTGGCCGACGCCGACCGCCAGAGCCGCCCCGTAACGCCGGAGGGCAGCGGCCGGCACGGTCGATCCGTCGCAACACATGTCGCGGCTGAGACACGACTGTGCGCCTGCTTGACACACCACTCACGAAAGCGGAATACTGGGGCGGTCCCAGCCAACCACACCAACCGAACGGCCGCTCGCGCGGCCCAGCCACGCTTCTGTGCCGCCACGCGCGGTTGGAGGTGCTTCATGCGTAGCCGTTGTCTGCTCGCCGTTGCGGCCGTGCTGATCGCCGCGTGTTCCGAGAGCTCTCAGTCTCCAACCAGTCCAGGCACCGAGGCTTCGTTCAATCGGGGGCACCAGCAAGGCCCGCCGCCTCACGTGTTCTACGCCAAGGGCAACTCGCGGGCGAAGAGCAGCCGGGTGGACATGATCTGGCACAACGGGGCCATCCTGACCTCGGTGGTCGCGGAGAACATCTTCTGGGGCCCCAGTTGGAGCAACTCGGGCTTTGTGAGCGACAAGATCACCGGGCTCGACACCTACCTGTTGGGATTCGGTAACAGCAACTATGCCAAGACCTGCGACGAGTACACGGGAACGGACGGAACCGTCGGGCCTGCGCTCATGTCGAACGGCCATGTCATCGACCTGAGCACCGCATCCGGTGGCGGGAACACCGGCGCGATCCTCGCCGAGGTCTGCAAGGAGATCAAGAGCCCCGTCTCCAACGGGATCTACAACGTCTACACCGATATCCCCCGGGGCAACGCGGGCTATTGCGCCTACCACACCGCCGGGAGCTGTGGCGGCGTGCAGGTCCAGTTCGCGTTCTACTGGGACCTGGACGGCGACGCCGGCTGCGACCCGCAAGACACGCGGACCGTGCACTCGCAGGGACTCGAGGCGCTCGCCAACGTGACCGGGCACGAGATGTCCGAGGCGCGCACCGATCCGGCGAACGGCGGCTGGTACGACCAGCAGGGCAACGAGGACGGCGACAAGTGCGCCTGGACCTTCAACGTACCCTACGTCACGCTCAGCAACGCAAGCACCTGGAAGATCCAGGGCGAGTGGTCGAACGCCGCGTTCAACAACGGGACCGGCTACCCAAACCTCAGCGGGCAGCGGGGCTGCCTCGACGGACATTGATCCGCCGCCCTGTGTAACAATCAGTTCTCAAACGCTCGGCGCGCCTTGCTCGGCGAGGGGAACCGGTGGCAGCTTCGCTGGTCCCGATGAGAGGTGCGCATGAGCGAGCCGTTGCAGCCGATCCAGATCCCCCTCACGCCGGAGCAGCAGGCGATGATCCGCCGCCTGTCCGGCCAGCACGCCGAGATCCTCGAGATCACGCCCGACGCCGGCGAGCCTTCCGGCGGTTCGGGGCAATCCCTTCGCTTCCGCTGGCGGCTG
>JBGQIW010000075.1:0-13678 GCA_041498715.1 Gemmatimonadota bacterium | reverse complement strand
GAAGATCCAGGCCGGCGTAGTACATAGAGCCTCCGTAGGGTGGTAGCACGCCTCATTTGTGTGCGACGCGCGAGCGTCTGCACGGTAGCCAAATGTGCGCCTCCCTCGGAGGCTCTGCTCTTTCATAAGATCGGGTTAGGCCGTGCGCCGGTTCAGTCTATATACAGTGGTAACAGTTAAGTCGCAGGACATGGGTGACACTATGGCCAGGTTTCGGACTTCTCAAGGAGGGTCCGATGCCGTGGCAGGAGGTTGTCACCATGGAGCTCCGTCAGCAATTCGTCCGAGATGCTCTGCGCCAAGTGGTCCCCGTCGCCGAGCTCTGTGCCGCCTACGGCATCAGCCGGAAGATCGGCTACAAGTTCCTGGCCCGCTATGACACCCTCGGGTCCGCGGGCCTCGCGGATCAGTCCCGTCGCCCCCACCGCTCGCCAGCCGCCCTCGATCCCGTGCTGCTCCAACGCCTGCTCGAGGCCCACCACCACCATCCGCACTGGGGGCCCCGGAAGCTGCTCCGCCTCGTGCGCGACCGCTGGCCCGACGCGCAGTGGCCCCTGCGATCCACCGTCGCGCGCTGCTTCCAGCACCTCGGGCTGGTCACCCCACGCCGGCGCGTCCGCCGCCCCGGGCCCACGGGCCCACCCCTCGCGCCGATGGAGGCCCCGGATGCCGTGTGGACGACCGACTACAAGGGCCAGTTCAAGCTGGGCGACCGGCAGTACTGCTTCCCGCTCACGGTCGCCGACGGCTATAGCCGCATGCTCCTGGCCTGTCAGGCGCTCACCAGCACCAAGCTGGTTGAGGCCCGCCCCATCTTCGAGCGCCTCTTCCGCGCGTACGGCCTGCCCCGGCGCATCCGCTCCGATAACGGCGTCCCCTTCGCCACCCAAGCGCTCGGGCGGCTCTCGTCGCTCGCCGTCTGCTGGATCCGCCTCGGCATCCTCCCCGATCTCACCGAGCCCGGGTCCCCGCACCAGAACGGCCGCCACGAGCGCATGCACCTCACGCTGAAGCGCGAGTGCACCCGCCCACCCCAGCGCAGCCGGGCGCAGCAGCAACGCTGCTTCGATCGCTGGCGCCACGAGTACAACACCCTCCGCCCGCACGAGGCGCTCGACGACGCGACGCCCGCGTCGCTCTACACCGCGTCACCGCGGTCCTATCCCATCCGCCTCCCCCCGCTGGAGTATCCCGGCCACTATGAGGTCCGCCGCGTCAGCCGCAACGGCGGGATCCGCTGGCACAAGCAGTGGGTCAATGTCAGTCAGACGCTGGGCGAGGAGTACATCGGACTCGTCGAGATCGACGACGGTGAGTGGGACGTCTACTTCGGCCCGCTCCGCTTGGGTCGATTCCACGAGCGCACCCTCCTCATCGAGGACGCGCTCGGCCGGCACTACCGCCGGCCGTATTAGCTAACTGTCACCTATGTCCTGCGACTTAACTGTTACCCATGCCCTGGACTGGTCACATCATCGTAGCCAGTACTCCGCCACCTGCGCCTGATACTCTGGTGATACCGGGAACCCGCCGAACGGGGGCCGGGCCTGAAAGGCATCCCATTCCGTGGTCAGGGGTCCCGATTCAACGATTTGCCGATCGTCAAACGTGAGTCGAAAGCGGAACCAGCCGTCCCACCACCAGGCGTGCCCGGTCAGCTGACCAGTATCGACCGTGTCGAAAACGATGCCGTCCATCGCGACACGGCGGTAGTCGTTCTCGGTGAGCTGGATTGGCTGCCCTGTGCGACCGTCCCTGCTGTGGGCGAAGCGAGATTCCGCCATTCGGGCATAGCGGTCCCCATGGAGGTCGGTACCCCAGATATCTGTCGTGTTGGCGACAACGATGAAACTCACGACCCGGCACCGCGGTGGCGCTGTAGCTGTACGACCAGCGCGTCTTGCGGACCAACCCACCGGACTGCGCGTGCACTATATAGCCCTGTCCGGCAGCGATCACCAACGCGTGTTGGGAATCGGGGAATTGTACGACCGCGCTGTACAGGGCGGCTCCGTTATTGCCAAAGACCCCAACCCAGGGCGCCCACGCATTGGCCGGATCGGAGAACCGGACCCAGGTGTTTGCCCGCGCGGACGGCTCGTACTGACGCTCAGGATAGTCACCCGAAAGCGGCTTTTCAGTGAGCAGCTGGGCTGAGACCATTCGTGGGTGTCCGCCTAACGGATAGCAAATCAGCTGCAGGCCCTATAAAGCCCGCGTCCGCACAAATTTATCGTTTCCTTATCGCAGCCAGCGATGGTGCCGCCCGCACTGAGCTCCGCGCCGCCCCCCGCCGAGACCAGGCGCAAAGACGCCTTGCTGGTCCGCATCCGCGCAGCCTATGCCCGGGGTCGCCAGGCGTACGGTGCGCCGCGGATCCACCAGGAGCTGGTGCGCCGTGGCGGCGGGGATCAGGTCGCAGCTGACCTCCGTCGCCCATCCCTGCGTAGGCGACCATCCACACGTCTCGGCGGTTGCAGTGAGCGGAGCGCCCACCGACGCTGCACATGAGCCGCTCCTGTCGGGTGCTCATGGTCCTTCCCTATGCCGCCCGATGGCGGTGAGGACGAGGCTTGTCCCAATCATGTTGAGAGTGAGCTAAATTGATGTGTACGCACTACTAGAAGAAGTTAGATTGGTCAACGTGAGCCTGTTTGCCTGAACCGTAGGCCCGGACTAGCCCGTGACTCATCGCTCCGACCAGCTCGCTGCAATTGAAGCCCATTTGGGGCCCCCCAAGTACCGAGGCCCGGGCGTCTTGATTTATCACGGCGATTGCATCGAGTCGATGGCAGCAATGGACCCGACGAGTTTCGACCTGACAGTTACTTCGCCGCCTTACAACATCGGCAAGGAATACGAGAGGCGGCGACCTATCGACGAGTATCTTGAGTGGTCGCAACGTTGGATCGAGCAGGTCTATCGGCTCACCAACCCGACGGGCGCATTTTGGCTCAATCTCGGCTACTTGACGGTGCCCGGTCGCGGCAAGGCTATGCCGCTGCCCTATCTCCTATGGGATCGGATACCATTTCAACTCATCCAGGAGATCGTGTGGAACTATGGCGCTGGCGTCGCCGCCCGACACAGCTTTTCTCCGCGTAATGAAAAATTGCTGTGGTACGTGAAAGACTCGGCCACGTACACATTCAACCTTGATGACGTACGAGATACCGACGTCAAGTATCCGCATCAAAAGAAGAACGGCAAACTTCGCTGCAATCCGTTGGGCAAGAACCCCTCGGACGTCTGGCAGATCCCGAAGGTGACATCAGGAACGAACAGAAGCTCTCCGGAGCGTATGCCTCATCCAGCTCAGTTTCCCGTCGCCCTCATCGAGCGCATCGTGAGAGCGTGCAGCAATGTCGGCGACTTGATCTTGGATCCGTTTCTCGGTTCAGGCACAACGGCTGAGGTTGCCGTCCACTTGGGGCGCCGGGTTGTTGGCTTTGACATTGATGCCTCGTATGTCGCTGCCGCGGCGGACCGGCTGGCGACCTACCTCGAATACCGCGACCAACAGACTGGCCAAAGGGCGCTGCTATGACGGGTACAGCCTAAGCAGTTTGCGTTCCTCTACGGTACGCTCAAGTCGAGCCTGCTGACCTGTGGCGGCCGCTTGGCCTTTCCAGTCAGTATGATCAAGCCACCCGAAGCGGATCACTGTGATTGAGGGCCGAGGCTGGGCACGTGTGCATTTGCCGAAGTTAATTGCCAAGTAGTAGCCGGCTTTGTCCTTTTTGCTGGTGTTGCTGTCCTGTGCGTAGCTTCGGTTGCCGAATATGCTTCTGACACTTGATGAGGTTTTAATCTCGATCGAGAATTGTGGACGTGTGAGGTGGACGAGATCCTGGTCACTCGCCTTCTCCTCAAGTCGCCATAGCTTCGGGTACCGCGACTGGAACTCCAAGGGGATCAGCTCGTGCAGTAGAAATCCCAGAATCTGAGGTTTGGGGAAGATGTCGGCCCCGATGCGGAAGGCCCTGGGTCCAATCCGCGAAACAAAGATCGCGTCCCACGACAAGAGCACGACTTCAACGAGTTCGGCCGACTTGAGTGGATGTTTGGCGATCAGCTGTTCGGTCACGTGCCTCCAGCCGCTCGCCGGTGTTCCTGAGTAGGGTGAGGCTGAGGCCATTTGAGGCTCCTGTCTTTTAGCGGGACCCGGCGTTGACGACAAGTCCCAACGGCGGGGCCGGGAGGCTAACGGGCCCGCAATCTGGCGGAAGGCGCAATGGTCGCGCCTTCCGCATCGAACCGACAGATTCCCAGACGGCTGACCGTTCCCGGGGGCACCGCGCACGCGCCAGCTGACAGCAGGCCCTGGCCCAGCTCCGCCTCAGTGTCACCGTCCATGGCGAGGCGAGTAGCTTTTCGCGAGACCCCACCATCCGCTGGCAGGTACTCAGGCAGCCGAGCCCCGGCGAGAGGATGCCCAGTGCCTTAAACCGGTTGCTGGTTACCGGCCTTCAAGATAGAGTAGTCTCGGCACCGAGGCGGCCTACTGACGCCGGCTTCCCAAGTGGACACGTGTCCCGTGTGGGGCGTGCCACTCACCGAGAAGCTGGCGATCTAGAAGGAGACTTCGACGTCGATCTCGTCGATACACGTCTGGGGCCGCGAGTGGTTTGGAGCGCTGTGCCAGTCGCCGGACTGTGTGGAAACGTTTGACAACCCTTCGATGGGAATACAGCGCCAGTTATCGGGAGAATTGGGAGTTGTGTCCAATCCCGACTCGCTGCCGCCGCCGAACTGGTAGAAGAGCGCCTGCTGCCGGCCACGCTTGCGACCAATCGCATGCGGGCACATCTCTCGCCGGTGGCCATCGTGGTCGGCCACTACCTGGCGTTTGTCAATGATCGCCTGCCGAACGATCTGATAGGTGTTGGGCATAATCCCTCCGCCGAATTGCAGCAGCGCCTCGCTCAAACTGGGACCGCCCACCCCGTCCCGATAGGGCGATTCCGCGTCAGCAAGGGCCGCTTTTGCGACACCCCCTCAACCCCCACGCGAACCCATCCCCCCCAACCCCAGCCCCCACGGCCACCTACACCGCCACACCCCCCTCTTTACTTCCAATCCCTTTCCTCTATACTCTGTGCGTGCCCGGCACGGGCACGCCCGTTGCCCCTCTAGGGGCCGGCGGTCGCCCCGTGCTTGGGCCACCGGTGCCGGCCGGGGGCGGTTCCGCTCCAATTCTCTGGGTAGTCCGACACAAAGCTGAAATTCGTCTCGTTTCCCGACGCTTTTTCCCGTCGGAAAGCCAGACGTTGCACCCTCCGGGACCCGCGGCTGCATGGTCAGGCGCCACGACGTCCCGCATTCGGCGAGAGGTCCATGAACCGAGCCGCGATCGCGCTGCCCCTCCTCGGCCTCCTGTGCCTCGCCCCTCGGGCGAGCGCCCAGTCGTCCGCGAACACGCGCCCGATCATCGCGCTCCCCCGCATGACCCTCGGCACCCGCGACTCCGTCGCCGCCGTCTCCCGCACCCAGCTCGGCGCCCACTATCGCTTCGGCGCCACCCAGCCCGGCCGCCGGTTCGACTGCAGCGGCCTCGTCCGCTACGTGATGTCGGTCTTCAACCTGACCCTGCCACGCACCGCCGCCGAACAGGCGCGGCTCGGCGTCGCGGTCCCGCGCGACACCAGCCGGCTCCTCCCCGGCGACCTCCTCACCTTCGGCTACGGCAACCGCATCACCCACGTCGGCATCTACGTGGGCGACGGGAAATACGTCCACGCCAGCAGCCACAGGCACTCCGTCATCGAGGTGCCGCTCCCGGCCCCCGGCACCCGCCAGGCCAAGCTCTGGAAGGGCGCGCGCCGGCTGTTCGACACCGACGAGACCAACAGCATCCCGCCCGCCCTTGTGCCGCCCGAACCGGTGGCGGCGGGCACGTGACGACGGCCCGTACCTTGCCACTTGGTGTCGCACACGTGAACTCTTTCCGGTTTTTCATGCGACGCACGCTCCGAATCGTGGCACTTCTTGCCGCCGCGCCCGCCGCTCAGGCGGTCGCACAGGCCATTCCTGCCGACCTTGCCCGCTCGCTGGACGACTGGTACGCCCGCTCCCAGCGCATCGCGCGCGGCCACTGGGGCGTCGCCATCGCCACCACCTCGGGCACGGTCCTCTGGAGCGCCAACGCCGAGACGCCGCTCATTCCGGCGTCCACCGCGAAAATCTTCACCACCGGCTTCGCCCGCGGCATCGTCGGCGGCTCCGCCCGCCTGGCCACCCGGGTGAACGGCCGGGGTCACCTCGACTCCGCCGGCGTCTGGATCGGGTCCTGGGCCCTCGAGCTGAACGGTGACCCGACCCTCGAGCGCACCGCCCGCACCGGCCCCATGCTGCGCGACCTGGCCAAGAAGCTCCACGCCATGGGCGTGCGCGAGCTGCGCGGCCCGATGTTGCTCACCAGCAGCACCGGGAGCACCGACACCCGCGTCCCCGCGGCCTGGGGCGACCACTACCCCGGCCAGCTCTACGCGCCGCCGGTCGGCGCAGTCACGCTGCACGAGAACCGGGTGGGCTGGAGCCTCAAGCCCGGCGCGCTGGGCGAGCCGCCCAAGGTCGTCTACGCCATCCCCGCCGGCGCCGATGCACTGGTGAAGGTCACCGCCCGCACCGTCGAAGGCAGCGACCAGCGGTTCACCCTCGTCGCCCTGGCGGACGGGACCTGGGAGCTGAGCGGAACGCTCGGGCGCTACGCCCGCATCGCCGGCGTCTCCACCATCGCCGAGCGGCCGGACCTGGTGCTGCGCGAAGCCTGGGGCGCCGCGGTCACTCGTGCGGGCATCCGCTGGGTCCGCGACGTGCCGTCGCGGCCGAGCATGTTCGACCGCCCCGGCGTGCTGGCGGAGGTGACGTCCGCGCCGTTCGACTCGCTGGCCATGATGGTGAACCGCCGCAGCCTCAACATCGGCGCCGAGGCGCTGCTCCGCTGGGCCGACGGCTCGGGCAACGCCGCCGAGCGGCTGACCCGGCACGTCGAGGACGTCGTGGGGCCGCAGGCGTCAGTCAGGCTGGTCGACGGCTGCGGCCTCGCGCCCGAGGACCGGGTCTCGCCGCTCACCCAGGCACTCTACCTCGCCCGGCTCCCGCGCCGCCCCGGGCTCGAGAGCTTCCCCACGCTGCTCCCGCTCAACGGCACCGGCACCCTGCGCCACTTTGCCCGGGGCGTGCTGCCTGCGGGCGTGATGCGGGCCAAGACCGGGACGCTCGACAGCGTCTCCGCCCTCACCGGCTACCTCGGCCGGCGCGACGGCGTGCTGGTCATCAGCGCCATGTACAACGGGCCCCGTTCCCGCGCCGCCAAGCGGCAGCAGTGGAACCTGTTCCGCCTCCTCGGGGCCGGCGGCGTGGACCTCGCCACCGCCCAGGCCGACGCCGAGACCCAGCTCGGGGGCGACGACGCGGGCGGGCATCGCTAACTTCCGGGCATGCCCGAGCCAGAACGTCGTGCCTCCGAGCGGTTCGCCTACCGGCCCGAATCGCGTCCTCTCCTCATCGTCGGCGAACAGGCGTACGAGATCATCGACCTGGGCGAGCGCGGTCTCCGCGTCCACTGCGGCGATCCGGAGCGCTGGCTCCTCGGCTCGGAGATCGAAGCCACCGTCTGGTTCCAGCGCGACTCCCGCATGAGAGTGAGCGGCACCGTGGTCCGCGCCAATGCGGGGGAGCTGGTGCTCAAGCTGGGCGGCGGCGGCATCCCCGCCGGGGCACTCCTGGACGAGCTCCGCTACGTCCATTCGCAGCGGAAGTGACGTGCCCCGCGGGCTGATCCACGACTGGAACCAGGAACGGCCCGCCCGGGTCGAGCTGAACGACGAGACGCTGCGCGACGGACTGCAGTCGCCTTCCATCACCGATCCCCCCGCCGAAGCCAAGGTCCGACTCCTCCATCTGATGGCCGATCTCGGCGTGTCCGCCGTGACGATCGGCTTTCCCGCCGCCGGGCCCCGGATGCTGGAGCAGACCCGGCTCCTGGCGGGCGAGATCGCGCGGCAGCGCCTGCCGCTCGCGGCCAATGCCTCCGGGCGCACCACCGAGGCCGACGTCGCCCCGATCGCGCAGGTGGCGCAGGAGACCGGAGTCGCGCTCGAGGCCGCGATCTTCATCGGCGCCTCGCGCATCCGGCGGGAGGCCCAGGGCTGGACCGTGGACGACATGCTCCGACTCGCGGAGCGGGCGGTGGGACTCGCAGTGCGCGAGGGTCTGCCGGTGATGTTCGTGCTGGAGGACGCGAGCCGGACTGATCCGGATACCCTGAAGGCGCTCTACGGGGTCGCGATCCGGCTGGGTGCGCGGCGCCTCTGCCTGGCCGACACGACCGGCCACGCGACGCCGGCCGGCGTGGAGCGGCTCGTGCGCTTCGTGCGGGACGAGGTGATTGCGCCGTCGGGTGAGCGGGTGGCGCTCGACTGGCACGGGCACCGGGACCGCGGGCTCGCGATCGCCAACTGCCTCGCGGCCATCACCGCCGGTGCCGACCGGGTGCACGCCACCGCGCTCGGCTGCGGCGAGCGCGCGGGCAACGCGGAGATGGAGCTACTGCTGGCCAATCTCTATCTGGGCGGCGCGCGGTTCGGCGATCTCACCAAGCTGCCCGAGTACTGCCGCCTCGCCGCGCAGGCGCTGGGCTTGAGGATCCCGGCCAACCATCCGGTGGTGGGACTCGATGCGTTCCGCACGGCGAGCGGCATCCACGCCGCCGCGATCCTCAGCGCCCGGGAGCGGGGCGACACGGAGCTGGCGGACCTGGTCTACTCCAGTCTGCCGGCCTCCGTGTTCGGGCTCACCCAGACCTTTGCGCTCTCGGCCATGTCGGGCCACGCGGGCGTCCGGCATTGGCTGGCGGAGCACGGGCACGACCCGCGGGACGAGACGCTGGTAGAGACGCTGCTCCGGGCGGCCAAGGCGTCGCCCCGGGCGCTTACCGACTCGGAGGCAGAGCGGGTGGCGCGGGCGACGGCTGCACCAAGGCGTTGATGTTGGCGGTTTCGAGGATCGGCTTGGGCCGGCCTTCCCGCGCCACGCGCACCATCGCGCGCCCGATCTTCTCCGTCGTCGTCACGTAGTCGGGCATTAGCCGCTCGATCAGCGGCAGCAGGGGGCGCGCGATCGCATACGGGATGCGGTAGAGGGCGGTCTTCGACTCGATCCCGTGCAGCGGGATGATCACGCCGGGCCGGAACACACAGACGGCCTTGAACGGCAGCCGGAGCACTGCATTTTCGGCCTCGCCCTTCACCCGGGCCCACATGGTTTGCCCGTGCTCGGTGCTGTCGCTGCCCGCGCCGGACACGAACACGAAGGTCATGCCGGGATTGAGCCGCACCAGCGTGTCCGCCACCGTCACCGTGAGGTCGCGCGTCACCCGGCGATAGGCGGCCTCCGTCAGGCCGATCGACGAGACCCCGACACAGTAGAAGCAGGCGTCGAACCCGGTGAGCTCGCGCTCGATGGGGGAGAGATCGAAGAGATCGTCGTGCACCAGGTCGCGGAGCTTGGGGTGAGTGACCCCGGTCGGGTTCCGGCCGATGGCGGTGACGCCCTCGACGCCGGGGTCGAGCAGGCATTCGCGCAGAACACCCTGACCCACCATACCGGTCGCGCCGAAGAGGAGGACCTTCATGGGGAGCATTATACTCGAACGGCAAACCACAGAGGCACAGAGCCACTGAGACACCACAGAGAGACAACAGCTTGAATGTGTCGGGTCCTCCGTGGTGAATCCCGGGTACGGGCGTTGGCTGGACGCCGCCGCGGACTCCGGGGCCAGGGGGGGTAGCCGCCGGCCGTTTTGCGCGAATCCCGGCGGCGGGTAGATTCGGCGAGGTGGCCCGAACCGCCCAAGCAAGGAACCGACCGATGACCGCGCCCGAGCAGACCCTCGCCCCACCCGCCCGCCGGCCGCTCGACCAGGAAATCGACGTCTACGGGATGACCCACCCGGGCAAGGTCCGGCCCAACAACCAGGATCACTTCCTTATCGGCTCGCTCCGGCGGCAGATGGACGTCCAGCTGACCAGCCTGCCGGACGTGCAGGGACTGTCCACCCAGTTCGAGCGGCTGGCCTTCCTGGCGATGGTGGCCGACGGGGTGGGCGGCGGGCCGAAAGGGGAAGAGGCGAGCCGCCTGGCCGTCCAGGTCGTGACCGAGTACGTGACCCACAGCATGAACTGCTACTACCGGTCCGACGTGAGCGACGAGGAGATCTTTTCCAAGGCGCTCATGGAAGCCGCCATGCAGTGCCACATGAACATCGCGCAGCGAGCGGCGGAGGACGCGACCTTCCGCGGGATGGCGACGACGCTCACCCTCTGGCTCGGGATCTGGCCCCGGGGCTACCTGCTGCAGGTGGGCGACAGCCGCTGCTACGTGCTGCGGGGCGGGCAGCTCACCCAGATCTCCCGCGACCAGACGATGGCCCAGGACCTGATCGACCAGGGCGTCCTCACCCGCACCGACGCGTTCAACACTCGCTGGGCCAACGTTCTCGCGAGCGCCATCGGCGGGTCCCAGACCATGCCGGTCGTCACCCAGCTGGAACAGCGCTGGGGCGACGTGGGGCTGCTCTGCAGCGACGGACTGACCCGGCACGTGTCCGACGCCCGCATCCGCGAGCGACTGAGCACGATGACGTCGTCGAAACAGGCGTGCGAGGGGCTGATCGAAGACGCGCTCGCCGGCGGCGGGACGGACAACGTGACCGTACTCGTGGGGAGGACGGTCGCGGGCGCTAGCTGAGCGCAGGCCGGTCCCGGGTCGCGCCGCGGGGCCGCCCGGGATATTTTCTGGACGTGCCCCCTTCAGAGAGCAGGCTGGCCGCCGCGCTCGCCGACCGTTACCGGATCGAGCGCGAGCTTGGCGCGGGCGGGATGGCGACGGTCTATCTCGCCCACGACGTCCGGCACGACCGCAGGGTCGCGCTCAAGGTCCTGCGCCCGGAGCTCGCCGCGGTGATCGGCGGCGAGCGGTTCCTCGCCGAGATCAAGACCACCGCTAATCTGCAGCACCCCCACATCCTCTCCCTGTTCGACTCGGGCGAAGCCGACGGACGGGTCTTCTACGTGATGCCCTATGTCGAGGGCGAGAGCCTGCGCGACCGCCTCAAGCGAGAGCACCAGCTGCCGGTGGACGAGGCCGTGCGGATCGCGTCCGAGGTGGCCGACGCGCTCGAGTACGCGCACCGCCATGGCGTGATCCACCGCGACATCAAGCCCGAGAACATCCTGCTGCACGGCGGGCACGCTCAGGTCGCGGACTTCGGCATCGCGCTGGCGGTGAGCCGCTCGGAGGGCGGCAGCCGGATGACCGAGACCGGCATGTCGCTGGGGACGCCCTACTACATGAGCCCCGAGCAGGCGATGGGCGAGCGGGAGATCACGGCCAAGAGCGACGTCTACGCGTTGGGCTGCGTGCTGTACGAGATGCTGACCGGGGAACCGCCGTTCACCGGGCCGACCGCCCAAGCCATCATCGCGCGAGTGGTGACGGAGGAGCCGCGCCGGCTCGTGCTGCAGCGGAAAACGATCCCGCCGCACGTCGAGGCCGCGGTGCTCACCGCGCTCGCCAAGCTCCCGGCCGACCGATTTGCCACGGCTGCGGAGTTTGCCGACGCGCTCGCACACCCCGAGCGTACGCTGCCCGCGACGCGCGTGCTGGCGGCGTTCTCGGGGGCGGGCGCCGGTCGCTGGCGCCGCCCCTTCTGGGTGGCGGTAGGCGCGGCGGTCGGCCTCGGCGGATTGGCCGTCTGGGGGTGGGTGCGCGCCCGCGAGGCTTCCCGCCAGCCGCCGAGCTGGCAGTACATCTCCTTCGGCGACAGCGTGACGCTCGGCACCACCAACCCCGCGTTCGTACTCTCCCCGGACGGCTCGAGCCTGGTGTTCGCCGACGGTCGCCAGACCGGCCGGCTGTGGATCAAGCGCCGGGGGGTGCTCGATCCCGTGCCGATCCCGGGCACCGAGCGAGCACAGAACGCGGTGTTCTCGCCCGACGGCGAATGGATCGCGTTCGTCGTCGACAACCACCTCAGGAAGGTGCGCGCCACAGGCGGTCCGACGCTCACGCTGGGAGACTCGGTCGCTGCCGGATTCGGGGGGGCGGCGTGGCTCGACGACGGGACGCTGGTGTACGTGACCCCGACGCTCCAGGGGCTCCGGCGGGTGAGCGCGGCCGGGGGTGCGAGCACAGTCGTCCTGCCCGAAGCGGCGCTGGCCGGCGGAGGGGGCATCGGCCTGCCGGTGGCCCTGCCGGGTGCGCGCGGCATCCTGTTCCAGTACTGCTCGTCCGCCTGCCTCACGATGAGCGTGCACGTGCTGGACCTGCGCACGGGGAAGGAGAAGCGCCTGCTGGAAGACGCGGCACAGGGCTGGTACCTGCCGAGCGGCCGGCTGCTCTACGTGCGCCGCGACGGCGTGGCACTGGCGGCGCCGTTCGACCTCGGCCGTCTGGAGCTGAGCGGCGCGGCCGTGCCGCTGCTCGAGGGCGTGCAGGTCAACGCCGCCGGCGGATTCGCGCTGCTGACGTGGTCGGCGTCCGGATCACTGGTGTACGTCCACGGCGCCGGTGGCACCCCGGACAACGTGATCGTGCGCGTGAGCCGCGACGGCGCGGTCACCCCGATCGACACGTCCTGGTACGGACAGTTCAACTCCTTCGCTGTCTCGCCCGATGGCCGCCGGATGGCGGTGGGCTCGGGCACGGGAGCCGGGCTCAACATCTGGGTCAAGCAGCTCGACCGCGGGCCGTTCACGCGCCTGACCTTCGGCGGCCAGGACCGGCGGCCCGTCTGGTCGCCTGACGGGCGGACCGTGGCGTTCATCCGCGATAGCGGCACCAGCAGCGTCGTGTTCGGCCGCCCGGCCGACGGCAGCGGCAAGGACCGGTTGCTCGCCCGGCTGGATCGCCAGATCCAGGAGGTGACGTGGTCGCGCGACGGACGGTGGCTGCTGGCGCGCACCGACAACGGCGCGGCCGGCGCGGGCGACATCGTGGGCGTGCGCACGAGCGGGGACACCACCCCGGTGCCGGTGGTGGCGACCCCGTTCACCGAGCTCCACCCGGCGCTCTCGCCGGACGGGCATTGGGTGGCGTACGCGTCGAACGAGTCGGGCGCCTACGAGGTGTACGTCCGCCCGTTCCCCGATGAGGGCGGTGGGCGATGGCAGGTCTCGAACGGTGGTGGGACCGAGCCCCTGTGGGCTCCTGATGGGCGCCAGCTCTACTACATCGATTCCAACGCCCGCATGGTTGCGGCCGAGGTGCGAACGGCACCGACGTTTTCGGTGGCGGGCCTCACCCGCCTGTTCGACGCGTCGAAGCTGGTGTTCGATTTCTTCCACCAATCCTACGACCTGACGCCGGACGGCCGGTACTTCGTCTTTCTCCGTCCGCGCGCGGGCGGGTCGGCATCCAAGGTGCCGCAGGTGGTGTGGGTGGACAACTGGTTCAGCGACCTGCAGGCCCGGCTCAAGCAGTGAGGCGGCGCGGCTAGTTCCCCGCTGCTTTCCCCGCGGCCGCCCCTCCGAGCCGCCGCCACCGCTCCAACAGCACCTCCAGCTTTCCCTGATACGCCGCGAACGCGTCCCGGTCTCCTTGCGTCGGCGCGCCGTCGGCTCCGCCGACCGCGGTGATCAGGGACGCGAGCGTGGCCGCCACCCCCGAGACTCCG
>JBGQIW010000074.1:0-14234 GCA_041498715.1 Gemmatimonadota bacterium | reverse complement strand
CTCGGCCATCAGCCGACCGGGGCGCTGACCCTGGAATCCCACCACCTATGCGCTGCTTAGGCAGTGGCGGCCGAGATTGCCGTGCCTTGTGCCGAGGCCAGTTGCCAGCCGCCGGGTCCTTGCACGTACACATGCGTATACCGGCTGTGCGCTTCGAACCGCTGCTCCCCGTAGCACCCCTGCATCCGGGTTTGGCCGGTAACCACGGCCGCTCCGCTGTACAGGCGGACCCGTGCGTCGATGCGATCCACTGACTCGAACCTGAGCTGCCGGGAGCCGACCAGGTCAACCAGCAAGGGACCCGGGATCTCCGAGCCGGTCATCACATCGATCAGGACGAAATCGGACGTGAGCACCGCTGTCAGGCTGCCTGGGTCACCGCGAAGCAATGCCTGAAAGAACCTGTCCTCGGCGGCCAATACCTCGTCTTGGCTACCCATGCCGACATCCTCCTCTCACCTCAATCACTGGTCAACCTGGGAGTTTCTCGGGTTTGTGACGCAACACAGGCGAGTCGTGGCAGTACGCACGCCGGTCCCCTGGACGATCGTGTTGCTCGAGAGCACCCGGCCGCGTCCGGTTTAGCAGGTTGCCGACCAGGTCACAGATCGCAGTGTCCTGAGCGGCATGGTGACCCAACGCACTGTCGTGCCCGGACCCCGCCGGTATGGTTCCCCCCGCTTCGCGAGCTCAAAGGCATCAACGGCTTGGAGGCACGGTACATATGCACATCAAACTCAGCCGGATCACGGCCAGAGCCGTGATCGGCCCCATTGTCTGGGTTGGGTTGCTCTCCTGCTCATCATCCCACAAGCCCAGTTACGACACGGCGTCCGGGGCGGCCAACTCAGCGTCGTCCGTGACGCCCTCAACGCCCTCCCCTGGTCCATCTGCAGCCGAATCCGCAGGCTCCTCGGGAAGCGCCGACACGAAAGTCGCAGCTGGTGTCGGTACCACGGGGGACTCGAGCACCGGCGGAAGCGCCCGTGACACGAGCGTTGCGCCGTCCCCGACGTCATCTCCCGCGGCGGCATCTCCCGCGGCCGTTCACGAACATGCCAGTCGCAGTGTTCACCGCCATGCCCACAACGCCAAGGGTCCCGGCGCCCGCGTGCTGAAACGTGACGGTACCCCGTGCGTCCCGCTCGCGAATGACGCGCTTGCCCGCGCCGATATGTCGAGCAGCCCAGCCACAATCAATCCCTGCGGCGCCGGCAGCATGACCCTCCCGACGATGGCCCCGCCGAGCTTGGCGAAGCGTCACTGACGGAGTGAGCTGGGGCACCACGGGCAGCACGATGTGCGACGGCAAAGCGCGGGCGGCGTCCTGCGCGAAGCCGGGCGCGAAAGCCGCAGATCAGTCGCGCCCCAGGGCGTCCATGAAGCCCCGCACCCGCGCCACCGCCGCCCGCCATTCGCCCCGCGCGATCTGGCGGCACAACACCACGCTTGCGCGCACCGGCGCCGAGAGCGCGAATCCGGCCCACTCGAGCGGCGAGGCATAGGCCCGCATCAGCCGCAGGTAGTTCGCGCTCTTGCCGCGCTCGTACGTCGGCACCGCGCGTCCCCGTCCCGGCGTGCCCCCGCCGTGGTACGCCACCGCCGCGGGCACGTAGCGGATGGAGAAGCCGGCGCGTCGTACCCGCAGAGAGAAATCCACTTCCTCCCACCCGTAGGGGTTGTAGCGCTCGTCGAACCCCCTGACCGCGAGCAGGGCTTCGCGCCGGGCGAGCACGGCGAAGCCGACGCAGGAATCCACTGGACCACTCCGGTCGAACTGGCCCCGATCCACCACGCCGGCACCCACGTCGACGATCGAGCCGCGTCCGAGCCGGACGCGCATCCCGCCTGCGGACGCGATCACGCCCGGCTCGCCGACCCGGTAGGCCTTGGGCGTCGCGAGGCCGGCGCCGGGGTCCGCGCGCAGCGCTGCGACCAGCTCGTCGGCGAGCCGCTCGTCTACCACGGTATCGTCGTCGAGGAACAGCATGTAGCCGTACGCGAATCTCTCCTCCGCGGCGCGGATGCCGAGGT
This sequence comes from Gemmatimonadota bacterium, assembly GCA_041498715.1. GTDB lineage: Bacteria > Gemmatimonadota > Gemmatimonadetes > Gemmatimonadales > GWC2-71-9 > DASQPE01. The sequence continues at coordinate 12,200 of JBGQIW010000074.1, read as the reverse complement.
TCCGGCCGCCGGCGGCGCCCAGGTTGACCGGGCTCCTGAGGAGGTGGACCTCGGGATGCGCCTTCGCGATCGCGTCGGCCGACCCGTCGGACGAGCCGTTGTCCACCAGCAGGACCTCGCGCGGGCGATAGCGGATCCGGGCGACGCTGTCGAGGCAGCGGAGCGTCTCGGCCCGCTTGTCGTGGCTCAGGACCAGCACGACGAGGCGCTGCCCGGCTTGACCCACGTCCCGGCCACTGATTATTCCATCGCCATGCCCCGCCCCCACACCCATGACCGTCTCCTCCTCATCGGTCTCGACGCCGCGGACATCCAGCTGGTCGAGCGGTGGACCGCCGACGGCAGCCTGCCCAATCTGGCCGCACTCAGGGCCCAGGGCACGACGACGGCGCTCACGACGTCGGCGCGCTACCTGACCGGCTCACCCTGGCCCACGTTCTACACCGGCCGACCGCCCTCGGACCACGGCATCTATCACGATTTCCAGTGGCGGCAGGAGCGGATGGCGTTCGCCGCCCCTTCGACCGACTGGCTGCCGGTGCGCCCGTTCTGGCGCGGCCTCGGCGCCGAGGTGCCTGCCGTGATCCACGACGTGCCCATGACCCCGGGGACGGAGCCCTTCAACGGGGTCGAATCCACCGGCTGGGGCAGCCACGACAAGCTGGTGCGGCCGGAAACCTGGCCGCCGCAGCTGCTCGACCAGATCCGGGCGCGCTGGGGCGACTCGCCCATCAAGACCGACGAATACGGACGGGCGTCGCTCACCAGTCTCCGGGAGCTGCACGCGCAGCTCATGGACCTGACCCGCCGCTCCTCCGAAGTTGCGTGCTGGCTGCTCGAGCGCCCCTGGCGGCTCGGCATCGTCGCGTTCGGCGCGCTCCACCGTGGTGGGCATCGGTTCTGGGACCGCAGCAGCGCCAACGGCCTTGTGCCGCCGGAGCTGGGCGCCTGGTACGACGACGCGCTGCACGAGCTGTATCGCGGGGTGGATCGGGCCGTCGGTTCGCTGATCGCCGCGGCACCGGACGCCGCGGTCTTCGCCTTCGCGGTGCACGGCATGATGGCCAACACCGCGCGAGTGGATCTGCTCGACGACATGCTCGCCCGCGTGCTGCAGGGGCCGGCCGCGGAGCGCCCCCGGCCCGGCCTGCTGCGCCGCGCCGGCGAGGCCATTCCGCTGTCGCTCCGGCGCCGGCTCACCCAAGCGGTCCCTGCCGCGCTCAAAGACCGGATCATGACCCGTTGGTCGACGGGCGGTACCGACTGGTCGCGCACCCGCGCGTTCACCCTCCGGGCGGATCTCAACGGCTACATCCGGATCAACCTTGCCGGCCGGGAGCCCGCGGGCATCGTCGAGCCGGGGGAGGTGGACGTCTTGGTAGACGACATCGACCGCGGGCTCCGCTCCTTCCGCGACGCGACCACCGGCGAGCCGCTCGTCGTGGAAGTCTGCCGTTCGCGCACGGTGTTCCCGCCGGGTGAGCGGATGGACCGGCTGCCCGACCTCATCGTCCGCTGGAGCGACACGTCCGCCGCGGGGCACGAGGCGATCGAGTCGCCATCGCTCGGGCGGATCCTCCGGGGCACGCCGGGCCGTATTCCCAACGGGCGAAGCGGCAACCACCGAGTCACCGGGTTTCTCATCGCGCGCGGCCCGGGCATCGCGGCCGGCGCCCGCCTCCCCGATGGTGCCGACATCCTTGACCTCGCGCCGACCGCGCTCGCCCGGTTGAGCACCAGCCAGACCGCGCCGTTGGCGGGCAAGGTCATCGAGCCACTCGCGCGGAGCTAGATCACGGCCTCCCAGCCGCCGGTACCCAGGCTCCGGCGACAGGCCTCCGCCACGGCGATCGCCGCCAGCCCGTCCGCAGGGCCCGCACCCGAGGCCGCGCGGCCCCGGACCGCCGCCAGGAAGTCCCGGAGCTGCGCCTCGAAGCTCCGGTGCGTGACGTTGGGCGTCCGCAGCACGCGCGCCGCCGCAAGCGCGGCCCGGTCGGACAGCCACGCCAGCGGCGGCCACCACGATGATGCGGCCGTTTCGCCCCCGCGGAACGTGCTGCCGCTCGCGGCGAACGCCGTCCCCGCCAGACGCACAGAGAGCCACTCCCGGTACGACCCGTGCCCGGTCCCGCACCGCGCCACTACGCCCGAGTGAAATTCGAGCTCGCACACGTAGCCCGCCGCGCCGTGATCGGCCACTCGCGCCCGGCTCGGCGACGCGCCGAGCAGCCAGCGGAGCAGATCCGCCTGGTGCGGAAGCACGTCGTCCAGGACCCCGCCGCCGGCGTGGTCGTCACCCAGGAAGCTGCCGGCGCCCCAACTCGAGGTGGGGAATTTCAGCTCGAAGGTCACCGCTGCGCTCGAGTCGAGCGAGGGGAGCCGGGCCTTGAGCCGGCGGTACGGCTCCCGGAATCGCCGGGTAAAGCCGATCTGGAGCCGACGGCGTGCCGCCCGGGCGGCATCGGTCATGGCCACGCCCTCGGCCCGGTCGAGGGCCATGGGCTTCTCGACCAGCACGTGGAGCCCCGCACGGAGGGCCGCGCCGGCGAGATCGGCGTGGGTGGCCGGCGGGGTGAGCAGGAGCAACGCCTCGGCCCCCGCGTCGAGGAGCTGGCCGAAGTCGGCGTCGACCGGGACGCCCGGCAGCCGCTCCCGGGCCCAGACCCGGCGCTCTTCGTCCGGATCGCAGACTGCGACCAGATGCGCGCCCGGCGTCGCCAGCAGGGCCGGCAGGTGGAATCGCTCGAAGACGCGTCCCAGCCCCGCGACCGCGATCCTGACCGGAGTCTCTGCCATGGCTTACGGCTGCATGTGGCGAAGCAGCAACAATGCCCGGGTCACGTCCCCGGGGGTCACGCCGTCGCCGACGTCGTGCCCGGCCCGTCCGCCCGCTTGCATATATCTTGCTCCATATCGGTCATCTTCCCGAAAGACCAGTCCCGCGCCCTATCCGAAGGAAGGGCGTTCGTGCGCATTCTGACCCTCTGTTACGAGTTTCCCCCGATCGGTGGGGGCGGATCCCGGGTCGTGGCCGGGCTCACGAAGGAGCTGGTCCGGGCTGGCCACAGCGTGGACCTGGTCACCATGCGCTTCGGGGACCAGCCCCGAGAGCAGGTGGTGAATGGCGTGCGTGTGTTCCGGGGCGACTGCCTCCGCCGTTCGCCCTCGATCTGCTCGCCTCCCGAAATGGCCACGTACCTCGCCCGGGCCCTGCCGATCGCCCTCGGCCTCGTCCGCCGTCATAGCTATGACCTGAACCACACCCATTTCGTCTTCCCCGACGGCGTGCTGGCCTGGACGCTGAAGCGGCTCACCGGTCTGCCCTACGTGCTCACTGCGCACGGCTCGGATGTGCCGGGCTTCAACCCCGATCGCTTCGCCTTCGCGCACCGGTTGCTGCGGCCGCTCTGGCATCAGGTCGTCGACGGCGCGGAGGCGCTGGTCGCGCCCAGCAGGAATCTTGCGAATCTCATCCGCCAGGCCAAACCGGACGCCCGGCCCGTGCTCATTCCGAACGGCATCGACCCCGGAACGCTCCGCTCCGACCGCCCCCGCCGCCGGCGGATCCTGGTCGTGGCCCGCCTGTTCGAGCGGAAGGGCGTGCAGCACGTCCTGCGCGCGCTCGACGGGATGCGGCATGACCACGAGGTGCACGTGGTCGGCGCCGGCCCCTACCTGCCGGTGCTGGTGGCCCTGGCCCGCGAGCTGTCGGTGGACGTGCAATTCCATGGCTGGCTCGAGCCCGCGTCGGGTCAGCTTACCGCGCTGTACGAGACCGCGGACATCTTCGTCCTCTCCTCGGACGTCGAGAACTTCCCGGTCGTGCTGCTGGAAGCCATGGCGGCCGGCCTTGCGATCATCACGACGCGGGGTACGGGGTGCGACGAGGTCGTCGGCGACACCGGCATCCTGGTCGACCCCGGCGACGTGGGCGGGCTGCGGGCAGCGCTCGAAGCCCTGACGCAGGATCCACAGCGCTGCCGTCTGCTCGGCCGCGCCGCGCGCCTGCGACTGTTGAACGAGTTCAGTTGGGCCCGTGTGGCTCGCCGCTACACCGCATTGTACGCCTCGGTCCGGAATCTGCCCGACGCTGTCCCCACGCTTGCGGACTATGTCGCCTGAGCGTGCCAAGGTCTTGCGTGCTCGGCTCGCGTGGCTGCTGAAGCTACTCGTCTCGAGTGCCCTCCTGTGGTACATCGCCAGCCGAATCTCGCTCCGGTCGCTCGGGGAGGCCTTGGCCGGCGCCGACCTGATACTGGCGGGTCTCGGCCTCGCGCTCTCCGCGGCCGGAATGGCCGCCGCGGCGCTGCAGCTCCGGGTTTTGGGTGAATGTCAGGGCATTCGCCTGTCCGCGAGGGACGCTCTCGCGCTAAACCTGGCGACGAGCTTCTACAATCTCCTCCTCCCCGGCGCCCTCGCCGGCGGGGTGGCCCGCTGGTACCGGCTGGCGCGGTCCCACGCCTCGGAGCAGCCGATCGCGGCCCTCGCGGTGATCCTCTGCAGCCGCTTCGTCGAGCTGACCACGGTGCTGGTCGCCGGCCTCCTGTTCTGGGCTGCGGATCCGCTCGCCCGGTCGAACCATCTCGTCCCGGCGACGTTCGCGGCGCTCCTCACCGGACTGCTCCTTCTGGGCCGCGCCGCCACCGGTGGCCGCCGGAGTCCGGTACCTCGTCGTGCGCGCTGGTGGTCCCTTCGCACTGCCCTCCCGCGAGGCTGGCGCGATCGGTGGGGCGTCGGGCTCGACGCCCTGGAGCGGTTCCGGAGCATGCCGGTCCCCACGCTCCGCCGGCTGGCTGTCGCCTCGATCGCGCGCCATCTGCTGATGATCGCCGGGTTCTACTGTTTCGCGCTCGCGTTGCACCTGCCGCTCACCCTGGCCGTGGCCGGATGGACGCGGACCACGGTGGCACTTGCCGGCATGCTGCCCCTCACGATTGGCGGGTTGGGTATCCGCGAGGGGAGCCTCATCGCCCTGCTCCATCCCTATGGCGTTCCCGCCGCTGCCGCTGCGGCGCTGGGCCTCCTGCTGTTCGCCCGCGAGCTGGTGGCCGCCGCGCTCGGCGGGGTCATCGAGGCGCATGCATTTCTCGCCCCGGCCGAGGCCGCTCCCCACCGGCCCTGGGAAGGTGTGCGGGGGGCGGAAGCCAGGGACTAGGAAGCGAGCATCTTGGCCATCCGAGTGCTCCATCTGATCGATCATCTCGGGCCGGGTGGCGCCCAGACCAGCCTCATCGACCTCGTGGAGTCCCGGGCCGCTGACGTCCAGCCGACGGTCTGGTCGCTGAGCGGGCGAGTGCTCGCGGAGTCACACGAGCGATTGGCGCGCGCGGGCGTGGCGCACGAGGTGCTGCACTTGGGCCCGGCGGATCTGCCGGCCCTTGGACGGCTCCGCGGTCGCCTCGCCGAGGCCAGGCCGGATCTGGTGCACACCCACCTCGAGGTCAGCAGCACGCTTGGCGTCGCCGCCACGCTCTCGCTGGGCGCCGCTGCGCCGCTGATCGTCGTCCAGCTGGTAAACGACCTCTACGCCCGTCCCCTGTGGGCGCGGGTTGCCGGACGGCTCCTCGCCGGCCGGGTCGCCGGATACGTTGCGGTATCACCCGGCGTGTGCCGGACGGCCCTGCACGCCTATCACGGACAGGCGCGGCGCGTGGCGGTCATTCCGCCCGGGATCGATCTGCGTCGCTTCGACCGCGCGCGGGCGGATCCGGCTCTCGCCGCCCGCTTCCGCCAGGGGGCCAGCCGCGTAGTCGGCACCGTCGGACGCCTCGCCGACCAGAAGGGATTGCACGTGCTGCTCGATGCGGCCCCTCGCCTCCTCGCGGAAGATTCCGGGACCCGGCTGCTGATCGTCGGCGACGGCCCGCTTCGCCCGTCCCTGGAGCGGCAGGCGCGGCGACTCGGCGTCGAGCACGCCGTGGCCTTCGCCGGCCACCAGGCGGACGTCGTACCCGCGTACTCGGCGATGGACGTCTTCGTCCTGCCCTCGCGCTATGAGGGCTTTGGCATCGTGTTCCTTGAGGCGATGGCGATCGGCGTTCCGGCAGTCGGCACCCGAGTCGTGGGGAGCGAAGACGCCGTCGCGGACGGCGTGACCGGACTCCTGGTACCGTACGGGGACGCCCCGGCGCTCGCGGCGGCGGTGATCCGGCTCCTCTCCGATTGCGGCTTGCGTGAGCGAGTGCGGGGCGAAGCGGCCAGGAAAGTCGCCCGAGACCACGGGCGCGAAGCCATGGCCCTGCGAACGGAGTCGTTCTACCGCGAGCTGCTCGATGCCCGAGCTGGCAGGCCGTCCGATGTATGAGCGGGTGTTCGTGCTCGAGGTCTCGGGTCCGACGCTCGAGCTACTGAACGAGCGGATCGAGCGCCTGCCCAACTTCCGCCGGTTCCTCCGGCAGGGCGCGTGGTCCCGGCTCCGGTCGCCGCTGCAACCGGTGCTTCCCCCGGCGTTCGCGACGCTGCTGACCGGCAAGAACCCCGGGAAGACCGGCCTGTTCGACTTCTTCAAGTTCCCCGCGGGCGGATACGGCCGAATCCCCTACAGCACCGGGCTCCTGGCCCAGGAGCCCTTCTATCAGCTGCTGTCGAGGCGGGGCATGCGGGTCGGGATGCTGAACGTCCCGCTCACGTATCCGCTTCCCCAGGTCAACGGCTTCGTGGTGTCGGGGGACGAAGGCATCGAGGGCGACTACGCCTGGCCGCCCGAGGTGACGCGCGCGCTCGACGCGGAGTCGTATTTCGTGCCCTTTGGGGCCTCCTACGCTCCGGGGCGAGAGGTCGAGTTCGCCGGCCGGGCCCGCGACGTGACCGCCATGCGCCGGCGAGCGCTCATACGGCTCTTCGAGGATCGGACCTGGCAGTTCGGGATGCTCACGATCCACGCGTTCGGGGAGGTCCTGCACGCCTTCTGGAAGTTCTACGACCCCCGGCACCCCGCGTATACCCCGGTGGCGCGGCAACCGGGGCTCGGCGACCCGTTCATGGACGGGTTCGAAGCCCTGGACCAGCTGCTCGGCGACATCGTCGATCTTGTTGGCCCCCGGGGTCTCGTCCTCGTGGTCGGGGCGTGGAGTCACCGCCTGGAACACTCGCGTGTGCACTTCAATGCGTTGCTGGTCAACGCCGGCTATCTCCGCTTCAAGCGGACCGTCCCGGCCCAGCTCAAGCGGCTGGCGTTCCGGCTGGGAATCACCGCAGCCAGCGGGGAGCGCCTCGCTCACGATCTCAACCTGTATCGGCTCTTCCACTACAAGCTCGGCCGGGGCACGCGGTCGGCGGTGACGTCCGCCACGTTCCTCTCGTTTGGAGACATCGATTGGGCCCGGACCCGCGCGGTCGCGATGGGTTATCTGGGCCAGATCTACCTCAACGTCCGGGGCCATCGGCCGCAGGGTACCATCGCGATGGCCGACTACGCGCGCGAGCGCGACACGCTCCGGAATCTGCTGGCAGGGATCCGGGATCCGCGGTCCGGCCAGCCCATCGTCGAGCGGGTCGTTACCCGGGACGAGGCGTACTCGGGTGGCGAGCTCACCAACGCCCCGGATCTGATCATCCACCTCCGCGAGGGATACTCGGGCCAGAGCGGGTTTTCGGGGGGCCGGCTGGTGACCGAGGCGCCGGCGAATCACTCCAGCGACCATTGGGATCAGAGCTTCCTCCTCGCTCTGGGTGACGGGATACGGGCCGGACAGCTCGAGTCGCGCCTGGAGGACGTGGCGCCGACCGTCCTCCACGCGCTCGGACAGCCGGTGCCGGACGACTACGACGGACGCGTCCTGCCGATGTTCGAGGCGAGCTGACGCGGCGGGCCGAGGGTTGCCTGCGGCGTGGTGGGGGTCAAGCTTTCGGATTCGTGACGTTACTTCTCCACCGACTGGAGCGATGGTCGTATGACGATGAAACTGCGGTCACCCGCACTCGCCTTGCTGTTGAGCACCCTCACCGCCGCCGGCACGGGCCCGGGCTATCATGTCCTCAAGACCTTCGTCGTCGGGGGCACGGACGGCTGGGATTATGTCGCGCTCGACTCGATGCACCACCGCCTGTTCGTCGCGCGCCAGACGCGCGTTATCGTCCTGGATCCGACCTCCGGCAAGCTGCTGGGCGAGGTCACCGGCCTCAACGGGGCCCACGGAACCGCGTTCGCCTACGACCTCAATCGCGGCTTCGCGACCTCCGGTCGGGACAACACGGTGACGATGTTCAATCTCGATACCTACGAAGTGCTCGGCAGGCTGAAGGCGGACGAGGACGCGGACGCCGTGCTGTACGACCCGGCCACGAAGCGGATCTACACGATGAACGGCGACGCCGGCACCTCCACGGTGATCGATCCGGCGGCCGGCAAGGTGGTAGGGACGATTCGCCTGGGTGGAAAACCGGAGTTCGCCGTCTCCGCCGGCGACGGGATGCTGTACGCCAACCTCGAGGACAAGGCGAGCATCGCCGAGATCGACGCCAAGGCAATGAAAGTGGTGCGTGAATGGCCGATGGCGCCTTGCACCTCGCCGACCGGACTAGCGATCGACCGGCAGCATCACCGCCTCTTCAGCGGGTGTCGTAACCGCGTGATGGCGATCTCGGATGCCCGCCAGGGACGGCTTCTCGCGACCGTACCCATCGGTGCCGGTGTCGACGCGAGCGCCTATGACCCAGGGACCGGCTTCGCCTTCAGCTCGAATGGGGATGGCACGCTGACCGTGGTGGCGGAGCAGGCCCCCGGCCAATTCAGTGTTGCCGAGACGGTTCCTACGATGACCGGTGCCAGGACGATGGCGTTGGAGCCGACCACGCACATGCTGTACCTGGTCGGTGCCCAGTTCGGCCCTCTGCCCGATTCTGCGCCGGGGACCGGCCGGCGCCGGCCGCCGGTGCTGCCCAACTCCTTCGCGCTCCTCGTGGTGGGACGGTAGCGCGAGTCCGCCGGAGGCTGGGCACGTCGGTGCGAGTGTCCGTGTTGGCCGCACTGCTCGGGGCCGTGGCGGCGCCGCTTCGCGGGCAGACGTCGCGCGATTCGGTCGATCCCGACCCCGGCAGCCCTCCTCGATTCGTCACCGCCACGGCCGGTCCCCGCTACGGTGCAGGATGGTTGCATAGGCTGCTGTTCGGTGCGGATTACCGCCCGCTGTGGAGCACACCCATCGAAGTCGAGGTGCTGAACTTGCGCACCTACGCCGGCGGACTCCAGCCGGTACGCCGCGGTGGACACTCCGAAACCACATCGTTGCATCTGGCCGCCGCCGATGGGCGGAAGTTCGCGTTCCGGTCGGTGGACAAGGACCCGTCGCAAGTTCTGCGACCTGAGCTGCGCGGGACGGTCCTGGGTTGGATCGCCCGGGACCAGGTCAGCGCGGAGTATCCCGCGGGGGCGCTCGTCGTCGCGCCGCTGCTCGACGCTGTGGGGGTGCCGAACGCCACGCCCCGGCTCTTCGTAATGCCCGACGATTCCGTCCTGGGCGAGTTTCGGGAGGAGTTCGCCGGAATGCTTGGCTTGCTGGAAGAACGCCCCACCGACGAGTCGGACGAGCATCCGGGTTTCGCCGGCGCGCGCAAGGTGGCCGAGACCGAAGAGCTGTTCGAGCGGCTGGACCGGGACCCCGAGCATCGGGTGAATACCCGCGCGTTTCTCGCGGCCCGCCTGATGGATGACTTGTTCGGCGACTGGGACCGGCACGCAGGACAATGGAGGTGGATCAAGCCGGAGAAGGGGAAGCAGGTCCTGTGGGAGCCGATTCCCTACGATCGCGACCAGGCCTTCTCGACCTACGGCGGCTTCCTGGCCGGTCTCGGGCGCCTCGAGGAGCCCGATGTCGTGTTCGTCAACTTTGGCGAGCGTTACCCCAACCCGGTCAATCTCAACCGAAACGCGCGGTCCCTCGACGGGAGGCTGCTCGACGACCTGGACTGGCCGACCTGGGATTCGGTCGCCCACGCGCTTCAGGCACGGCTCACGGACTCGGTGATCGATGGCGCGGTTGGGCAGTTGCCCACCGCCTACTACGTACAGGACGGCGCGCGACTGGCGCGCGCGCTCAAAGCACGCCGCGACCAGCTCCCGGAGGCAGCCCGCCGCTTTTACCGGGTGCTCGCGTTCGCTGCCGAGGTTCATGCAACCGATGCGAGTGAAACGGTAACCGCGACGCGCGGCCCGGGCGGGACCCTGGACCTGACGATTCGGGCGAGGGAAGGGGAGCTGGGCGACGTCGAGTATTTCCATCGCCGGTTCGACCCGCGCGACACGAAGGAGGTACGGCTCCTGCTTCGTGGCGGCGACGACACCGTGCGGGTTCTGGGGACGGGCGACGGTCCCACGCTGCGGGTGATCGGCGGGACCGGGGTGAAGGTGGTGGTGGATGATGCCGCGGGCGGCCGGACGCGCGTCTACGCCGATTCCTCCGCTGTGACCGTCGGCGGTTCGCATCCCCCATCCCTCGCGCGCCGACCTTACGCGCGACCGGACTCGACCAGCCTGATCCGCGCCGCGCCCCGCGACTTTGGCCACGCATGGAGCGTGAGCCCCCAGGGCGGTGCCGGGTCCGACCTCGGGGTGTTCCTCGGTGTCCAGACCACGTTGTTCCACTATGGCTTCCGCCGGAACCCGTACGCCTTCCGCCTCGATATGCGGGGCGGGTATTCGACCGGGTTCGCCGCGTTTACGAGCGAGGTACAGGGGGACCTGTGGCGGGAGAACTCGGGGACCCACTTCCTGTTCCGCGTCCGGGCGTCAGGTACCGACGTCCTGAGGTTCTATGGGTTTGGCAACGAGACACCGGATACGGGCGCGACCGCCTTCTACCGCGCTTACGAGCATCGGTATCTGCTGTCGGTGGCTGTCGGGCTCTCCGCGGGACGGCATATAATGCTCCGAGTCGGGCCGGTACTCAAGTACTCCACGACCGATCTTACCCGCGCGACGCTCGTCAGTGAGCTGCGTCCCTACGGTTCGGAGAACATCGGCCAGGTGGGTGCCGAGGCGGCGGTCACGTTCGATTCGCGCGACGCCGCCGCCGCGCCTACGCGGGGGGTGCACCTGAACCTCGGTGGCAGCGTGTACCCGGCCATCTGGAACGTGGTGTCGACCTTCGGCGAGCTGCACGGAGACGCGGCCACCTACCTGACCGCACGGCTGCCGCTCGAGCCGACGCTCGCCCTTCGGGTCGGCGGCAAGCGCGTCTGGGGCACCTACCCCTTTCAAGAGGGAGCGTTCCTCGGCGGCGGCACGACGCTGCGGGGCCTCTACCGGGATCGGCTCGTCGGCGACGCCTCGGCCTACGCCAATGCCGAGCTGCGGGTCCATCTCACCCGTGTCGGCGTCCTTCTGCCCGGGGAGCTGGGGCTGTTCGGCCTGACGGACGTCGGCCGGGTCTGGCTCGCGGGGGAGTCGTCGAGCCTCTGGCACAAGACCTTCGGAGGCGGGCTCTGGTTTGCTTACCTGAACCGCCGAAACACGATGACCCTCGCACTGGCGCGCGGGGAGGGCCGTACCGCGTTCTATCTCCGGAGCGGATTCATGTTCTGATGCGGTCGCTCTGCTTCGGCCGCTGAGGCGCATGGTTCACGGCTCGGCACGGAGGCGCCGGCTGGCACATCCAGGCACGCCGCGTAGCTTACCCGGAGCGCCTGCCCCCAACGGGGCCCGCACGCCGGCACTGCCGTGCCCGCCTTGGCCCTCACCGCGGAGGAGGATTCCATGCAATCGCTGTGGCGGACGTTCTGGAGCGACGACTCCGGCCAGGGCCTCGTGGAGGTCGCGTTGATCATCGCGCTGATCGGAATCAGCCTCATCGCGATCATGCTGAGCCTGCGGAACGGCGTCGGTCACGCCGTCAACGGGGCAGCGAACCAGCTGGACGGCCACCCCACGGCGTCCCCCTGAAGCTCCGCGTGCAACTGCTTACCGCTGAGCGTCTTGCGTTTTTCCGAAAACGATCGTTTGAATTGGTGAAGGGCCTGACGGGGCCTCCGACTTAAGCGCCGACCGTCGGGTACGTTAGCCGACAGCCTTTGCGGATGGCATGTGCTCTGCGAGTTGGTGCCGCGCACAGTCACGCAAGCAGCTCTCGGCCAACGTCATTCGGAGGAGCTATGTCGAACCGGAAGGGCTTCACCCTGATCGAGCTTCTGATCGTGGTCGTGATCATCGGCATCTTGGCCGCGATCGCGATTCCGAAGTTCGCCAACACCAAGCAGAAGGCCGT
>JBGQIW010000073.1:0-14844 GCA_041498715.1 Gemmatimonadota bacterium | reverse complement strand
TTCCGCCACTTCAAGCTTACCACTGAGGCGGGCTACCAGCTGGGCAAGGACCCGCACCTCGTCACCACGTTCACCGACTTCGATCCGGCGGCCGGTCGGTTCTTCGCGGCGGCGGGGATCACCCTGGGGCTCTAGCGACGTGAACGAGCGGGACGGAATGCAACGCGCGCTCGACCTCGCCTGGCGAGGCTGGGGCCGCGTCCATCCCAACCCCCTCGTCGGCGCCGTGGTCCTCACGGACGGGGAAGTCGTCGGAGAGGGCTTCCACGCCGAATTCGGCGGCCCGCACGCGGAGCCGGTCGCGCTGGCTCGCGCGGGTCCGCGCGCCCGCGGCGCCACGCTGGTCACCACGCTCGAGCCGTGCAACCATCAGGGCAAGCAGCCTCCATGTACCGACGCGATTCTCGCAGCCGGGGTCCGGCGCGTCGTGGCCGCCATGCCGGACCCGAATCCGGCGGCGGCCGGAGGGGTGGACCGGCTCCGTGCGGCCGGAGTGGAAGTCGAGATCGGCCTGATGCGGGAGGACGCCGAGCGGCAGAACGGAGCCTTCCTGCATCTGCTGCGGGAACCCGCGGTTCCCTGGGTGGTTCTCAAGCTCGCGACCACGCTCGACTTCCGGATCGCTGACGCCGCGGGGCGGTCCCGCTGGATCTCCGGTCCCGAGGCGCGGGAGTACGTCCACTGGCTTCGGGCCGGCTTCGACGGGATCGGAATAGGCCTGGGGACCGCTCGGGCCGACGATCCCCGTCTCAGCGTCCGCGGCGCCGTGGACGTTCGGATCCCGCCCGCCCGCGTCGTCTTCGACCGGCGACTCGACTTGCCCCACGGACTGAGTCTGGTACAGACTGCCGGAGAAGCTCGCACGATCGTCGTAGCCGGGCCCACCGCTTCCACGGAGCGGGCGGTCGCGCTCGAGTCGCGAGGGGTGACCGTGCTGCGCGCGGCGCCGCCGCGGGAAGCGCTCGAGGCGTTGCGAGCCGCAGGGATCGCCTCGCTGTTGGTGGAGGGCGGCGGCGGGCTGGCGGGGGTGCTGCTGGAGGCGGGGCTGGTGGATCGCTTTCATTGGATTCAGGCGCCGCTCTGGCTCGGCGACCGCGGCGTGCCGGCCGTGCGGGGGCTCCCGTCGCCGCCGATCGCCGACGCGGCCCGCTGGCGTCCCATCGAGCGCCGGGCGCTCGGGAACGACACGCTGCTGGTACTGGAGCGGACCTGATGTTCACCGGAATCGTGACGGCCGTGGGGAAGGTGCGGGAGGCTCGGGCGGAAACCGGCGGCGTCGCGCTGGCGATCGAAGCGCCGTACCCCGACCTCGAGCTGGGCGAAAGCGTGGCGATCGACGGCGCCTGCCTCACCGTCAACCAGGTCGGGGCCGGCTGGTTCGGCGTCCACGTGGTCGTGACCTCGCTTGCACGCACCCGCATCGGCCGCTACGCCGCCGGTCGCCGGGTGAATCTGGAGCGCGCGCTACGCGTGGGCGACCGGCTCGGCGGGCATCTCGTCCAGGGGCATGTTGACGGCATCGGGGTGATCCAGCGCGTCGTGGACAATGAAGACGCCCGGCTCCTCGACATCGGGGTGCCCCCGGAGGTAGCCACGGTGTCGGTGCCGCTGGGCTCGATCACGGTGGACGGCGTGAGCCTCACGGTGAACGCAATCCCGGCACCGGGCGTGATCCAGGTCTCGTTGATTCCGTTTACCTTACAGCAGACGACCCTCGGGGAGCGGGCAGCGGGTGACGAGGTGCACCTCGAGGGGGACACCGTCGGGAAGTACGTGAGAGCCCTGATGGAAGAGAGACGCGACCCGGCATGATCTTCGGCACCATCGAACAGGCCATCGAAGACCTGAAGAACGGTAAGATCGTCATCGTCGCGGATGACGAGGACCGCGAGAACGAGGGCGACCTCGTGTGCGCCGCGGAGCTGGTCACGCCAGAGATGATCAACTTCATGACGCTGCAGGGGCGTGGCCTGATCTGTCTCGCGCTCACCGGCGACCGCTGCGAGCAGCTCGGGCTGCCGCAGATGACGGACCGGAACACCGAGGACCAGGCCACCGCGTTCACCGTGAGCATCGACGCCGAGCGGCGCTTCGGCGTGACGACCGGCATCTCGGCCAGCGATCGCGCCACCACCATTCACGTCGCCATCAATCCCGCAACCGTGCCGAGCGATCTCCGCCGGCCGGGGCATATCTTCCCGCTCCGCGCCCGGCCGGGCGGCGTGCTGCAGCGCGTGGGGCAGACCGAGGCGAGCGTGGATCTCGCCCGGCTCGCGGGGCTCGTGCCCGCGGGCGTCATCTGCGAGATCCTCAACCCTGACGGCTCGATGGCCCGGCGCCCCGAGCTGGAGGTCGTCGCGCGGGACCATGGGCTCAGCTTCGTCACCGTCGCCCAGCTGGTGGCCTACCGCCTCCAGACCGAGCGTTTGGTGCACCGGGTCGCCGAAGCCAGGCTTCCGACCGAGGCGGGCGATTTCACCGTGATCGCCTACCGGAACGACGTGGACAAGGCCGAGCACCTGGCGCTGGTGAAGGGGGAGGTGGCGGGCCAGCCGAACATCCTGGTGCGGATGCACTCGAAGTGTCTCACCGGGGATGTCTTTGGCTCCCAGCGCTGCGACTGCGGCCCGCAGCTGCACGCGGCCATGGAGCTCGTGGCGCAGGAGGGGCGCGGGGTGATCGTGTACCTCGACCAGGAGGGTCGGGGGATCGGCCTGCTGAACAAGATCCGGGCGTATGCGCTGCAGGACTCCGGCGCCGACACCGTCCAGGCCAACCAGCGGCTCGGGTTCGCCCCCGACCTGCGCAACTACGGCATCGGCGCGCAGATCCTCCGGGACCTGGGGCTCTCGTCCATCCGGGTCATGACCAACAATCCGCGCAAGCTCGTCGGCCTCGAGGGCTACGGCCTGGAGATCGTCGAGCGCGTCCCGCTGGTGGCGAGCCCGACGCGGGACAACCAGGACTACCTCCGGACCAAGCGCGACAAGCTCGGCCACTTGCTGGCCCACTAGATTTCTCCCCTCATGTCAGAGCTCAACGGCCGCCTCCGACCCGTCGGCAGCGTGGCCATCCTCGTGACCCGCTACAACGAGGCGGTGACCGCCCGGCTGCTGGACGGCGCGCTCGCCTGCTGCGACGCGGCCGGCATCCCGCGGGAGCGGGTGGACATAGTCTGGGTGGCCGGCGCGTTCGAGCTGCCGGTTGCGGCGGCGGCGGCGGCGCGGACCGGCCGCTACGCCTGTCTGGTGGCGCTCGGCGCGGTGATCCGGGGCGACACGCCCCACTTCGAGTACCTCGCCGCGGAGGCCAGCCGAGGCCTCGGATCGGTGGCGGTGGACGCCGGGCTTCCGGTCGGCTTTGGGCTGCTCACGGTCGACACTCTGGCGCAGGCGGTCGAGCGGGCGGGCGGCAGTGCCGGCAACAAGGGCTACGAGGCCGCGGCTGCCGCCATCGCGGCGGCCGATGTGATCGCGCAGCTGCGCGCGGCACATGCTCCGAGCTGAGACCAAGGCGCGCGCCCGCGCCCTCCAGTTGCTTTACGCCTGGGAGCTGCAGGCGGGCCCGCCGTTGCCGGCGGTCGCGAGCGGGCTCGCCCGGCTCACCGGCCCACGCAACGGAACGCTGCTCGAGCGGGCCGAGGGACTCGCGGCTGAGGTCGTCGCCCGGATCGCCACACTCGACCGCCATGCGGCGGCCGCAGCCGACAACTGGCGCCTGAGCCGCATCGCGACGGTCGAGCGCAACATCATCCGGCTCGGCATCCACGAGCTGGAGCAGGGCACGGTGCCTCCCAAGGTGGCGATCGACGAAGCGGTCCGGCTCGCGCACTGGTTCGCCGGACCGCGCGCGCCGGCCTTCGTCAACGGCGTGCTCGACCGTATAGCCCGCTCCCTCGGCCGCCTGTGAACGTTCTTCTGGTCAACTGGCAGGACCCCGAGAATCCCCGCGCCGGCGGGGCTGAGTTCCATCTCTTCGAGATCTTCAAGCGGCTCGCTGCGCGGGGCCACCGGATCCGTCTGGTCTGCTCCGCCTGGCCCGGCGCCGCTCCGGAAGCGGTGATCGACGGCATCGCGGTGCGCCGGGTCGCCTCGCGGAACGGCTTCGCACTCGCGGGCCGCGGCGCGGTGCGCCGCGCGCTGACCGAGGAACGCCCGGACGTGGTGGTCGAGGACATCAACAAGCTGCCCCTCTTCCTCGCCGGCCTCACGGACCTCCCCTTCTACGCCATCGTGCCGCACCTCTTCGGCGAAACCGCGTTTCAGGAAGCCGCCTGGCCCGCGGCGACCGTGGTCTGGCTGGCCGAGCGGCCCCTCGCCCGCGCCTACGCCCGAGCCGGGTTCCACGCCATCAGCGAGAGCACCCGTGACGATCTGGTCGCCCGCGGTGTGCGGCCCGAGCGGGTTCGGGTGATCCATCCGGGGGTCGACAGCGTGCGCTTCACCCCCGATCCGGGAGCCCGGGCAGCGGCTCCGGCGTTCTTGTATGTTGGTAGATTGAAGCGTTATAAAGGGGTAGACACCGCGCTGCAGGCGCTCGCCATCGCCCGGCGGACCCGGCCGGACCTGCGGCTCGACATTGCGGGTTCCGGTGACCATCGCCCCGCCCTGGAGGCGCTTGCCCGCGGCTTGGGCCTCGCCGACTCGGTGACGTTCCACGGGTTCGTGACCGAGGCCGAGAAAATCCGGCTGCTGCGCGCGGCGTGGGCGAACGTATTTCCGTCGCCCAAAGAAGGCTGGGGCATCACTGTGGTGGAGGCCGGGGCGTGCGGCACGCCGTCGCTCGCGTCCGACAGTCCCGGCCTGCGCGACTCGGTGCGGGACGGCGAGACCGGATTCCTGGTGCCCCACGGCGACGCGGAGGCCCTGGCGGCGCGGATGCTCGCGCTGGCCGCGGACCCCTCGCTGGTCCAGCGGCTTGGGGCGGGCGGCCGTGCGTTCGCCGAGGCGCACACCTGGGAGCGGTCGGCCGAGGCCACCGAGCGGCACCTGCAGGACGTCATCGCGGGCTCGGCCTGAAGCCCGGCGGGGAAGGGGGAGCGATGCAGACCACGATCACCGTCCGCCACTGCGAGATCCCGGAGGCGCTGCGGGAGCGCGCCCTCGCGGTGAGCGAGCGGTTGGCCCAGCTCGCGCCGCGGGCGCTCGAGGCGGCAGTCGTTTTCGACGCGGACGGCCTGCAGCAGGTCGTGGAGCTCCGGCTGCACGTGGCCCGGGGCGAGCCGTTCATCGCCAAGGGAGAAGGCACCGACCATCGCACCGCGCTCGACCGGGCGGAGGCCAAGCTGCGGCGCCAGGTGGAGAAGGCCAACGGCCGTCCCCGCCGAGCCCGCACGCCTCCCCACAAGCCGACCACCAACCCGACTTGATGCTGCGGCTTCGCGACTTCCTGACCCGCCGCGGCGACCCGCTCCAGCTCGAGGCGCTCACCGGCGAGTTGGGGCTCGACCGCCAGCTGCCTGCCGCCGAGGTGGCGAGCCCCGGGCTCGCCCTCGCCGGCTACACCGGCCGGTTCGCCGCCAATCGGCTGCACGTCCTCGGCGAGACCGAGATTACCTACCTGCGCGCGCTCCCGCCCGCCGACCGGCGCCGCCAGCTCGAGCATTTCTTCACCTTCGACCTCCCCTGCGTCTTCGTCACCAAGGGCCAGGAGGTTCCCCAGGAGCTGCTCGACCTGGCCAAGGAGCGGAACGTCCCGGTGCTGCGGAGCCGGCTCAAGACGGCCGAGTTCTACCGGCGCGTCAAGCCGATCGTCGAGGACGCGTTCGCGCCCCGCACCACGCTGCACGGCTCGCTGGCGGATGTGTACGGAGTCGGGCTCCTGTTCGTGGGCCGTTCGGGGATCGGCAAGAGCGAATGCGTGCTCGATCTCGTCGAGCGGGGGCACCGGTTGGTCGCCGACGACGTGGTGCAGGTGACCAAGCGCGGGAACGACGTGCTGCTGGGCCGGGGGCATGAGCTGGCCGCGCACCACATGGAGATCCGCGGCATCGGACTGATCGACATCCCGGCGCTCTTCGGCGTGCGGGCGGTGCGCCAGCAGAAGCGGATCGAGGTCGTGGTCCAGCTGGAGGACTGGGAGACCGCCAAGGACGCGGACCGCACCGGTCTCGCGCGGCAGGAGACCGTGATTCTGGACGTCCCGGTGCCGAGGGTCATCGTTCCGCTCAATCCGGGCAAGAACATCACGGTGATCTCCGAGGTCGTCGCGATGATGCACCTCCTCCGGTATTCCGGCGTGGACGTCGCGGCCGCGTTCAACGAGCGCCTCATCCGCCGGATGAAGGAGCGGGCCGGTGTGCGGGAGTATCTCCAGGACGACTATGAGTGAGCTCCAGGGGGTGGTCGTCTGTCACGGATCCATCGCGAGCGCGCTGGTGGAGGCGGCCGAGCAGATCAGCGGCGTGCGGGGGGTCCTCAAGCCCGTCTCGAACAGCGGCTGCGACCGGGGCGCGCTGGAGGCCCGGATCCTCGAGGCCGTCGGCGACCGGGACACGGTCGTGTTCGTGGACATGCCGGCGGGGTCCTGCCTGATCGCCGTGTTGGCCCGGCTCCGGGAGCGCTCCAACGTGAAGGTCGTCACCGGCGTGAACCTCGCGATGCTGGTCGATTTCGTGTTCCATCTGTCGCAGACTCCCGACGCGGCGGCGAGCCGGGCGGCGGCCGCGGGGGAGCGGGCGATCAAGGTTCCCTGATGCCCATCGTCGTCAACCGGGTGGACGACCGCCTGATCCACGGCCAGGTCGTCGTGGGATGGGGGCGCCCACTTGGGATCGAGCTGATGATCCTGGTGGACGATCAGGTCGCGGCGTGCGGGTGGGAGCAGGAGCTGTACCGCATGGCCGTGCCGCCGGAGATCGAGCTGCGCTTCGCCGCCCTCTCCGAGGCGGCGGCCGAGCTTCCGGCGTGGCAGGCGTCTCCCCGGCGGATTCTGCTGCTCACCGGCGACATCGCGACCATGGCCGCGCTGCACGCCGCCGCCGGATCGGTCGTGAACGCGATCAATCTCGGCGGACTCCACCACCAGCCCGGCAGGAGGCAGCGGCTGCCTTACCTCTATCTCACCGACGACGAGCTGACGAGCCTGCGCGCGCTGGAAGCGGCGGGCGCGCGGATCACGGCACAGGACGTCCCCAGCGCGGCCCCGGTGCCGCTCCGGTGCCTCGAGTGACGGACCCGCTGGTGCTTGCCGCCTTGCTGGCCTGGGGGACCCTGGTCGGCCTCGACCTCGTGAGCGTGGCGCAGGCGATGATCGCCCGGCCGTTCGTCGCCGGCGCGGTCGCGGGCCTGCTGCTGGGCGATCCGGCGGCCGGCCTGCGGGTCGGCGTGCTCATGGAGCTCTTCGCCCTGGACGTGCTTCCGATCGGTGCGGCCCGCTACCCCGACTACGGGCCGGCGACGGTTGCGGCCACCGCCCTCGCCGCCGGTTCGCCCTGGGAGCTGAGTCTGGGGCTCGCCGCCACGATCGGGCTGCTCGTCTCGGTGCTCGGCGGCTGGAGTCTCCAGCGGCTCCGGCGCCTGAACGCGGAGGCGGTGCAGCGGCACGCGGCCGCGCTCGCGGCGGGCGAAAGCGCCGCCATCCGCCGGCTCCAGTACGCCGGCATCGCCCGCGATACGGTCAGAAGCGCGTTCCTCACCGCCGCGGGTCTGGCCGCCGCCTGGGTGGCCGACCGCTGGCTCCTGCTGGACCGGCGCACCGCGGTGGCGCTCACGCTCGTGGTTCTGGGAGCCGGGCTCGCGGCCGCGTTGGACGGCGCGCTGCGGAGCGCGGGGCGGAGCCCCCGCCGCCGCTGGCTCGCGGCCGGCCTGGTCCTGGGGCTCGCCCTGGCGGTGCTGCTATGAACGGGCGGGCGCGCGCGCTACTTCGCCTCTTCGCGGTGCAGGGTGCCTGGAACTACGAGCGCATGCTCGGCGTCGGGATCGGCTACGCAGCCGAGCCGCTGCTGGAGGATCTCAAGGTCGCCGACCCGGTGCGGCATTCCGAAGCTGTCGTCCGCTCGGCGGAGTTCTTCAACTGCAACCCGAACCTCGCCGGCCTCGCGCTGGGCGCCACGGTCCGCGCCGAATACGACGCCGCGCCCGGCGCCCAGGTCGCGCGGCTGCGCGCCGCCCTGTGCAGCCCGCTGGGCGCGCTCGGCGACCAGCTCTTCTGGGCCGGCCTGCTGCCCGCCCTGGTCGGCGCCGCGCTCGCGGCGCTGGCGCTGGGGGCCGGCGGCCGGGCGGTCGTCGGCTTCCTGGTCGTCTACAACCTGATCCGGGTGTGGGTCGCGGTTTGGGCCCTCAAGACCGGACTCGCCTCCGGCATGGGCGTCGGCTCGGCGATCGGCGCGTCCTGGATTCCACGCGCGGTGCCGCGGGTGGGGAACGCCGCCGGCCTGTTGGTCGGCTTCGCGCTGCCGCTCGTCGCGGCCTGGTATCTTCGGCCCCTCGGCACCATCCGCGCGGCGGCCGGGGTGTGCCTCGTCGCCGGCGCCGGCGTGGTGGCCGGACGCCTCTTCGGCGCCCGCATGACCGGGAGCCGGTTCGCGCTCCTCGCCGTGGCCCTGACGCTCCTGTTCCGCTTGGTGACCCGATGACGGCGCCCGCGGTCGAGCGGCAGGCGACCATCGTCAACCCCCTCGGGCTTCACGCGCGGCCGGCGGCGCAGCTGGTGCGGTTGGCAAGCACGTTCGCTTCGGACATCGCCATCGCCAAAGACGGCATCGAGGTGAACGGGAAGAGCATCATGGGCGTGATGATGCTCGCGGCCGAATGCGGCAGCGCCATCACCCTCCGCGCCAGCGGTGCCGACGCCGAGGTGGCCGTGGAGGCGCTGATGAACTTGGTCGCCGGCGGGTTCGGGGAGGGGTGACATGACGGCTCCACACCTACTTCGCGGCGTCGGCGTCTCGCCGGGCGTGGCCTTCGCGCCGGCGCTGGTGATGCGGCTCGATTTCCCGGAAGTCCCCGACCGCGTCGTGCCCCCGTCGCAGATCGAGCACGAGGTGCGGCGCCT
The DNA here is from genome assembly GCA_041498715.1 of Gemmatimonadota bacterium. Taxonomy (GTDB): domain Bacteria; phylum Gemmatimonadota; class Gemmatimonadetes; order Gemmatimonadales; family GWC2-71-9; genus DASQPE01. The sequence goes on along the minus strand of JBGQIW010000073.1, from coordinate 5,850 downwards.
GCGGGACGCCGTCGAGGCCGTCGTGGCATCGCTCCAGGAGCTCGGCCAGCGGGTGTACGAGCGCGCCGGCCCCGAAGAGGCGCGCATCTTCGACGCCCAGATCGAGATGGCGAAGGACGAATATTTCCTGTAGGCGGTCGAGCAGCTCATCCGCAACAACGCGCTCAGCGCGGAAACAGCCTACGAGTTCAAGGCGCTGGAGGTGCGGAACCTCTGGTCCAACTCGGCCAGCGCCCGGCTGCGGGAGCGGCTGGCGGATCTGCACGCCATTCAGATGCGGACGCTGCACGGCCTCCTGGGCCGGAAGCAGGAGGAGCTGTGGAACGTGGCGCCCGACGAGCAGGTGATCGTGGTCGCGCGGGAGCTGTCGCCCGGGCTCACGGTCCAGCTCGACCGCGACCACGTGGTCGGGTTGGTGAGCGAGGAGGGCACCCGCACGTCCCACGCAGCTATCCTGGCCCACTCGCTCGGCATTCCGGCGGTCATGGGTGCGGTGGGCGCCATGACGTTTATCCCCGACGGCCGCGCGCTCCTCATTGACGGTCAGGCCGGCACGATCGTGATCGAGCCGACCTTCGCGGAGCTGGAGGACACGAAGGTCCAGGTGAACCGGCGGCGGCGGCTCGAGCTCGAGCTGGAGACCGTGGCGGGAGAGCCGGCGGTGACGCCCGAGGGCACCCGGGTCATCCTGATGGGCAACGTGGATCTGCCGGAGGAAATCGAGGCGGCCGTGCGCTTCGGCGCCGAAGGCGTGGGGCTGCTCCGGACCGAGTTCCTCCTCACCGGGCGCACCAGCCTGCCCACCGAGGACGAGCAGACCGACTATTTCCGCCGCGTGGCCTCCGCTTTTCCCGACCGGACGATCATCCTCCGCTCGTTCGATCTCGGCGGCGACAAGTTCCCGGCGGCCTTCCAGGCGCCGCAGGAAGCGAATCCGTTCCTCGGGTGGCGATCGATCCGCGTCTGCCTCGACCAGCCCGAGGTTTTCCGGGTCCAGCTGCGAGCGGTGCTCCGCTCGGCCGCTGATCGCGACGTCCAGCTCATGCTCCCGCTGGTGACCCGGGTCGAGGAAGTGATCCAGGCCAAGGAGCTGATGGCCGAGGAGGCGGAAGCACTGAAGCGCGAGGGCATCCGTGCGGCGGCGTCGGTGCCGGTGGGGGTGATGATCGAGACCCCGGCGGCGGTGATCATCGCCGACCGGTTGGCCGAGGTGAGCGCGTTCTTCAGCGTCGGAACGAACGATCTCACCCAGTACACCCTGGCCGTGGACCGCGGCAACGCCCGGCTGGCCGAGCGTTTCACGCCGCACCACCCGGCGGTCGTGCGTCAGCTCAAGCGGATCACGGACGTGGGCGTGGCGGCCGGCGTGCCGGTGAGCGTCTGTGGCGAGATGGCCTCCGAGGGCCTCTCCGTCGTCCTGCTGATCGGGCTCGGCTATCGCCGCCTGAGTGTGGCGCCGCCCGCCCTCCCGCTGGTGAAGTGGGTGATCCGCTCGGTGCCCGAAGCGGCTGCCCGGCAAGCGGCGGAGGCGGCGCTGTTGGCTCCCACGGCGGATGCCGTGCTGGATGTGCTGCGTGAGGCCGCCGGGCAGTACGTCGATCTCCGTCTCCTCGACCCGCAGGCGGCGTTGCCCGGCCGTGCGCGCGTGGCTAGCTTGCCTCGCGACTCCGGCCCGGCCTGAGCTCGCGTTGCCCCCAACTTTTTCTCAGGCGCCATGGCACTCTCCAAACGGCACGTCTTCACCTCCGAATCGGTCACCGAGGGTCATCCCGACAAGGTCGCGGACCAGATCTCCGACGCCGTGCTCGACGCGATCCTCGCCAACGATCCGGGAGGCCGAGTCGCCTGCGAGACGCTGGTCACCACCGGCATGGCGGTCGTGGCCGGAGAGATCAGCACCAAGACCTACGTGCACATCCCCGACATCGTGCGCAAGACGGTCGAGGGGATCGGCTACACCGACGCGTCGTTCGGCTTCGACTGCCGCACCTGCGCCGTGCTCGCCTCGATCGACCGCCAGTCGCCCGACATCGCGCAGGGCGTGGACGAGGGGTATCACCACCAGCAGGGCGCCGGCGACCAGGGGATGATGTTCGGCTACGCCACCGCCGAGACGCGCGAGCGGATGCCGATGCCGATTCTGCTCGCGCACCGGATCACCGAGCGCCTGGCCAAGCTGCGCAAAGGGCTGGACGGGCTCCCGAAGATCGACTGGCTCCGGCCGGACGGAAAATCGCAGGTCTCCGTCGAGTACGAGAGCGACCGGCCGGTGGCGGTGCGCACGGTGGTCGTGTCCACCCAGCACGCGGAGCGGCACGGTCGGCGGGTGCTGAGCAACGGCACCATTCGGCAGACGGTGATCGACGAGGTCATCCGGCCGGTGCTGGCTGCCGCGGGGCTCGACCACGGGCGGGTCAAGTTCCTCATCAACCCCACCGGGCGATTCGTGGTCGGAGGCCCCCACGGCGACGCGGGGCTCACCGGCCGGAAAATCATCGTGGATACCTACGGCGGCATGGCTCGTCACGGTGGCGGGGCATTCAGCGGGAAGGATCCATCGAAAGTGGACCGCTCCGCGGCCTACGCCGTGCGCTGGGTCGCGAAGAACATCGTCGAGGCCAAGCTGGCCCGGCGCTGCGAGGTGCAGGTCGCCTACGCCATCGGTGTGGCGGAGCCGGTTTCGATCATGGTGGACACGTTCCGCACCGGCGTGCTGCCCGATCGCCGGCTGGAGCAGATCGTCCGCGACGTGTTCGATCTCAAGCCCCGCGCCATCATTGACACCCTCAAGCTCAAGCGCCCAATTTTCGGACCGACGGCGTCGTACGGCCATTTCGGCCGCCGGCCGCGCGCGGCAAAGTACGACGGCCGGACGGTCCAGCTATTCACCTGGGAAGAGACCGATCGGGTGAAAGCGCTCCTCTCCGCCGCGCGCTAGGCTCCGCGACTCGAGCAATGATCGAAGTCACCGTGGCACACCTGGGGCTGGATCGGACCACGAACACCCCGGTGGTCATTCTCCGCGAAAAGGACGGCTCCCGCGTCCTGCCCATCTGGATCGGGCCGGCGGAAGCGAGCGCGATCGCCATGGAGCTGCAGGGCATGAAGGCGCAGCGCCCGCTCACACATGATCTCATGAAGCAGCTCATCGTCGGGCTGGGCGGCGACCTCCGCCGCGTCGTGATCAGCGCCGTCAAGGAAAACACCTACTTCGCCGAGCTGCTCATCCGCCGGGACGATCACGTGTTCCAGGTGGACGCCCGCCCCTCCGACAGCATCGCGCTCGCGCTCCGGCTCCGCGCCCCCATCTTCACCAGCGACCATCTCCTCGACCAGTCCGGCGTCGAGACCGACGAGCCTGCGCCCGACCCGAGCCTCGAGGCCGACAAGCTGAAGCAGTACCTCGAGAGGATGGACCCGCAGGACTTCGGAAAGTTCAATCCCTAGAGTGGATGGGCCGGGCAGTCGGGTGGGGACGGGCAGGGATACTCACTCCCTGCGCGCGGCCCTGTGCGTCCTCCTGATGACGTTTCCTCTCCTGCCGGCGGTGGCCTCCGGGCAGGCCGTGGCCGCGGGACGGGTGCTCCGCGCGTCCGGCAACGACTCGATTCCCGTGCCTGGCGCACGGGTCCTGCTCCACCGGGTCGGGCGCGGCGTCCAGGGTCCGATCGACTCGCTCACCGCCGATCGCAACGGCGCCTTCCGCTTCCGCTTCGTTCCCGACACCTCGGCCGTCTACCTCACCAGCTCGCGCTTCGGCGGGATCGAGTACTTCTCGCCGGCGGTCCACCTCGACCCGACGCGGCCGGACACCGCTCTCCGAATCGTCGTGGCGGACACGTCGAGCCGGGTTCCGGTGGAGGTGAGTGCCCGTCACCTCGTGATCGCGGACCCGGGGAAGGACGGCAGCCGCGGCGTGCTCGACCTCATCGTGCTCCGCAACCGGGGCGACCGCACGCTGGTCTCACCGGACACCGTGCGCCCGTCCTGGTCGGTGCCCCTGCCCAGCGGCACCTTCGGACTCGAGCCCGGCGAGGGAGACGCCTCGCCCGATGCGCTTCGCCGCGAGGGAGACCGGCTCCTCCTCTTCGCGCCGGTGGCACCGGGCGAGAAGCAGCTCATCGTTCAGTACGGACTGCCCGCGACCGTGCGCAGCATGACGTTGCCGTTCGAGCAGGGAGCGGATTTCGTCAACGTGCTCATCGCCGATCCCGCGGCCAAAGTGAGCGGCGGCGCGTTGGCGCCGGCCGACACCGAGGTGATCCTGGGGCGGACCTACCGCCGCTGGATGGGGGCGGTTCCCGCCGGTGCCGCGGTGAAGATCGAGCTCGGCGGACCCTTCAACGCGCCGGGCTGGGCGCTGGCGGCGCTGGTGGGCGGGCTCGCGACCGCGCTGGCGTTCGCCGGATATTGGTTCCTCCGCCCCCGGGGAGTTGCGCCCGCCGGCGGGGCGCCCCGGCTCGATCCCGATGCGCTGCTCGAGCGCGTCGCCCAGCTGGATGCGCGCTACGCCGACAAGCAGGCGGAGGTCGATCCGGCCGAGTGGGGGCGTTACCAGGCCGAGCGGTCGGAGCTCAAGGCCCGGCTCGAGACGGCGCTCGCGGCGCGGCCGCGGGGGAGGGGATGACGTGCGCGGAACCCTGACGCGGCTGGCGGTGACGCTGGTCCTGCTGGCCGGCTGCCGTCCGGCCCCGCGGCCGATGAGCGGTGTCCCGGTTGCGGACGACAGCGGCGACACGGCCACCGTCGCGCTGCCGGCGCACCGGATCGTCTCGCTCAACCCGGCGGCGACCGAGCTGCTCTTTGCCGTCGGCGCCGGCGGCAGCGTGATCGGGCGCACGACGTGGTGCGACTACCCGCCCGAGGCCAAGGCAGTGCCGAGTCTGGGCGACGGGATCAACCCCAACCTCGAGGCGATCGTTGCGCGCAAGCCCGATCTGGTGCTTCTCTATACCTCCGGTCAAAACGCCGACGCAGTGCGCCGGCTCCGTGCCCTCGGCATCCCCGCGCTGCGCTTTCGCACCGACTCGCTGAGCGATGTGCCCCGCCTGGCCCGGATCTTCGGCCGGCTCACCGGGCACGAAGCGCCCGCGGACTCGCTGGTGCAGGCTTTCGAGGCTGATCTCGCCGCGGCCACGGTTTCCCGGTCCGGTCGTCGCCCCAGCGTTTTCCTCCTGGTATGGGAGCAGCCCCCGATGACGGTCGGCCGAGGCAGCTTTCTCACGGAGCTGATCGAGCGGGCGGGCGGCGAGAATCTCTTTGCCGACGTCACCAGGTCGGCCGCGCCCGTCAGCATCGAGGCGGTCGCCAGCCGGAACCCCGACGTGATCCTCGTGCTGGGCAGCGACCCGCCCCGCTTCGCCGACCGGCCCGAGTGGCAGGTCGTCCGAGCGGTGCGGGAGCGGCGCTTCGTGAACGCCGAGGGATCGGAGTTCAGCCGGCCGAGCCCCCGGACGCCCGGCGCGATCCGGCGACTGCACGCGGCGCTCGAGAACACGGCGCGATGAAACGGTCCGGCCTCGTGCTCGTCCTGCTCGTGCCGCTGAGCCTGGCCGTCGGGCTGTGGGCCGGCCCGGTGACGCTCTCGCCCCTCGAGCTCTGGGACGGGCTGCTCCACCCCTACGCCGAGTCCGCCGCCATCGTGCGCGACCTGCGGGTGCCGCGGGTGTTGCTCGCGTTCCTGGTCGGGGGCAGTCTGAGCGTCGTGGGCGCGTCTCTCCAGGCCCTGTTGCGCAACCCGCTGGCGGATCCGTACCTGCTCGGCCTCTCCGGCGGCGCCGGACTGGGGGCGGTCATCGCGATCGCGCTGAACCCCGACTGGCCCTGGGCCGTCCCCGCAGCCGCTTTCGC
>JBGQIW010000072.1:0-14853 GCA_041498715.1 Gemmatimonadota bacterium | reverse complement strand
CGGCGTCAACGAGAACGTGCTCTTCGAGAGCGGCGGCAAGAAGCTGCTCGCCCACTTCGATCGTAACGGCATCGGCTACACGCTCGACCGGACCAACGGCAAGGTGATCGTCGCCAACGCCTACGGCCCGATCAACTGGGCCAAGAGCAAGGGCACCGGCACCCCGGTCGAGGGCATCGTGACTACCGGCGTTCCGGTCAAGGATCCGAAGTACGGCACGACCGCGAAGCACAACACCGAGGGCATCTGCCCCGCGGCGATCGGCTTCAAGGACCAGCAGCCTTCGGCGTACTCGCCGATCACCGGGCTGTTCTACGTCCCGACCAACCACATCTGCATGGACTATGAGGGCGTCGAGGTCAAGTACTCGGCGGGCCAGCCCTACGTGGGCGCTATCGTGCGGATGTTCCCGGGCCCCGGCGGCAATCGCGGGCGCTTCATCGCCTGGGATCCGATGACCGGCACCGTGAAGTGGGAGATCAAGGAGAACCTGGCTGCGTACGGCGGCGCCATGACGACCGCCGGCGGCCTGGTCTTCTACGGCACTATGGAAGGCTGGCTCAAGGCAGTTGACCAGAAGACCGGTAAGGTCCTCTGGCAGTTCAAGACCCCCTCCGGCATCATCGGGAGCCCGATGAGCTACCTCGGCCCGGACAAGAAGCAGTACGTGGCCGTGTACTCGGGCATCGGTGGCTGGGCGGGCATCGGTGTGGCCGCCGGGATCGGGGCCGAAGATCCGACCGCTGGTCTGGGCGCGCTCGGCGCGTTCGGCGACGCGGGGCAGTTCAGCAATCAGGGCGGTGTAATGACCGTCTTCTCGCTCTAAGCAGGGCCGGTAACGGCCGGCGGGATTTTCCGCCGGCCTTTACCGGGTCTAGATTACGAAGAACAGCGACGGCGTCGGGGCGCTGACCGCTCCGGCGCCGTTTGCTCGAAAACGAGGCAGAAACGATGTCCCAACAATGGGTTTCGGCCGGCGTCGCCGGCCTTGTCGCGCTCGCCGCCGCCGCAGTCCCCCTGACGGCGCAAGATGCGACCCTGCGGCCGAAAACCGAGAGCGCCGGCGTCCTCCGGGTCTGTGCCGATCCGGACAACATGCCGGCATCCAACGAGAAGGGCGAAGGGTACGAGAACAAGATCGCCGAGCTGGTGGCCAAAGAATGGCACTCGAAAGTCGAGTACGCCTGGTGGCCGATCCGGCGCGGGTTCTTCGCCCGGGGGCTGAACGGGCGGTATTGCGACGTCGCGATGTCGGCGCCGGCGGGGCTCGATATGGCCGCAACCACCAAGCCGTACTTCCGCTCGGCCTACGTCATCGTCTACCGCAAGGACAGCGGCCTCAATCTCACGTCGCTCACTGATCCGGCGTGGAAGACGCTCAAGATCGGCGTCAACCTCCTCAACTCCGACGCCGAGAACACGCCTCCGGCAATGGCGATGAGCGCCCACGGTGTAGTGGGCAATCTGGTGGGGTTCACCACGTTCTACAGCGACATCAGCCGGCCCGACGACATCATCAAGGCCGTGATCAACAAGCAGGTGGACGCCGCCATCGTCTGGGGGCCGGTGGCAGGGTATTTCGCCAAACAGTCCCCGGTGCCGCTCGTGTTGAACCCGGTCCTGTCGGACAGCACGAGCAATATCCCCTTCGCATTCAGCATGGCCATGGGCGTCCGCCGTCGGGACCACGACCTTCGCGACAGTCTCCAGACGGTGATCGACCGCAAGCGGCCGGAGATCGAGGCGATTCTCCGTGATTACGCCGTCCCCATGCTCCCGATCGCCGCCGATACCGGCCACGCGCCCTCGTCCTCCGCGCACAACCCGCAAGGATCAGCCGGCCAACCGACCCCAAGTCGGTGACGCTGAATCCCTCGACCCCAAACCGTGTGAAAAGGATCGTCCGTCAGATGCGCATCTCCTCGACCTCCTGGTTCGCTCGGGTGGTGGCCCTCCCGCTTGTCCTGCTCGGGCTCGCCGCGGGCGCGAGCCCGGCCCAGGCGCAGGCGGCCGATCCGTACCATCCGGCCCCTCGTGACACGCTCAGCGTCGAGGCATACCAAGGGTGGAAGCAGTTCGAGCTCAACTGCTCGCGCTGTCACGGCGAGTACGCGGTGGGCACGTCGTTCGCCCCCGCACTCATCGTGTCGCTGCGGGACGGTGGGACCATCCCGACGAAGGAGATCTTCATCCAGACGGTCTGCGCCGGCCGGCCCGAGAAGGGCATGCCCTCCTGGTGCGCGCTGGGACTTGAGATGGACAAGATCAACAACGTCTACGCGTACGTGAAGGGTCGCGCCGACGGGAAGATCCACCCCGGCCGTCCCGCCGCCAAGGCGGCCGACCCCGGCAAGCCCCAGAGCTGACCCGGCACTCGCCGCCGGGACCGCGCTCCCGGCGATCCCGTCCTCTTCGAGGCTCTCCCGACACCCCCAGACCTCCCATGATCCCGCGCTTCCCGACCCTCGCGGCCCTCGCTTTGGCGCTCTCGGTCTCCCTCCCAGCGGCGGGACAGGCGCCGGCGCACGCCGGAAAGTTGACCCTGGCGGAAGTGAAGGCACGGCTCGCCGCAGCGACCGAGAAGAGCCCGCCGGACTTCGCCGGCGCCGACCTGAGCGGCTTGGAGCTGAGCGGGATCGACTTCCGTCGGGCCAATTTGACCCGGGCCACGCTCGCCGGCGCCAAGTTGGTCAAGACGAACTTCTTCGCGTGCGACTTCACCGATGCCGTGCTGACGGACGCGGATCTGCGTCAGGCAAACCTCGACGGGACGGTGCTGCGTCGGGCAAACCTGCACGCGGCGAACCTCGAGGGAGCGAGTCTGTTCGCCACTATTGTCGAGCGGGCGGATCTGAGCGGCGCCAACCTCGACAAGACCCGCATCATCGGATACCTCAAGAACGCGAATCTCGCGGGGGCCATGCTCCGTGGGGCGAACATCGGGGCCGATCCCGGCAACCAATCGATGGGCGTCATGCGCGCCACGTTCGTCGGGGCCGATCTGGCCGGGGCCGATTTCTCGGGCACGAACCTGTTCAAGGCGGATTTCTCGTTCGCCAACCTCGGCGGGGCCAAGCTCGTGGGCGCCGATCTGAGCAACGGCGACCTGGTGCAGACCGACTTCACCAAAGCGGATGTGACGGGCGCCAACTTCACGAAGGCGGACATCAACGGCGCCATCTTCCGGGGCGTGGTCGGGCTGGCGCAGGCCAAAGGACTCGACCAGGCCCGTAACCGCGACAAGGCCATCTTCGATGCGAAATAGCATGCTTCTCTCCGCCGCGTGGCTCGCGGCTGCCTGCACCTCGGGGTCACCCCCACGGACCGACCATCCCGCCGACGTCGCCACCCCTTCCGCGGACACCTCGGCACCGAGGACGCGACCGCCGAGCGGGCTGCTCGTCTACGTCACCAACGAGGATTCCCGCGAGCTGAGCGTGATCGACGATGCGTCCGGCCGGGTGGTCGCGACGATCGAAGTGGGGACCCGGCCGCGGGGAGTCCGCGCCACCCCCGACGGGCGGAAGGTCTTCGTGGCGCTGAGCGGCTCACCCAAGTGCCCGCCGACGATGCCCGACGCGGAGTGCGAGAAGCTCAAGGCCGACAAGAGCAAGGATGGCGTCGCGGTCGTGGACGCCGCCAGTCGCAAGGTGGAGCGCATCCTGCCCGCCGGATCCGACCCGGAGAACTTCGACATCTCCCGCGACGGCAGCCGTCTCTTCGTCTCCAATGAGGACGCGGGAACCGCTTCGGTGCTCGACATTGCCTCGGGGAAGGTGCTCTCCACCGTCAAAGTGGGCCGTGAGCCGGAAGGCGTCAGGGTCCAGCCCGACGACAAGGCAGTCTGGGTCACCGGAGAGACCGACCACAACGTGACCATCCTCGACGCGAAGACCGGCAAGGTGCTCGGCGCCGTCGAGGTCGGGAAGCGCCCGCGGGGTATCGCGTTCACCCCTGATGGGGCCAGGGCGTACGTCACCTGCGAGGTGGACGGAACGGTGTGGGTGATCGACGCCAAGACCCGGAAAACCGTGGCCACGCTCACCCTGGCCCCCGGCTCCAAACCGATGGGCGTGGCGGCGAGCCCCGACGGTCGGAGGGTCTACGTCTCAACCGGACGGGGCGGCACCGTCGTGGCGCTGGACGCGGCCAACAACGCGATCGTGGACACGGTGGCTGTCGGGAAGCGGCCGTGGGGCATCGGGCTCACGCCGGACGGCCGGAAGCTCTACAGCGCGAACGGTCCGTCGAACGACGTGACGGTGGTGGACACCGAAACGCTCAAGGTGATCGGGCGAATTCCCGTGGGGAAGGCACCCTGGGGAGTGGCTGTTGCGCCGGCGCCGGGAGCACCAGCCGCGAGTTGACTGCCTCCGGGGAACTCCGGCGACGCTCCAGGGTTTGAGGCAGCATGGTCCGAGCCGCTTCCGGCCTGCTCATCTCGGCCGCGTTGGTCCAACTCGTCTTCCGCAGCACCGCCGGTGCGCAGGAGCCGCGGTACGCCACCCCCGGCTCCGCTCCCGTGCAGCGCTTCGAGATCGCGACCGACGCCAAGCGGGCTTTCCACGCCCTTTGGGAATCGAGCGTGGCGGCTGGCGCTGAGCGGGTGGCGTGCATCGGGGGCGAGCGCGCTGGGGGCGTGGCGACCGTGAGCCGGATCCTGCCGCTCGACCCGTCCGACGCGGACTCGATGGGCATTGCGGCGTCCGCGTCGATCGACCGGTGCGGGCCGCCCGAGTGGTTCGGCACCGTCCACACCCACATCGCCCGCCGCGACAGCCGCCGCCCCTACCCAACCTTCTCCGGCGCGGACCGGGGCGTCATGCGGCTCTGGCTCGCGCGATGGGGCGCGGACGGCGCGTTCTGCCTCCTCTACAGCGCCACCGACGCGCACTGCGAGGCGGAGGGCGAGTCCGGGAGCCTGATCGCCGGCCCCGAAACCCACAGCAGCTACTAGATCGCCTTCAGCTCACCGGCCGGCGCGTGAGCCATGAGCCCGGCTTGCGCTCCGCGATCAGCCGGTCCAAGCCCCAGCGCCGCCCCGCCCGGCTGAAGAAGAATGCCAGCATCAGGGTGAACAGCAGCAGGTGGAACCCCTGCTGCCCGGACGACATCCACTGGGTCGCCAGCCCGTAGTTGATCACGAGCGAAAGCCCGACCAGCGAGGCCAGCCCGGTGAACAGCCCCAACGTGAGCCCGATTCCCGCGACTGTCTCGCCCCAGGCCGTGAGGTGGGCGAACAGACTCGGGTGGGTAAGAACGGTCTGCTCGAGAAAATCCTTGTAGAACCCGATCGGATTCCCGACCGCCTGCTTCTCGACAATCTTGGGCATGGTCGCGAGCCAGCGATCCGACACCGCAGGCACCGGCACTACTCCCCCGGCGAGCACGATGGTCAGCTTCGTGATGACCGCCTTTGCGAAGTACAAGCCGACGGCAATCCGGAGGACGGCGAGCCACTCGGCGGCGTGTGACGGATCAGCGGAGCGATCGGGCATGGCGGGTCCTTGGGTTTCAGGCGAGTCCGAGCTCATTGAACACGAAACTCCAGGTGTCGGTGAGCTCCTCCAGCACCTTCGCGATCGGCTTCCCCGCCCCGTGCCCCGCCTTCGATTCGAGCCGGAGCAGCACCGGATGGCTCGAGGCCGTGGCCGACTGGAGGCGAGCCGCCATCTTGCGGGCGTGCATGGGATCCACCCGCGAGTCACTCTCGGCGGTTGCGAGCAGCACGGCCGGGTAGGGAGCGCCGTCCCGGACGTGATGATACGGCGAATAGGCGCGGAGCCAGGCATACTGCGCCGGGTCGTCGGGCGACCCGTACTCGGGGATCCACAGCCGGGCGATCAGGAACCGGTGGTACCGCAGCATATCCAGCAGCGGCACCTGAATCACTACGGCGCGGAACAGGTCGGGCCGCTGGGTGACGACGGCCCCCATGAGCAGGCCGCCGTTTGATCCTCCGGCCACCGCCAGCCGGTCCGGCCTGGTGTACCCGTTCGCGACCAGCCACTCCGCGGCGGCGATGAAGTCGTCGAACGTGTGCTGCTTGTTGCCCAGCATCCCCGCCTGATGCCAGGTCTCCCCGTACTCCCCTCCGCCACGGAGGTTCGGCACGGCGACGACCCCGCCCCGCTCCAGCCAGATGAAGAGCGACCGGGAAAACCCCGGCGCCATGCTGATGTTGAACCCGCCGTAGCCGGTGAGGTAGGTGGGGTTCGTGCCATCCAGCTTGAGGTCCCGGGCGTGCACCACGAACATCGTGATGGCCGTGCCGTCGCGCGAGGCATACGTCACCTGGCGGGCCACGTAGCGCTCCGGCTCGATGTCCGCGTCCACCCGGCGCCACAACGTCTCGTGGCCGGTGTTGAGATCGATCCGATACACGCTCGGCGGTACCGTGTAGGACGAGTAGCCGTAGAACAGCTCGTCCCCGTCCCACTCGGCCCCGAGACCAAACAGGCTGCCGATCCCCGGGAGCGCGTGCTCCCGCACGCCCGTGCCGTCGAGGTCCGCGAGCCGGAGCCGGGAGCTGGCGCGCTCGAGGTAGCTCAGCGCGAGGTGCCGACCGACCACGGTCACTCCATCGAGCACGACATCGGGCCTCGGCGCCACCAGCTCGGTGGCCGAGCCGAGGTCCGGCCGCTCGGGGTCCAGCGCGTAGACCCCATAGGTCGGGGCGCGCAAGTTGGTGCGGAGGTAGAGCCGGCCGCCGATCACCTGCCCTTCGAACAGCGCCGGCAAATCCTTCGCCACGGCCACGGGCGGTGTGCCTGCCCGGAGATCCTGGAGGTAGAGGTCGGTCTGCTCGAACGTGCGGGCCACGCCGATCAAAAGCCATCGGCCGTCGGGCGAGATGCTGACGCCGGGCCAGTGCTCCTTCATCGCAGGCCGATAGACCAGCGGATCTCCGGCTGGGTCGGTCCCGAGCGTGTGGAGGAAGATGGCCCTGTGGTAGTGCTTTTCTCCCTCGGGAACCTCGCCGGGTGCGGGATAGCGGGTGTAGTAGAACCCGCTCCCGTCCGGAAGCCAGGCAAGGTCAGCCGCGCGGGTGTGGGGAATGCGGTCGGCCAGGACGGCGCCCGTGGCGACGTCGAGCACGTGGAGTACGCTCTCCTCGTTGCCGTCCTCGGAGAGGCCGTACGCCAGCAACCGTCCGTCCTCGCTCGGGTGGTACCAGTCGAGCGCCGTGGTTCCCTCGGCGTTGAGCCGGTTCGGGTCGAGCAGCACCCGCTCGGCGCCCTCCGCGCCTTCGCGCACGTAGAGAATCGGCTGGTTCTGGCGGCCGTCACGATACTGATAGAAGTACCGCCCCCGGGCCGGGCTGGGTACGCTCAGACTGCCGATCGCCAGGAGGGTCTCGAGCCGCTCGCGGATCCGGGGGCGCGCGGCGACGTCACCCAGGTACGAGGCGGTCAGCGTGTTCTGCGCGTCGGTCCACGCCCGGGTTTCGGCGCTGTCGCCGTCCTCGAGCCAGCGGTAGGGATCCACCACCCGCTCGCCGTGAAGAACGTCGGCGACGTCGTCGCGCCGGGCGGGCGGATAGACCAGAGGCTCCTGGGCGGCTGTCGAGCTCATCGGTTCCCTCAATCGCCCAGGCTGATGCCGAGGTCGCGGACGGTCGTGATGATGTCCGAGTCGAGCGGGACGTTCCGGGTGCGGCCGACCACGTCGGCGAGCGGGACGCGCGTGATCGTCGGGCCGTTGAGGCCGACCATCACGCCGAAGCAGCGGTCGGCGATCGAGCGCACGGCGGCGGTGCCGAAGCGGAGTGCCAGGAGCCGGTCGTACGTCGTCGGGCTGCCGCCGCGTTGCAAGTGGCCGAGCACCAGGGTCCGGACCTCCTTGCCTGTGCGCTCCTGGATCGCCCGGGCAACCTGTCCACCGATGCCGCCCAGCCGGTCCACCGTCCCGGGGCCCCGCCGCTCCAGCAAGACGATGTCGCCGTCACGGGATCGGGCGCCCTCGGCGACGACCACGATGCTGAACCGGCGGCCCCTCGCTTCCCGGCTGCGGATCTTCTCGCACACCTTCTCGATGTTGAACGGAAGCTCGGGGAGGAGAATCACGTCGGCGCTGCCCGAGACACCGCTCGACAGCGCGATCCAGCCGGCGTAGCGCCCCATCACCTCCACCACCATCACCCGATCGTGGCTTTCTGCGGTCGAGTGCAGCTTGTCGATCGCCTCGGTGGCCGTGCTGACCGCCGTGTCGAAGCCGAACGTCCGCTGCGTGCCGCTCACGTCGTTGTCGATCGTCTTCGGGACGCAGACCACGGGGACGCCCAGCTTCCACAGCTCGTACGCGATCGCGAGGCTGCCGTCGCCCCCGATCGACACCAGCGCGTCGAACCCGCTGGCTTGGAACGCGGCCACCAGATCGGCCGAGCGGTCGATCTCGCGCTCGCTCCCGTCCAGGCCCCGGGTCACGTAGCAAAACGGGTTGCCGCGGTTGCTGGTGCCGAGAATCGTCCCGCCGAGATGGGTGATGCCGCGCACCTGTTCCGGTCCGAGCGGCACGACGCCGTCGAACGACAGCAGGCCGCCGTACCCGCGCAGGACGCCGTAGCACGTCCAGCCGCGCTGCTCGGCCGAGAGCACGACGGCCCGGATGACGGCATTGAGACCGGGGGCATCCCCGCCGCCGGTCGAGATGGCGATTCGCATAACTGGAGTGAGAAATGAGAAGAGGGGTGAGAGGGGCCGGACCGCGCTCGCTCCTCACCGCGTAAGTCTCACTTCCTGCCTCTCACCTCTCTGATTCGTCGCACTACTTCCCCCGGCTCCGCGTGCCTGCCCGTGGCCGCCTTGGAGAACACGACTGTGTCGTCCACCGTGACCTCGAATCGCCCACCCGAGGACTGCATCAGAACGATCTCCGCCTCGGGGAAGTCACGCTTCAGCTCGGCCGCCAGACCGGTGGCCCTCGGCTGATAGTTTCAAACGACGCAGTATTCGATCGTGACACGCATGGTCCCGCTCCCTCGGTAGGGCCTCGGCGAGGCAGGGTCGAATCGTAGCGGCGGCCTTGGGCGATTGCCAAGACCTCTGCCGGCCTTCGGCGCCCCGCGCGGGACCGCTTGTCACCGACCCCGGCCCGGCGTATCCTATCCTGCATGACTCCCGTTCGCGGCGCGAGCCTCGTGCTGCTCGCCTGTCTGGCCCTGCCGCCCCAACCCGCCGCCGCGCAACGGAAGTATCTCGTCGAGCTCGGTGCCGCCGGTTCGGCGTTCAAGTTCGCCGATTCGACGGATCTCAACACCGGCCCGGGGGGCCTCATCCGCCTGGGCTTCTGGCTGCCCTTCAAACTCTCGATCGAAGGCGAGGGGTCGCTCGTCAAGCCGAAGACCAACGGCACGCCTTCGGTCGGCGTGGACGTGACGACCTTGAGCCTCTCCACGCTCTACAACGTGATCCTCGGCGCCAACAACTCGGTTTACCTCAAGGCCGGCATCGGGTCCACGACCTACGGCGGCAGCTGCCCGTTGGTCGCGGTCCCGGGGTCGGGCCCGTGCGGCACCGCCGCCACGATCATCGGCGGGGTCGGCTTCCGGGTCGGCCTCGGGCCAACCGTGATGCTGCGAACCGAAGGCGTCCTCAACCGGAACATCAGCGGCCAGCTCAAGTTTTCCAATTTCGGCGGGAACTTGGGCCTGAGCGTCATGCTCGGCAGCAAGGGGACCGTCGACACCGACGGCGATGGTGTGCCGGACACCGACGACAAGTGCCCCAATACCCCACATGGCGCGGTGGTGGACAAGCACGGCTGTCCGATCGACAGCGACGGCGACGGCGTCCCCGACGGAATCGACCAATGTCCGAATACGCCGCACGGCGCGGTGGTGGATAAGACAGGCTGTCCGATCGACAGCGATGGCGACGGCGTGCCCGATGGCATCGATCAGTGCCCCGATACCCCGTCAGGCGCCAAGGTGGATGCGCTCGGCTGTCCCATCGACAGCGACAGCGACGGCGTGCCGGACGGCATCGACCGCTGCCCCGACACGCCGAGAGGCGCGACCGTGGACGCGCTTGGTTGCCCGAGCGACAGCGACGGCGACGGCGTGCTCGACGGGATCGACCAGTGCCCCAATACGCCGCCCGGGACACCGGTCGACTCCGTAGGCTGTTCCGCCAGCCAGCGCGCCGCCAAGGCGTCGCCACCCACACCGCCCTCAGCCGCGCCGCCTAGACCCGCGCCTCCCGCAGCAGCGGCGCCGGTGCCCGCAGCCAAGCCAACGCCACCGAGGCCGGAGACGCCGAAGCCCACGCCGCCGCCTTCCGCCGCCGCCGTCGCGAGTGGGGCCCCCAAGCTCGTGCTCCGCGACAACGCGTTCGCGGCTGGCAGTGCGCGGCTTCGTTCGCTGGCGAACCCGACGCTGGACTCGGTCGTCGCCGCGCTGGCCGCCGATCCGGCGCTGCGAGTCGAGATCGGCGCGCATACCGCGCCGTCCCGATCCGAGGTTGATACCCGGGGCTTCGCCAGTCTGCGGGTTGAAGCCGTTCGCTCCTACCTCATCTCCAAGGGCGTACGCCCCCAGCGGCTCGTACCCAAGGTGTACGGACCCAGCGAACCCCTCACGGCCGACACCAGCGCCACCGGCCGCGCCATCAATCGCCGCATCGAGATCACACCGCTTCCAGCAGGCCCCTGATTTGCCTTTCTCTGAAGCATCCCCGGTCATCCGTGGGTACGTAGTGCGCGCCAACTCGCTGCGCCCGAGTGAGTTGGGCCGCGTCGCCACCACGGTCGGCATTCGGACCCAGGCATGCTTCGCTCGGCTTTTCGCACGGCTACGTTCGCGCTTGCACTGCAAACCTCGGCACTCGCCGCCCAGCAGACCGTCCGTTGGGGCGACGAGCTCGGTGCCGCACTCCCCCCAGTAAACTCACTGCCCGGCGCGGCCGGTCAGCCTCCGAGTTGGCCCGCGCCGCCGTTACTCGACCCGCCCAAACCGCTCCACGCCATCTACGTGAACGCGTGGGCCTTCGGCGGGCGACGCTTCGACGAGCTGGTGAAGCTCGCCGACACCACCGAGATCAACGCCTTCGTCATCGACGTCAAAGACGACACGGGCTACCTGACCTACCGCTCGGCCGTCCCCACCGCGGTGGAGATCGGGGCGAACGACCAGCACCGTACCCACGACACCGAGCGTCGCCTGCGGGTGCTGGCGCAGCACGGCATTCACCCCATCGCGCGGATCGTGGTCGCGAAGGACCCGCTCCTGGCGTCGCGGAAGCCGGCGTGGTCGGTACAGCACATGGGCGGCGGTCTCTGGCGCGATCGGCTGAACTTCGCCTGGGTGGACGCGTTCAACGACTCGGTGTGGATTTATGCCGCCCAGCTGGCCGAGGAGGCCGTGCGCATGGGCTTCGCCGAGGTGCAGTATGACTACGTCCGCTTCCCCGACGAGCCCCCGAGCCGGATGGCCACGGCTCTCTTCATCGCGCGGGATTCGGGAGCGACCAAGCGGCAAGGCGTGGCCCACGGCCTTCACATCCTCCGGGAGCGTACCAAGCGCCTCGGCGTCCCGTTCACGATCGACGTCTTCGGCCTCACGACCACGGCCACCGGCGACATGGGGATCGGCCAGTATTGGGAGGACCTCGTCACCGCCGCCGACGTCGTGCTGCCGATGGTTTATCCGAGTCACTACTACCGTGGCGTGTACGACGTGCGCTATCCCAACAGCGAGCCGTATCGCGTGGTGCGGCGCGCGCTGGAAGACGGGCTCAAGCGCTCCGGCCCGCTGGGTAAGACCGCCGAGATTCGTCCGTACCTGCAAGCGTTTACGCTCGGACCACCGCGGTATTCGCCCACCGAGGTACGGGCGCAAATGCGGGCCGCGCAGGACCTGGGCATCGATTCCTGGGTGCTCTGGAACCCGCGGAGTGCCTACGACCCCGGGATCTTCCGCCGAAAGTCGACCGCGCTCAGCGCCACCCAGCCGTTCGCTCCAGCCGCCTCCAACTGATCCCGCCCGGGCCGGCCTGGCCTCGGGAGATGACGAACCCCCTGGCGCGGCCGGGTCACGTTGCCATGCAAGACGATGTCATCTAGTGAGTTAAGCAGGCAGTTCCGGCAGGTGCGCAAGTTGCTTCCCCATCACCCGCGTCGCTCCGCTCTTACGCTCGCTTGTTCTCTATGTATCGAACCGTATACTTACGGGTCGCGCCCGCGCCGGGCGGAGCAGACAGCCGGTCATCATCACCAAACTCGATTGGGAGCCCGCACGATGGACACGCCTACTCGTCTCGGCCTGCTCGTTGTTCTCGGCCTCGCTGCCGCGGCCGTGCCCGCGCGGGCGCAGGGACTGCCGGCCGGCGTTACTCCGGACATGGTCGAGAAGGGCAAAGCCATCTTCACCGGTGCCGGCAACTGCTACGCGTGTCACGGACAAAACGCCCAGGGCATGCTGGGTCCCACGACCAACCTGGTCGATCACCAGTGGCTCCACGGCGACGGGTCGTATCAGGGGATCGTCGCCTACATCAAGAAGGGCATCACCAAGGAAGAGTCGAAGAGCGGCATCCCCATGCCCGCGCGGGGTGGCTCCAACATCACGGACGATCAGGTGAATCAGGTCGCTGCCTACGTCTGGTCCATCAGCCACGCAAAGAAGTAGGCCCGCGGCTTCGCGCCGCGAACAAAAGGGGGGCGACGCCGGTCGCCCCCTTTTTCGTTACCTTCGGGCATGAGTTACCCGTCGCTCGGGATGCCGCAGGCCTGGAGCCGGGTCGCCCGGGACTACCAGCGCCACATCGCGCCCGACTTCCTGCCCGCCGCCCGGGCGATGTGCCGCGCCGTCCGCATCACCGGGGACGACCGGGTGCTGGACGTCGCCTGCGGGCCTGGCACCGCCGCCCTCGCCGCGCTTGAGCTCGGCGCCAGCTCCGTGGTCGGCGTCGACTTCGCCCCGTGGATGATCGCCGCGGCGCGTGAGGCGGCGCGAGCCGTTCCCACCCTCCAGCTGGCCGTCGCCGACGCGCTCGCGTTGCCTGTCGCCAACGAGCGATTCGACGTCGTGATCTCGAGCTTCGGCCTCATATTCGCGCCCGATCCTGTCCGCGCCGCTGCTGAGGCGGCCAGGGTGCTCCGGCCGGGCGGGCGGCTCGGACTCCTGGCATGGCCACCCGGCGGGTCCATCGGTGCCTATCAGGAGGCGGCGTTTCGCCACCTCGACGTGCCGCAGAGCCTCCACGATCCGTTCCAGTGGGGCGAGCCGGGCCGGGCGCGAGCCTGGCTCGGCGGGGCCATCACGCAGGTCGCGTTCGAGCCGATCGAGGTACCGTTCGAAGCCGCCTCTCCGGCCGCCGCCTGGGCGGTGCTCCGCACAGCGACCGGCCGAGTTGCCGCCGGCTACGCCGCACTCGACACCCACGCACGGGTCCGCCTCGACAGCGAGATGGGGCGCTTCTTCGAGCAGTTCCGCCAGCCCGACGGCCGGGTGCTCTGGCGGCGAGAAGCGCTCATCATCCGGGGGATCCGCGCATGAACCGACTGCACTCCGCCGCGTCCCCGTACCTTCGTTCCGCCGCACACCAACCGATCCACTGGTACGCCTGGGGTGACGAGGCATTCGCGGCCGCCCGCGCCGCGGACAAGCCCGTGCTGCTCGATATCGGGGCCGTCTGGTGCCACTGGTGCCACGTCATGGATGGCGAGTCCTACGAGCACCCCGCGATCGCCGATTTCCTCAACGCCCATTTCGTCTGCATTAAGGTCGATCGGGACGAGCGCCCGGACGTCGACACGCGCTACCAGCGCGCCGTCCAGGCCCTTACCCGCCAGGGCGGCTGGCCACTCACAGCATTTCTGACACCCGAGGGGCAGGTTTTCTACGGCGGCACCTACTTCCCTCCGGATGGGAAGTACGGCCGGCCCGGCTTTCAGTCGGTGCTCGCGGGTGTGCTCGATGCGTGGAGAAAGCGGCGAGACCAGCTCGAGGGGCAGGCGCTGGCGATCCGCCGGGCCGTAGAGCGCGACGGTGGGGAGACGATTGCAGGACAGCTGTCGCGCGAGCTGCTGGACACCGGCGTCGACACCATGCTGCAGGTGTTCGACCCCGTGAATGGAGGCTTCGGCAGCCAGCCCAAGTTCCCGCACCCTGGTGCGGTGCAGGTGCTGCTGGCACAATGGTGGGCCGACCAACGACCCGAGATCCGGCAGGTCATCGACCGGACGCTCGAGGGCATGGCACGCGGGGGCATCCACGATCACGTCGGCGGCGGGTTCCACCGGTACAGTGTAGACGCCGAGTGGATCGTCCCCCACTTCGAGAAGATGGCGTACGACAACTCGGAGCTGCTGCGAGCCTACTGCGATGCGTACGCGGCACTGGGTACCCCCGAGTACGCCGAGGCCGCTCGAGGAATCGTGCGCTGGGTGCGGGAAGTGCTGGCGGATTCCGCCGGGGGCTATGCGGCGAGCCAGGATGCGGACGTGGGACTGGACGACGACGGCGACTACTTCACCTGGACCCGTGACGAGGCCGCCGCGGTGCTCGCGCCCGATGAGCTTGACGTCGCCGCCGAGTACTACGACATCGGCACGGCCGGCGAGATGCACCACAACCCCGCCAAGAACGTGCTCCATGCCGCCATGCCGCTCGCCCTGGTCGCCCGGCCACTGGGGCGGGACGAAACGGAAACGACTCGGCTCCTCCGGAGCGCTGAGGCGAAGCTTCGCGCGGCCCGGGCCCTCCGGCAGGCGCCCTACGTCGATCGGACGCGATACGCCAGCTGGAACGCCATGCTGGTATCCGCGATGCTCCGGGCCGGCGCCGTCCTGAGCGACCCCTGGGCCGCCGAGCACGCGCTCAGGTCGCTCCGCCGGCTGCGGGCCGAGTGCCCT
>JBGQIW010000071.1:0-14862 GCA_041498715.1 Gemmatimonadota bacterium | reverse complement strand
TGAACGATGGAACGATCGAAGGTGTTCGCCACCGCGAACTTCCGCTGTTCGCCGTGCAGTATCACCCGGAGGCCTCGCCCGGACCCCACGATGCCTACCCCCATTTTGCCGAATTCCTCGCTCTGGTCCGGGCCGGAGCGGCCGCGAAATCCCCAACCCCTTGACAGTCAACGCTTAAGCCCGTACAATCGCCCTCGGGAGCCGCCGGTGGCTCCGCTCGTCCGTGACCCTCCTGGGGGGAGCATGACCAAGGCCGATCTCGTGGAGCAGGTGACCGCTTCGATCGCCCGTACCGCGGGTCCGATGATCTCGAAGAAGGACTGCGCCCGAGTGGTGGACGCCTTCCTCGAAGCGGTGAAGGACGCATTGAAGCAGCAGCAGAACATCGAGGTACGCGGTTTCGGCACCTTCAAGATCCGGCGCCGGAAGACCCGGATGGCTCGCAATCCCCGCACGGGGGATCCGGTCGAAGTCGCCGCCCGTCCGGTACCGGTGTTCAAGCCCAGCAAAGAGTTACGGGCGTTGGTTGCGGAGGAGTCGTCGCCGGAGCACGGGGAGCCGGTGCCGGGAGCGGGCGCCTGAGCCGCGCTCCCTGACCGTCCCGCCCGCGTAACCTGAGCCGCTCCCCCGAGCGGCCGCTTCGAGCCGATGACCGTATCCGCAGGGTCGACCGTCACCGTCCACGTGCTCCTCTTCGCGAGCTACGCGGAGGCCGCCGGCCAACCGTCGCTCACGCTCACACTTCCGGCCCCCGCCACGGTCGCGTCCGTCCTGCGGCTGCTCCGGTCTCAGACGTCCGGCGCCCGCCTGCCGGAGCGCCCGCTCTGCGCGGTGAACCTCGCGCACGCCCGGCTCGATACCCCCGTGGCAAGTGGCGACGAGATCGCCATTCTGCCGCCCCTCTCAGGAGGCTGAGGTGCCGTTTCTCCGCGATCAGCCGATCGACCTCGCGCCGCTGGTGGCCCGCGTCATCTCGCCGGACCGCGGCGGCATCGCCTGCTTCCTCGGGCTCGTGCGCGACCACCACGAGGACCGCCGGGTCGCGCGCCTCGAATACTCGGCCTACGAGGCGATGGCCGAGGCCGAATGCGCGCGCGTCGTGGGGGAGGCCGAGGCGAAGTGGGACGTGCGGGTGGCGCTCGAGCACCGCATCGGCCGGCTCGAGATCGGCGACGTCGCCGTCGCCATCGCCGCCGCCGCGCCCCACCGGGACGCGGCGTTCATGGCCTGCCGGTTCGTGATCGAGCAGGTGAAGCGGCGGGTGCCCATCTGGAAGCGGGAGCACTACGCGGACGGGACCGTGGCCTGGGTGGCGCCGAGGGCGGCACCGCCGGGCACGGAGCCGCTCGCGGGCGCGGCGGCCGACGCGCCGCCCGTGCCCGAACACACCGGCCATACCGACTGGGGCGTCTGATGCTCGACCGACTCGGCCGCCCGCTCGGCAGCCTGCGTGTCTCCGTCACCGATCGCTGCAACCTCCGCTGCCGCTACTGCATGCCGGAGGACGACTACGTCTGGCTGCCGCGGCGCTCCATTCTCACCTTCGAAGAGACCGACCGGCTCGTGCGGGTGTTCACCGGCCTGGGCGTGTCCAAGGTGCGCCTCACCGGGGGCGAGCCGTTGCTCCGCCACGACCTGCCCGAGCTGGTGCGCCAGCTCGCGCGAAACGGCTCGATCGCGGACCTGGCGCTCACGACCAACGGGTTGCTGCTCGCCCGGAACGCCGCTGCGCTGCGCGACGCGGGACTCGCCCGGATCACGGTGAGCCTCGACACGCTCCGTCCCGAGCGCATGCTCGAGTTCGCCAAGAGCGCCCGGCACGCGGAAGTACTCGAGGGGATCGGGGCTGCGCGGGCGGCGGGATTCTGGCGGCTCAAGCTCAACACCGTGGTGATCCGCGGCTACAACGACGACGAGCTCGCCGACCTCATCGAGTTCGCCCGGGCGCACGACGCCGAGGTCCGGTTCATCGAGTACATGGACGTGGGCGGCGCCACGCACTGGAGCATGGACCAGGTGGTGTCGGAGCGGGAGATCGTCGAGCGGCTGACGCACCGGTACGGCAAGATCGAGGCGCTGCCGGAGAAGGGGCCCGCCCCGGCGGAGCGCTTCGTCCTTCCCGACGGCACCACGTTCGGCGTGATCGCGTCGACCACCGCCCCGTTCTGCATGGCCTGCGACCGGAGCCGGCTCACGGCCGACGGCACCTGGTTCCTCTGCCTCTACGCCGCCGAGGGCGTGGACCTGCGCGAGCCGCTCCGCCTGGGCGCGTCGGACGAGGAGCTGACGGCGATCGTCCGCCAGCACTGGGTCGCCCGCGCCGACCGGGGCGCCGAGGAGCGGCTTGCGATGCCGGAGCGGACCGCGCTCTACGGGATCGACGGCCTGCGGGCAGACCCCCGGCGGGAGATGCACACTCGTGGCGGCTGAGCGGACCTGAGCGGTGTCCCTTCACGTCGCCCTGATCGAACCGCGCATCCCCCCCAACACCGGCAACATCGCGCGGCTTTGCGCCGCCACCGACACCCCCCTCCACCTGATCGAGCCGCTGGGCTTCTCCCTGGACGCACGGGAGGTGCGCCGCGCCGGGCTGGACTACTGGGATCAAGTGGATCTCTGGGTCCATCCGGGCTGGCGCGCCTTCCGCGACGCGATCGCGCGCGAGCGCTGCCTCTACTTTTCGGCCAACGCCACCCGCGACTACCGCCAGGCGCCATTCCATCCCAACACCTGCCTCGTCTTCGGGAACGAGACCGACGGTATGCCGGCCCGCATCCTGGAGAAGCATCCCGAGCGCTGCTTCCGGATCCCGATGCCGGGCGAAGTCCGCAGCCTCAACCTCGCGAACGCGGTGAGCATCGTCCTCTACGAGGCTTTGGGCCGGCTGCCGCCCGATCCGCTGCGCCGCCCCGGGGCGGACGCGCGCCTGCCCGAGGCCAGTGATCCGGGCTAGATTATCGGCGCGCGTGGAGCCACTCACCCCACTGCGGGACCATCATCGATGCTTGGCAAGATTGCGGTAGTCGGAGCGGGCAACGTCGGAGCGACGGCGGCGCAGTGGCTGGCGGAGAAATCGCTGGCGCGTACCGTCGTCATGCTGGACGTGATCGAGGGCGTGCCCCAGGGCAAGGCGCTCGATCAGTGGCAGTCCGGGCCGATCGAGGGATTCGACACCCGGGTGATCGGCGGCCAGAGCTACGACGACGCGGCGGGTGCGGAGCTCTTCGTGGTGACGGCGGGGATCGCGCGGAAGCCGGGCATGAGCCGTGACGACCTGGTCAAGACCAACGCCGGCATCGTGAAGTCGGTGAGCGAGCAGATCAAGCGGGTGGCGCCGGGCGCCATCGTGATCGTCGTCTCCAACCCGCTGGACGTGATGTGCTACGTGGCCCTCAAGGCCACGGGCTTCCCCCGCGAGCGGGTGATCGGCATGGCCGGCGTTCTGGACACGGCCCGGTACCGGATGTTTCTCGCCGAGGCGATGGACGTTTCGGTCGAGGACATCCAGGCGATGGTCCTCGGCGGCCACGGCGACACGATGGTGCCGCTCATCTCCTGCACGACCGTCTCCGGGATGCCTGTGACCCAGCTGCTCGCGCCGGAGAAGCTGGCCGCCATCGTGGAGCGCACCCGGAACGGCGGCGCAGAGATCGTCGCCCACTTGAAGACCGGCTCAGCCTATTACGCGCCGAGCGCCGCCGCCGTGCAGATGGTCGAGGCGATCGTGCTGGACAAGAAGCGCATTCTCCCGTGCGCCGCCTGGCTCAAGGGTGAGTTCGGGCTGACCGACGTCTACTGTGGTGTCCCGTGTAAGCTGGGGCGCCGCGGGCTCGAGGGGATCATCGAGGTCACGCTCACCGCCGCCGAACGACGGGACCTGCACCAATCCGCCGAGGCCGTGCGGGCGATCCAGGCGACGGTATGACCGGCGGCGTGCGCCAGATCGGCACTTCGCCGGCGCAGACGCTGCGCGCATTCTGGGACAGCTCGGTGGGCAAGAAGGTGATCATGGCGGTCACCGGGCTGATCGGGATCGCCTTCGTCATTGGGCACATGGTCGGCAACCTCCAGGTGTTCCAGGGCGCGGAGCGGCTCAACGCCTACGGCGCGCTGCTCCACGGGCCCCTGAACGAGGTCCTGTGGGTCGTCCGCGTCGTTCTGATCGCCGCGATCGTCCTCCACGTGGTGGCCGCCTGGCAGCTCACTCGGCGAGACCGCGCCGCGCGGCCGGTTGCGTACCACGACCGGGTGCCGCAGGTCTCCACTCTGGCGTCGCGCACCATGCGGTGGGGCGGCGTGCTCCTGCTCGCGTTCATCGTCCTGCACGTGCTGCACTTCACGACCGGCACGGTGCGTCCGACCGGCAGGTTCACCCCCGGCGACGTGTACGGTAACGTGACCGGCAGTTTCCGAATCTGGTGGGTGACGCTGTTCTACGTCGTCGCGATGGCTGCGCTCGGCCTGCACCTCTACCACGGAGCCTGGAGCTCGGTGCGGAGCTTGGGCGCCGACACCCCGGCCCGGAATCTCCGGCAGCGCCCGGTGGCGATCCTGGTGGCGGTGGTCGTGGCGGGCGGGTTCGCGCTGGTGCCGGTCGCGGTGTTGCTCGGGTGGGTGACGTGAACGGCGTGGGTTCATGGACTTGATCTCCCGCATCCCCACCGGCCCCATCCGGGACAAGTGGGACCGGCACCGCTTTGAGCTCAAGCTCGTGAACCCCGCCAACAAGCGGAAGTACACCATTCTCGTAGTCGGAAGCGGGCTCGCGGGCGGGAGCGCGGCCGCCACGCTGAGCGAGCTGGGCTACAACGTCAAGTGTTTCTGCTTCCAGGACTCTCCTCGCCGGGCCCACTCGATCGCCGCGCAGGGCGGCATCAACGCGGCCAAGAACTATCCCAACGACGGCGACAGCATCTGGCGGCTGTTCTACGACACGGTAAAGGGCGGGGACTTCCGGGCGCGCGAGGCCAACGTTTACCGCCTGGCCCAGATCAGCGTCAACATCATCGACCAGTGCGTCGCGCAGGGGGTGCCCTTCGCGCGAGAGTATGGTGGCCTGCTCGCCAACCGGTCGTTCGGCGGCGCCCAGGTCTCGCGGACGTTCTACGCCCGCGGCCAGACCGGCCAGCAGCTCCTGCTGGGCGCCTACCAGGCGCTGGAGAAGGAAATCGCCAAGGGCGGCGTCACGATGTTTCCCCGGACCGAGATGCTGGACGTGATCGTGATCGGTGGTCAGGCGCGGGGCATCGTGGTGCGGGACATGGTGACCGGCAAGGTCGCGTCGCACCTGGGCGATGCCGTCGTCCTCGGCACCGGCGGCTACGGCAACGTCTTCTACCTTTCCACCAACGCCAAAGGCTCCAACGCCACCGCCATCTGGCGCGCGCACAAGCGCGGGGCGCTCTTCGGCAACCCCTGCTACACCCAGATCCACCCGACCTGCATCCCGGTGAGCGGCGAGTACCAGTCCAAGCTCACGCTCATGAGCGAATCGCTCCGGAACGACGGCCGCGTCTGGGTGCCGAAGAAGAAGGGCGATCATCGCCCGCCGAACGAGATCCCCGAAAATGAGCGGGACTACTTCCTGGAGCGGAAGTACCCCAGCTTCGGCAATCTCGCGCCGCGCGACATCGCCTCCCGGGCGGCTAAAGAGGTCTGCGACGAGGGCCGGGGCGTGGGCCCCGGCGGGCTCGGTGTGTACCTCGACTTCGCGGACGCCATCAAGCGTCTGGGCGAAGCCAGGATCCGCGAGCGTTACGGCAACCTGTTCGAGATGTACCAGCGGATCACCGACGAGAACCCCTACAAGATCCCGATGCGGATCTACCCCGCCGTCCACTACACGATGGGCGGCCTCTGGGTCGACTACAACCTGATGAGCACGATCCCGGGGCTGTTCGTGATCGGCGAGGCGAACTTCTCGGACCACGGAGCCAACCGGCTGGGGGCGAGCGCGCTCATGCAGGGCCTGGCCGACGGCTACTTCATCCTGCCCAACACCATCGGCGACTACCTGGCGACCGCCCGGTTCGACCGGGTGGACGCCAGCCACAGCGAGGTGGGGCAGGTCGAGCGCGCCGTCGACCAGCGGGTGCGGACGTTGTTGTCGATCAACGGCAAGCGCACGGTGGACTCGTTCCATCGCGAGCTGGGCAAGCTGATGTGGGACAAGTGCGGCATGGCGCGGCGGGCCGAGGGGCTGCGCGAGGCGATCCAGCGGATTCCCGTGCTGCGGGAAGAGTTCTGGCGCGATGTGAACGTGCCGGGGAGCGACGCCGAGCTGAACCAGGCCCTGGAGAAGGCGGGGCGCGTGGCGGACTTCCTCGAGCTGGGCGAGCTCATGTGCCGGGACGCTCTCCACCGCGAGGAGTCCTGCGGCGGCCACTTCCGGGAGGAGCACCAGACGGAGGACGGCGAAGCCAAGCGGGACGACGAGCACTTTGCCTACGTGGCGGCGTGGGAGTGGCGGGGCGACGGGCAGGAGCCCTGCGTGCACAAGGAGCCGCTGGCGTTCGAGAACGTGAAGCTGGCAATGCGGAGTTATAAGTGAAGCGGTTAGCCATTAGCCATTAGCATGCCCACTTTGAACCTGAAACTCCGCATCTGGCGCCAACCGGGGCCCACGGCCGCCGGTCGGTTCGTCGAGTACGATGCCCGGGACATCAGTCCCGACGCGTCGTTCCTCGAGATGCTCGACGTCGTCAACGACCGGCTGATGCAACAGGGCCAGCCACCCATCGCCTTCGATCACGACTGCCGGGAGGGCATCTGCGGCGCCTGCGGCGTGATGATCAACGGCGTGGCGCACGGGCCGGAGCGGGGCACCGCCGCCTGCCAGCTGCACATGCGGCGGTTCAGGGACGGCGAGGTGATCGTGATCGAGCCCTGGCGGGCGCGGGCCTTCCCGGTGATCAAGGATCTCGTCGTGGACCGGAGCGCGTTCGACCGGATCATCCAGGCGGGCGGGTTCATCTCGGTGAACACCGGAGGCGCGCAGGACGCCAACGCCATCCCCATCCCCAAGGGCGACGTCGACCGGGCCATGGACGCGGCCCAGTGCATCGGCTGCGGCGCGTGCGTGGCCGCGTGTCCCAACGGCTCTGCGTCGCTCTTCACCGCCGCCAAGATCACCCACCTCGGCTTGCTGCCACAGGGGCGCCCCGAGCGCGAGCGCCGGGCGCTCGGCATGGTGGCGCAGATGGACGTCGAGGGGTTCGGCGGCTGTACTCTGTTCGGCGAGTGCCAGGAAGCCTGCCCCAAGCTGATCGGGATCGAGGCGATCTCGCGGATGAACCGGGACTACCTGCGGGCGCTCCTCACGGTCCGGCCCGCCGCCAACGGCGGCGGGGGAGACTGACGGCCGGGCCTCACTGCCGCGGCCGGGGCCACTCGTTGTTGCCGCGGTCGATGTCGGGCAGCACGCTGTCCGGGTCCACCCGCACACCCGTGACATCTCCGGGTACCACCACGACGTACCGGTCACCGTGGAACCAGATTTCCACGGGCAGCTTGAGCCGGGTGCCGCCGCCCCCGCCGAGCGTGAGCGCGAGATCCACTGGCATGGGGACCGCGCCGGCGTTCCGCAGGTAGATCCGCGAGGCCACACCGGCGCTGTCCGACACCGTCACCGAGTCCACCGCCTGGTCGAGGGTCCCGTTCGTGTAAAACCACCCCCGCCAGAACCAGCTCAGATCCTCACCCACGCCGTCTTCGATGGTGCGGAAGAAATCCGCGGGCGTCGGGTGCTTGTAGGCCCAGCGCCGGATGTACTCCCGGAACGCCGGGTCGAATCGGTCCTGGCCCAGCACCACGTCACGTAGCAAGCGGAGGCCGAGGCCGGGCTTGGTGTAGCCCAGCTGGCCGACGTCGTGCAGCCGGTCGGGTGGCGTCATGATCGTCTCCTGCGGGCGGCCCGACCTGGCGTATTCCAGGTACTCCTCGATCCCACCCCGCCGGTTGTGCAGCCCCGGATACTGTTGTTCCCAGTTGTAATAGTTCATGAAAGTGTTGAAGCCCTCGTCCTGCCAGGCGTAAAGCCGTTCGTTGCTGCCGACGAGCATGGGGAACCAGGTGTGGCCGAACTCGTGGTCGGTGACGCCGTAGAGCCCCTGCGGCTGGGTGCGGTTGTGGCAGAAGACGATCATGGGATACTCCATGCCGCCCTCGATGCCGTTCACGTTGGTCGCCATGGTGTAGGGGTAGGGCCACCACTGCTTGGAGTACCGCTCGATCGCGAGCTTGCCGTATTCGGAGGCCCGGTTCCAGATCGAATCCGCCGACGCGGGATAGAAGCTCATCACCAGCACCTTGCCCCCGTTGGCGCCGACCGCGTCCCAGATGAAGTGCCGCGCCGCCGCCCAGGCAAAGTCGCGCACGCTGTCGGCCGTGAACCGCCACGTGAGCGTGCCGCCCGGCGCCGCCGGGCGAGAGGCCGGGTCGTCCACTTCGCTCTTGCCCCGGATCGCGACCGTGCGCTCGCTCCCGCGGGCCTCGGCGAGCCGGGCACGCTGGGCCGCGGTGAGGACCTGCTCCGGGTTCCGGAGCGTCCCGGTCGCCGCGACCAGCATGTTCGCCGGCACGGTCAGGCTCACATCGAAGCTGCCGTACTCCAGGTAGAACTCGCCCCAGCCGAGGTACTGTTCGGTGTTCCAGCCGCGGACGTCGTCGTAGACGGCGAGGCGGGGATACCACTGGGCGACCTCGAAGATCGTGGAGCCGTCGATCGTCTCGATGCCCATGCGATTCCGGTTGGGCCCGAATGGGAAGGTCCAGGAGATCGAGAGCAGCTGGCGGCCCCTGGGCGGCAGGGGCCGGGCCAGGTCCACCCGCATCATCGTCCCATTGACGGAATAGACGAGGGGCGCGGCGGGCCGCGCAGCGCGACCCTTGACCGCGACCACCGCGGGCTCCCCCACCCAGACGAGGTGGATGCCGCCGTCGGTCCCGGTGCCCGCGGCGTCGAGCGCCGCGCCTCGGCTGCCCGCCGCGAAGAGATTCTGGTCCAGCTGGAGCCAGAGGTAGCGGAGCGTGTCGGGCGAGTTGTTGGTGTAGCTGATGCGCTCGTCCCCGATCACCGCCTTGGCGGCCGTGTCGAGCGTCGCCTTGATCACGTAGTCCGCCCGCTGCTGCCAGTAAGCCGGGCCCGGCGTGCCCGCCCCGGTGCGGATCAGGCTCGGGGTCGGGAGGTCGAGGTGGCGGAAGGGCGACTCGTCCTGGCGCGCGGTGGGGGCCTGGGCCAGGGCAGGGACCGCCGCGAGGGCGAGCCACAATAAGGTCAGGGAGCGCATGAGGGTCCGGGAAAGAAGTTCACCGCGGTTACAGCTTGGGCAGGGTAACCCCGGTTTGGGCTTGGTACTTCCCCGCCTTGTCGGCATAGCTCGTCTCGCAGATGTCGTCGGCGTCCGCCTCGAAGAACAGGACCTGACAGATGCCCTCGTTGGCGTAGATCTTGGCCGGCAGGGGCGTCGTATTGCTGATCTCGAGCGTGACGTAGCCTTCCCACTCGGGCTCGAACGGCGTCACGTTGGTGATGATCCCGCAGCGCGCGTAGGTCGATTTGCCGACGCAGATGGTGAGGCAGTTGCGGGGGATCCGGAAATATTCCACCGAGCGCGCGAGCGCGAAGCTGTTGGGCGGGACGATGCACACGTCCCCCTCGAACTCGACGAAGCTCTTCGAGTCGAAGTGCTTCGGGTCCACGATCGCCGACAGCACGTTGGTGAAGATCTTGAACTCGGGGGCGACCCGCATATCGTAGCCGTAGGACGACAGGCCGTAGGAGATGACCTTCCGGCCCTCCTGGTCCAGCGCGCGCACCTGGGTGTCGACGAACGGGTCGATCATCCGCTGCTCCCGCGCCATGCGCCGGATCCAGCGGTCGGATTTGATGGACATCGAGAGATGCGGGCTGAAGCGGATCGGGGGATGGGCGCCGCGCGCCCATCGGGAACGGCGCTCAATATAAGCGATCACGGCAGGGTTGAAGTGCTTTCCGGCCGCGGTTACCTTTTCCCCGGAGAACGTGAAATTTTTCACGAGCAGAGGGACGCCGTGCTCCAGCCCTACATTCCGATCCTCGTCCTGATCGTCTTCGTCGTGCTGAACGCAATCTTGCTGCTCGGGCTGTCGCACGT
Source organism: Gemmatimonadota bacterium (assembly GCA_041498715.1). Lineage (GTDB taxonomy): Bacteria > Gemmatimonadota > Gemmatimonadetes > Gemmatimonadales > GWC2-71-9 > DASQPE01. Next base: position 4,729 of record JBGQIW010000071.1, on the reverse strand, counting down.
CCTCTCCACCTACCGCCGCACCCCCACGAAGATCGCTCCCTACGAATCCGGCATGCCTATTCTCGGCGACGCCCGGGAGCGCTTCTCGGTCAAGTTCTATCTGGTGGCGATGCTGTTCATCATCTTCGATATCGAGGTCGTGTTCATGGTACCGTGGGCCGTGGCCTTCTTTCAGGCCCGGGAACACGTGATTCCGCTGCCTATGGGCCTCGTGCTCGCGGACATGGTGGTGTTCATGCTCATCCTCGCGGTGGGGTACGTGTACGCCTGGAAGCGGGGGGCGCTCCAGTGGGATTGAGCGACCCCACCCCCGCCGAGGCGCACGGGCTCACGGCCATCTCGCCCGTGTCGCCCAACTGGATCACGACCCGGCTCGATTTTCTCACCAACTGGGCCCGGGCCAACTCGCTCTGGCCGATGCCGTTCGGCACGGCGTGCTGCGCGATCGAGTACATGGCGACGGCGGCGAGCCGGTTTGACATCGCCCGCTTCGGGATGGAGCGGCAGAGCTTTTCCCCCCGCCAGGCCGACGTGCTCATCTGCGCCGGGCGGCTCCCCTTCAAGCTGGCGCCGGTGATTCGCCGCATCTGGGACCAGATGCCTCAGCCCAAGTGGTCCATCTCCATGGGCGCGTGCGCGTCCTCCGGCGGCATCTTCGACAACTACGCGATGGTCCAGGGGATCGACACCATCATTCCGGTCGACGTCTACGTGCCCGGCTGCCCGCCACGGCCCGAAGGGTTGATCTACGGGATCCGGCTCCTCCAGAAGAAGATCCGGGGCGAGAGCATCGCCGACGACTCGCTCCGCGAGGAGCACCTCGTAGGCCCGTCGGGTCTCTTCCTGCCGGCCGAGCGGGTGGACGAGCTGTCCGAGCCCTTCGGCAACTCGGTGTCGCAGACCCGGTCCGGCTGATGACGCTGTCCCCCAGCGTGTCCGCCCTGCGGAGCGCCTTCGGCGACGCGGTCGAGCGGGCCGCCGTCTCCTGCGGCGACGCGATCGTGTACCTGCGGAACGACCGGGTGCACGATGCCCTCGCCTGGCTCAAGACCGATGGGGAGCAGGCGTTCGATTACCTGACCGACCTCACCGCCGTCGAGTATCGCGACCCCGAGCGCCCGCTCGAGGTGGTCTGGCAGCTCCGGTCGCTGGCCCGCAAGGCCGATCTCCGGGTCAAGGTTGCGCTCGACAAAGCGGAACCGCTGGAAGTGCCCTCGGTCTACGACCTGTGGAAGGGCGCCGATTGGCTGGAGCGGGAGACGTACGACATGTTCGGCGTGGTGTTCGTGGGCCATCCCGACCTGCGGCGCATTCTCATGTGGGAGACGTACGCCGAGGGCTACCCCCTGCGGAAGGACTTCCCGCTCCGCGGCCATTTCAGCCGTGCCGAGCAGACGCGCCAGGCCCTGGCCGCTAATCCCGAAGCCCACTACTCGCTCGACGAGCTGTCCATCGCCGAAGCGTTCCACGAGCTACCCAAGGACATGCGGGAGCGCCTGCGCCGGGGCGAGCGGGGATTTCTGAAATGAGCCGGCGCACGGTCGAATACACCCTGGCCACGCCCGGACTCGACGCCGAGGGCCAGGTGACGGAGGTCCCCCTCGGCGTGGGCCACAAGGACACGCACCAGTACCGGGTGCCGGGCCAGTTCGACGAGAGCTTCGGCGCCGAGCACATGCTGGTGAACATCGGCCCGCAGCATCCGGCGACCCACGGCGTGCTGCGGCTGGTGATCGAGCTCGAGGGCGAGACCGTCATCCGGGTCATCCCCCACATCGGCTACCTCCATTCCGGGTTCGAGAAGCTGGGGGAGTATCGCCAGTACAACCAGATCATCCCGCTCACCGACCGCACCGACTACCTGTCGCCGATGGCGAACAACGTCGGCTTCGCCCTGGGTGTCGAGAAGCTGATGGGTATCCAGGTGACCGAGCGCTGCCGGGTGCTCCGGGTCATCGCCTGCGAGATGAGCCGGATCATCTCCCACCTCGTCTGGCTCGGCACCACCGGCATCGACCTCGGCGCGTACACGCCTTTCCTCTGGTCGTTCCAGGAGCGCGAGCGCATTTACAATCTCCAGGAAGCCTGGACCGGGGCCCGCCTCACGACCAGCGTCACCCGGGTCGGCGGGATGATGGCCGACGTGCCGGAGGGGTGGATCGCCGGCCTTCGCGAATTCTGCCGGACCTTTCCTGTGACGCTCGCGGAAGTGGACACGATGTTCACCCGGAACGCCATCTGGATCGGGCGGACCCAGGGGGTGGGGGTGCTCTCGCGGGACGAGGCCATCAACCGCTCGCTCTCGGGCCCGATGCTCCGCGCCAGCGGCGTGGACTACGACGTGCGGAAGGACTGCCCCTACCTGGACTACGAGACGTACGACTTCGACGTTCCGGTCGGCGAGCACGGCGATATCTACGACCGCTATCGGGTTCGCCTCGAGGAGATGACGCAGTCGACCCGCATCCTGGTGCAGGCGGCCGACCGGCTGGAGAAGCTCGAGGGCGCGCCGATCAACGTGGACGATCCCCGCGTGATCCTGCCGCCCAAGTCGCGGGCGATGAGCGACATGGAAGCGATGATCTTCCACTTCAAGCAGGTCATGGAGGGCGTCAAGCCGCCGGTCGGCGAGGCCTACCTGGGGATCGAGAACCCCAAGGGCGAGCTGGGCACGTACCTCGTCTCCGACGGCACCGCGAAGCCGGTGCGGTGGCGGATCCGGCCGCCCTCGTTCCTCAACTTGGCCGCGCTTCCCCGCATGTGCGAGGGGGCGCTCTTGTCCGACGTGATCGCGATCAACGCCAGCGTGGACATCGTCATGGGAGAGATCGACCGATGAGCCAGCACCTCGCGCAGCTCCACGGCGCCGGCCACGGCCGGAGCGGGGGGCACGCGGCGCCGCATGAGCCGGTTCTTGTGGGCGACACGAGAGCCCGGCTCGAGCAGCTCTTCACGAAGTATCCCACCAAGGCCGCGTGCCTGCTGCCGGCGCTCTGGCTGGTGCAGGAGGCCCGCGGCTGGATCTCGGAGCCGGCCATGGCCGAGGTAGCGGCGGTCCTCGGGCTCACCCCGGCGTACGTCAAGGGCGTGGTCACCTTCTACACGATGTACCACACCCACCCGGTCGGCCGCCACTTCATCCAGGTCTGTACCACGTCGCCCTGCGGCCTGTGCGGCGCTGAAGATACGATGAAGGCCCTGCTGGAGCGCACGGGCTGCCGGGAGCTGGGCGCGACCAGCCCCGACGGGCGCTTCACCGTGATGGAAGTCGAGTGCCTGGGGGCCTGCGGCTTCCCCACGCCGATCCTGGTGGACGACGACTTCATCGAGGACGTGACGCCGGACCGCGTCGCCGAGATTCTCAAGAGGTACCCGTAATGGGCTATCCCCATCCCAGCCACCCACGGGAGACCGTCGTGCTCTCCCGTTACTTCGGCGACGCCGGCGCGCGCTCCTATCGCGGCTGGGTCGAGCGGGGTGGCTACGCCGCGCTCAAGGCGGCGCTCGGCATGGCGCCCGACGACGTCACCAACATGGTGAAGGAGTCGGGGCTGCGCGGCCGGGGCGGTGCCGGCTTCCCGACGGGCCTCAAGTGGTCGTTCATGCCCAAGAACGACGGCAAACCGCACTACCTGGTCTGCAACGCGGACGAGTCCGAGCCCGGGACCTTCAAGGACCGGGAGATCATGCGGTGGACGCCGCACCAGCTCATCGAGGGGTGCGCCATCGCTGCGTATGCGATCGGGGCGGAGACCTGCTACATCTACATCCGCGGCGAGTTCACCGACCCGCTCCGGATCATGACCGACGCCGTCGCCGAGGCCTATGCGGAAGGGGCGCTCGGGGCGAGCGCACTGGGCAGCGGCAAGCGGATCGACATGGTGATCCACCGGGGGGCGGGCGCCTACATCTGCGGGGAAGAGACGGCGCTGATGAACTCGCTGGAGGGGAAGCGCGGCAACCCGCGCATCAAGCCTCCGTTTCCGGCGCAGGCCGGTGTGTTCGGGATGCCGACGACCATCAACAACGTCGAGACGCTCGCCGCCGTCCCTCACATCGTCACCCGCGGCGCCGCCTGGTACAAGGCGCTCGCCCTCGGGAATCCGAAGAGCACCGGCACCAAGCTGATCTCCGTCTGCGGGCACATCCAGCGCCCCGGCAACTACGAGATCACGCTCGGCCTCCCGATGAAGGACCTCATCTTCGATCTTGCCGGCGGGATGCGGCCCGGCCGGACGCTCAAGGCCGTGATCCCGGGCGGCTCGTCCGTGCCGATCATGAACGCGGCCGAGGTCGAGGATTGCCCCACCGACTACGAGAACATCGTGGCGCACGGGTCCCAGCTCGGCTCCGGCGGGATGATCGTGATGGACGACACCACCGACATGGTCTACCAGATCTGGCGGCTGGCCCGGTTCTACGCCCACGAATCGTGCGCCCAGTGCACCCAGTGCCGGGAGGGCACGGCGTGGACGACGAAGGTGCTGGAGCGGATTCTGGCGGGGAAAGGGAAGCCCGAGGACCTGGACCTCCTCCTCGATCTCTCCGAGAACATGACCGGCAAGACGATCTGCGTGCTGAGCGATTCCTGTGCGGCACCGGTGGTGAGCGCCATCAAGCGATTCCGCGGAGAGTTTGAAGACTACATCGCGGGGCGCCGCAAACCCGTGTTGGCAGCGTGAGGGCTGAACGCTGATGGCTGACGGCCTGGTTTCTCTCACCATCGACG
>JBGQIW010000070.1:0-14873 GCA_041498715.1 Gemmatimonadota bacterium | reverse complement strand
ATTGCGGCGCCCGGGTCACCGGTCTCGATGGCGACGGTCACCTGAGCGCGGTGCGCGCCCGGCTGCGAGAGGGAGAGGACCGGGCCTTCGCGACCACGTCCCTCTTTCTCTTCATCGGCGCCGACCCCAACACCGGGTGGCTCCGCGGCTGCGTGGAGCTGGACAAGAAGGGGTTCGTGCTCACGGGCACGGCGCTCCCACCTGGAACCGCTGACCTCCAGCGCTGGCAGGCGGCGGGCCGGACACCGTTCCTGCTGGAGACCAGCCTGCCCGGGGTCTTCGCCGCGGGCGACGTGCGGAGCGGGTCGGTGAAGCGGGTGGCGTCGGCGGTGGGCGAGGGCTCGATGAGCGTGAGCTTCGTGCACGCGTACATCGCGCGGCCGCCGGGGTGAGCCCCGTCGGCACGAAGAACCCTTAGCTATCTGACCGCCTGGGGGCCGCGAGCACGCCCGCCGCTGACTCAGTTCGCCAGCGGGGATGAGTTCGTGTAGTTCAGCCCCGGGCACGCGGTGGACTGGTTGGGGTTGAGGCTCACCGAGGTGATGGCGACGCCCGTCGAGCTGGTGCTCGGCACGTTCGGGTTCGCGTTGATCTCGGTCAGCCCGTAGGGCAGTCGACCAGGAATTCCTGCGGTGCCCGGCGCCGGCGCGAACGAGGGCAAACAGGTGCGCTTCCAGTCGTTCCCGACCTCGGGATTGAGGAACAGCGTCACATACTTCTCCTCGATGATGTTCTGGAGCGAGGCGCCGGCGGCGCGACGGCCACGGGGTGCCTGTGAGGGTGGAGGTGTACCCGGAATCTGCGTCGCTGGGCATCCCGTGGCCAGGATCGAGGCCGGGGATGCCTCGGCCACCGGGCGCGCGGCTACCTCCCTGTCACCAGCCGCTCGAAATCGGGCGAGGGCGCCCCCGCGCCAGGGATCGCCAGGCCGCCGCTCAGGTGCCAGATTGTGGCGGTAGGCGCCGACCCGGCTAGCGGGCTTTGGCCTCTCGCAGCACCCGGTTGGGACCATCGGAATTGCCGAAAACGATGCCCGACGCCCGGGGCGACCCCGGAACGCCGCTCGATCTGCCCCACCTCGAGCTCACCTGCCTGGGCCCCCCAAGCGCCCGGGTCGCCGGCCGCGCGGCTCCGCCCGATGTGCTCTGGCGGAAGCATCTCGCGCTCCTCATCTATCTGGCCCTCTCCCCCACGGGCGCGCGGTCGCGCCAGCAAGTGCTCGGAGCCCTGTGGCCCGAGAAGGACGAGACGCGGGCCCGGCACTCCCTCAACGAAGCGCTCCACCGGTTGCGTGCGAGCCTCGGCCCTGCCCGGCTCCGGTCCCAGGGCGACTCGATCACCCTCAATCAGCAGGCGCTGGACGTGGACGCCGTACGCTTCGCAGCCCTCGCATCGGCCCAGCCCTCCCAGGCGCTTGCCCTCATGCGCGGCGACTTCCTCGAGGGTTTCACCGTCGAGGACGCGACCGAGTTCGAGGACTGGGCGTCGGCGGAACGGACGCGCCTCAGGGCCGTGGGAGCCACCGCGCTCGTCGCTCACGGCGAGAACGCTCTGGGGACCGGCGCCTTCGCCGCCGCCCGCGATGCGGCGCGGCGAGCGCTCGCCCTGGAGCCGTACAGCGAGCCCGCCGCGCGGCTCGAGCTCCGCGCCGGCGCCCTGGCTGGCGACTCGGCCGGTGCGCTCAAAGGGTACCACGAGCTCACCGCCCGGCTCGAACAGATCGGCGAGCAGCCGAGCCGGGCGCTGACTGCGCTTGCCGAGCGGATCCGCACTCATCGGTGGCGGCAACGTGAGGGGACGACCGCGCACGCCGAGCCGCCACTGGTGGGCCGCAGGGCGGCGGCCGCCGAAATCGAGCGGGCGGTGACGGAGGGGCTGTCCAGCGGGCCGCGTGCGCTTCTCATCACCGGCGATCCAGGCGCCGGGAAGACCCGCCTGCTCAACCATTGCCTGGAGCGGCTCGCGCTCGACGGCGCACTCACCGTCGCGGCCCGGCCGCTGGGCAGCGACCAGGACGCGCCCTGGAGCACCCTCCGCACGCTCATGCGAGGCGGCCTGGTCGGCGCGCCGGGTCTCCCGGCCGCCGATCCGCAGGCGCTCGCGATTCTGGCGGCGCTCGTGCCCGAGCTCGCCACCCGAGTCCGGCCGCAGCAGCCGCAGGACCGCGCCGAGGTAGCGGGAGCGCTCGCATCGCTCCTCGGCGCGATCGCCGAGGAAACGCCTCTGGCCCTGGGGATCGACCAGGCCGACTTCTGCGATGGCGCCACGCTGGCCGCTCTCCAGGCTGCCATCCTCCAACTGCACTCCGTTCCGGTCGTCCTCGCCATGACCTCTGCCTCGGGCCAGGAGCTCCCACCCGAGCTCGCCCAGATCCAGCGGGAGATCGGACGAGGCGTCGCGGGCGCTGTCATCCGGCTGGAGCCCCTCACCCCCGGTGACCTCGGCGAGCTGGTGGCGGCGCTCACTCCGTGGTGCCCGGCCGGGCCGGAGCGAAGCCGGCTCGCGCGACGAATCGCGTTCGAAACCGGCGGGAACCCGTTTCTTGCCGTGACCATGCTCCGTGGCCTCCAGGATCTCGCCCTGCTCCGTCAGGACGCCCTCGAGTGGCCCGCGGCGCAAGCGACCTTCGAGAGCCCGCTCCCGATACTCGTGCCGGACCTGGTACGACGGGCTATCGTGGCTCGTCTGGTCCTGCTCGATCCCCAGACCAAAACCGTGCTCGCCGCGGCAAGCATCGGGGACGTGGCGCTCGATCTGGAGCTCGTGAGCGAGCTGACCGGAGTCACCGGCGCGGTGCTCGCCGATCGGCTCGCCATCCTCGAGCGCCAGCAGTTCCTCTCCCTCCAGGCCGGCCGATACGTGTTCGTGGCCCCGCTGGTCCAGCAGGTGGTTCGGGCCGAAGGCCTCACTCCCGGCCAGGTTCAGGGTCTTCGCGCCCGCGCGGTCGACGCACTGGGCTCCCGGCCGGATCTCGAGTCCCGCGTGCTGCGGGCGGAGCTCCTGGCGCGAACGACTCCCGGCATCAGGGCGTTCGACGAGGCGATCGCCGTGGCCCGTGCCGCGGTCGCCGCCGAGAGCAGACGCACCGCGCTCCGGGCAATCCTCGCCGCGGAACGGGCGATCGAAGCGGAGCCGGGCTTCGACCGCCACGAGCTGAACGAGCTGCGAGCATGGCTCCAGTCCTGACGTTGCTCACTTCCTGCCCGAGACCGGGGCGCAGAGCTGGCTCGTCATGACCTTGTTGGTGCAGCCACCGAACGGCTGGAAGTGCCCGCCGGGCGTTGCGGCCGGCGGCAGGGTCGTGACGCTCTCGTCCGGAGCAGTCGGGCTGGAACAGGCCGCGAGTCCGGCAAGGCCTCCGAGGAACAGCACGCGGTTGATCAACATCGTCGCCTCCTTGGGCTGCCCCGCCCGGGGGCGGGGGGTGTGAGCCTGCGAGGGATCGGCTTCCCTCACTTCGCACCCAAGCCTAAGGACGCCCCGACAAGCGGGAGACAAGTGCGAGAGGCCCGAAGTCAAGTCGGTCCCCGCATTGAGCCGGCCGCCCGGATGACCTACCTTCGGCCATGCAGGGGCGCGACGCATTCGACGCGGTCGTGGTGGGCGGGGGACCGAATGGCCTCGCGGCCGCGATCACGCTGGCGCGGGCCGGCCGCTCGGTGCAGCTCATCGAGGCCGAGGCCACTGTCGGGGGCGGCTGCCGGTCGGCCGAGCTGACCCTCCCCGGTTACCTCCACGACGTCTGCAGCGCGGTGTACCCGCTCGGCGCCGGCTCGCCGTTCTTCTCCCAACTACCACTCGAGCGCCACGGCCTCCGCTGGATCGAGCCGGACGTTCCGCTGGCCCACCCGCTCGACCACGGCGCAGCGATCCTGCTGCGCGACCTCGACGCGACGGCCGAACGGCTCGGTCCGGACGCGGGCGCCTACCGGGATCTCGTTGGGCCGGCGGTCCGCGACTGGGACGTGATCATCGGCGATCTCGCCGGTCCGCTCCGGATCCCGCGCAGCCCGCGGAAGCTGTGGGCCGCCGCGCGATTCGGCCTGACGGGCGTGCGGTCGGCGACGGCCGTCGCCGGCCGGTTTCGCACGCCCGAGGCCCGGGCGCTCCTGGCGGGTTGTGCGGCTCATTCGATGCTCCGCCTGTCCGAGCCGCTGACCGGCGCGATCGGCCTGATGTTCCTCGCCAGCGGCCACGCGGTCGGCTGGCCGATCGCAGCCGGCGGCGCGCAGCGGATTCCCGATGCGCTGGCCGCCCACCTGGTCGAGCTGGGAGGGGAGATCGTCACCGGCCGGCGGGTCACGTCGCTCGAGTCGTTGCCGCCGCATCGGGCGCTGCTGCTAGACCTCACCCCGCGGCAAGTGGTCGACCTAGCGGGTGACCGGCTGGGTCGTCGCGCCGGCGGCGGATGGTACGTGCGGCAGCTGCGCCGGTTCCGCTATGGTCCGGGAGCGTTCAAGCTGGACCTCGCGCTCGACGGGCCGATCCCTTGGCGCGATCGGGAGGTGCTGCGGGCGGCGACGGTTCACGTGGGCGGGACGCTCGAGGAAATCGCCGCGGGTGAGGCGGCGGTGTCGGACGGGCACATTCCGGACCGGCCGTTCGTGCTGCTCGCGCAGCAGTCGCTGTTCGACCCCGCGCGGGCGCCGGCCGGGCGCCACACGGCCTGGGCCTACTGCCACGTACCCAACGGCTCGAGCGAGGATATGACGGACCGCATCCTGGGGCAGATCGAGCGCTTTGCCCCCGGCTTCCGCGACCGGATCCTGGCGGTCGCGCGGCACACGCCGGCGGACTTCGAGCGCTACGACGCGAACTACGTCGGGGGGGACATCGCCGGCGGCCGGCCGGATTTCCGGCAATTCTTCACGAGGCCGGCGTGGCGACCGGACCCCTACCGCACGCCGGACCCTGCGGTCCTCCTGTGCTCGTCGTCCACTCCTCCGGGCGCCGGGGTCCACGGGTTGTGCGGCTGGTATGCGGGTCAGTCGGCGCTACGGGGGGTGCTCCGCGGCTAAGGGACGCGCCGGCTCCCGAACAGCGCCGACTAAGCCGCCGATGTCGCCGATGCCGCGGACGCGTTTCTCCAATGCCAGGCGGGTGAGCTTGTCGATCGGCAGGCTCACTAACAGGTCCAGGCGGCGGCGGATCACCAGCAGCGCATCATCGAAGGCGCGGCGCTTCGCCTCGTCGGTGCCCACGGCCTCGGTCGGGTCGGGCATGCCCCAGTGGGCAATCACCGGCTGGCCCGGGAAGATCGGGCAGGCTTCCTTCGCCCGATCGCACACCGTGATCACGAAGTCCCAATCCTGGCCTTCCACGCCCTCGAACCCGCGCGGGGGGTGGCCGGTCCAGAAGTATCCATGCCGTTCCAGGGTCTCGATCGCGAGGGGATTCACCCGGGCCGCCGGACGCGATCCGGCGCTCTCGGCCAGGAAGCGGCCGCCTCCAACCCGGGTGAGGATCGTCTGAGCAATCTGGCTCCGGGCGCTGTTGCCCGTGCACAGAAAGAGCACCCGCAGTGGGCGATTGGTCGGCGTCGTCATGAGGCTCCTCGGCTCGCTGATGGCCGAGGAGAATATATCAAGATGCCTTGATGTGTCGAGGGGATGGGGCCGCGCACCGCCAGCTCGCCCCGTCTGCCGCGTAGCCGATCCGCGGGAGCACCTGCTCGGCGGCCAGCACGATCCCCCAGTAGACCAGGATGAGCGACAGAATGTGCGCCGGCCCGCTCCGGAGGCGCCAGGACGCGAACGCGAGCCACGACCCTGCGAGGATGACCGTCGTGACGGCGCCGAGGTAGCCGAGCAGGGGCAGGTCGCAGGAATGGGGGTAGGGCCACTGCGTCATGACCACGCCGAGCGTAGCGCCCAGAAGCACCCGGGCCCAAAGGGCCAGGAGCCGACTGCGCGTCGGTGTTGCCTCCGACGACGCGATGCCGACGAATTTCGTGGGCGTGACCTTGCCCCCGACCGGCGCGGTCGCGTGCGCGGCTCCATTGGCATGAGCCTGCGGGCCGATCTGGGCGAGCCGGGTGAGCAGGCGATCGACTTCGCGCGCCATCGGGTCCGGCCGCCGGCCGGGAGGGGTCTTCGGCATGGAGGTTCCGTGGGTGTTCGGGGGTACCTCTCGCAAACCGGCTGGGGCCGCATTTGTCGTACCGGCCGCAGGGCCGCAGCCCTAAGCGGGCGTCGCAGGGCCGATTATCCCGATGCCACCCGCGTGCCTCGGCGGACGACCCCGGCTGCAGCCTCGCGTTTCGCCCCGCAGTGCCGAGACCCGCGCTGCAAGCCGCTGCAGATCTCACCTTGCGGGCGCACCTTCTTTCGGCGGTCTACAACCCGGCCTATCCGCTGTGCGTCTGACTATCAGAACCGCATGCTTCCCCGGAAGATCACGTTCCGTCCCTGGCCGTAGGCGAACAGCTTGTACCGGCTCAGAAAGTCGGTGTAGCGGGCGTCGGCGACGTTGCGGACCCGCACATCCAGTGCGAATTCACGGCCCAAAAGCTCCCGCGCGAGCCCGGCACCCAGGTTGAGCAGGGCGTACCCGCCGGTCGGGGTATCGAAGGGGCCGAGCCGGTCCTGCCGCGCCACCAGCTCGGCGCCCACGTTCAGGTACGCGCGGCCTGACCCACGGGCCGGCCCGGACGCCGGGGGTCCGAGGGTGTGCAGCTCCGCCTCGAGATCGCCGCGGGGCGGCGGCATCAGCGGAAGCGGCTCACCGGTCTGCTCGTTGGTGCCGCGCACAAAGTCGAACCGGCCTCGGAGCGTGAGGAAGGGCAGGGCCTCCACCTCGGCCGCAACGTCGAGGCCCCAGAGCACCGCGCGCGCCGTCTGGGTGAACTGGTAGAGCGGGAGCGAGGCGGTGTCGCCCTCTTCCAGCGCGACCGTAACCTGGGAGTCGGTCGGCTGGACGAACAGGTAGTTGTCGATCTGGTTGCGGTAGCCGGCCACCTGCCCGCTCACGCGCCCGGCCTGCCAGCGGACCATTAGGTCGGTGTTGAAGCTGAGCTCGGGCCGCGCATTCGGCAGGCCCACTTCGTAGCGGTCCTCGCCCAGGTGCGGTCCGTTGGTGAACAGCTCGAACAGAGTCGGCGCCCGGAAGGCGCGACCCACGTTCCCGCTGATCGCCAGCCCCTCGACCGGGCGGAAGACGGCGCCCAGGTCACCGCTGAAGGCGGAGAGCGTTCGGGTCTGTGCGGCGAGCCGGAGCGTGGAGTTCGCGTCGGCGCTGATGTGGCGGACATCCCCACGGGCGCCCAGCAGCACGCTCCAGCGGCCGAGGGTGGCCTGCTCGAATGCGAAGATCCCCCCGGCCGACGTGCGTGCGCCGGGCACCAGAGGAAATTGGCCCTCCGATTCGTTGCTTTGATAGAGGCCCGAAACGCCGATCGTGCCGGAGATCCGCTCGCCCAGGGCGTGGTGCAGCAGGACGTCCGTGGTGACCGTGTTGAGCAGCAGCTCGAAGGTCGGCGCCTCGGTTCCCACTTGGCTCTGGTCCACCGCCTCGATCAGCGAATGGCGCTGCCACTGGCTCCTGGTCTCGAGCCGGAGCGCGGGCCCGAGCACCCAGTTGGTCGAGGCCTGAACCCGGTCATCCGAGAGCTTCCGCAGCGGGCCGAGCGAGTCGTCGCTGGGAACCGGGGGACCGTCGAGCAACCCGAACCGCCCGCCGTAGTGCTCGTAGCGGACGGTGCCGTCGGCGCTCGCGCCGTGGAGGCCAAGCGCCAGCTCGCCGTTGATCGAGTGATAGCCGGTGTTGTAGAGCTGGCCGGTGGGGGTCGAGTCGTTGCCCGTCGGCGTGTGGTAGTCGCCCGCGGTCCGGCCGATGGCAACCGCGCGCCAGCCGAAGGCGCCTGAGGCCCCTTCCAGGCGGATCGGACCGCCGATCTCCCCGTTGTTGGTGGCACCCGAGACCTCGGCCTCTCCCCGCACGAAGCCGGGCCGGCCCCGGGCATCCGGGACCTCGTCGGGGATCACGTTGATCACCCCGCCGATCGCGTCCGATCCGTAGAGTACGCTCGCCGGCCCGCGGATCACCTCGATGCGTCGAGCCAGCAGCGGATCCACCGACGGGCCGTCCTCGTCACTCCAGGAGTAGTCCTCCAGCCGGAGCCCGTCGTCCAGCGTGAGCACCCGCGGCCCGCTGAGACCCCGGATGATCGGCTTGCCGACCTGCTCGCCGGTGCTCAGCGTCCGAACGCCGGCCAGGCCGTCGAGGGTCTGCGCCAGCGAGACGGTCTCGTCCTGCCGGAGTCGCTCGCCGGCCAGGGCTTCGGTTGGGAGCGGGGACGCCATGGGGTCGATGGCGCGCCGGGTGGCCGTGACCGTCACCGCCTCCAGGCGGAGGGCCGACGGCTCGAGCGAGATGCGGAGCGTGGTCGGGCCGGTGACCGACACCGCGCGCACGGCCGGTCCGTAGCCCGCCGCCCGTACGACGACGGTGTAGCGCGCCGCGGGAAGATCGGGGAAGAGGGCGAGACCGGCGGCATCGGTCGCGCGGGCACGGTCCAGCTCCGCGATCGTGACCAACGCCCCCTCGAGCGCCCGTCCGGCTGTGTCGGCCACGACCACCCGGAGCGTGTCGCCGGCGGGCGCGGGCGCGGCCGCCGCCACCGAGGTGGAAGAGGCGGCGGCAAGGATCGCGAAATAGACTCCGAAAACCAGGGGTTGGCGCATCCCGGGTCCCCGTAAAGTTGGCTGGCGCAGTGGATTGCAGAGGACGCTACGTCGGTTGACCGAGAAGCGGAAGGACTGGGACCGCAGGCGGCTGCCCTATCCGGCCGGCCGTCCCTGCGCGAGGCATTCGGCGAACACCTCCTCGGTCCGCTGGGCGAGCGGTCCAGCGTCATAGAGCCGCTGGGCACGGTCCCGCCCTATCGCGCGCATGGCTGCCGCGCGCTCTTTGTTCGTCAGCACCCGGCAGACGGCCTCGGCGAAGGCGTCCGGATCAAGCTCCGCCACCAGCTCGGCGGCGCCGGCCCGCCCGACACACTCCGGAATGCCGTCGATGTCCGATGCGACGATCGGTACACCGGCCGCCATGGATTCGATGAGCACGCTCACGAACGCGCCGCGCCGGCTGGGATGGACGAAGCAATCGAGTGCGGCGAGCACGTCGGCCACGTCATCGCGGAAGCCCAGAAAGGCCACTCGGCCCGCCAGAGCCGGGTGCCGGGCCAGATCCTCCAGTTGCCGGACGTAGTCGCCGTGGAGCCCGCCCATGGTGTCGCCGACGACGAGGAATCGAGCCTCCGGCAGCCGCTGCGCCACGGTAGCGGCCGCTCGGAGGAACAGATCCTGTCCCTTCATGGGCTCGAGGCGGGCCACCATGCCCACCAGCGGTGCCTCCGGCGAAATGCCGAGCTCCCGTCGTACCCGCCCGCCGTCGCCGGTCTGATAGCGGGCGAGGACGCGACCGTCGGGGATTATCCGAATTCTGGCCGCCCGCTTGGGGGACGCCAGTTCCTGGACCTCGAGCAGCCGCTGCTTGACCGCGTCGCTGATGCAGATCACCGCGGCGGCGCGTCGAAACAGCCACCGCTCCAGACGCCCGCGCCCGCCGCTCATCATGTTGCGCACGTGGATCACGAGCGGGACTCGCGCCACCAGGCAGGCCGCCGATACGATCGGCCACGCAAAGTGCAGGTTCAGATGCACGAGATCGGCGCGGGAGTGTCGTATCGAGCGGGCGAGGTGCAGCACGGTGGGCAGCTCCCGCAGCTCGCCACGACCGATACCCATGGGCACGGCGATCTCATCCACCGCGTGCCCGCACTCGCGCAGCGCCTGCTCAAAGCGTCCGGGTCCGGGCACGACGAACCGGGGCTGCCACGCCGGACTCAGGTGCTGCACGACGTCGAGCAAGGAGCGCTCGCCGCCATACAGATCGGCCACGGTGCTGACGAAGAGGATGCGCTTCGGTTGGCGGGGGTGCTGGGTCACGCCGGACGCACGGCGCCGAGGTCGAGCCACCGGTTCGAGAGCGCGTAATAGAAGGGCGTGTCCTCCCCGGGAAGGTTCACTCCCTGCATGTCCGGGTGCGCCGTGACCTGCTCGGCCAGCATCACCCGCGCCCGCCCGCTTCCGTCTATGGCCCCCACGCCGTGCCAGGGGAGCAGGCTGCTGCCGCGGTGCACCAGCCAGAGGGCAAGCCGGCCACGCTGAACCCGGGTCGTGGCGTGAATGGCGTCCGGAAACGCGGCGGCCCGAGGATCGAAGCGGTGAATGATCGCGTTCTTGACCCGGTACGCGATCATGGCCTCGTGAACCCGCTGCTCCAGAGAGGCATACTCCGATGGGAGGAAGCCGGTGCTCGCTGCACGAAGGACCTGACCGGCCACTGACTCGGGGAGGTCGCGAAGCCGCAGCATGCCGCAGGTCCCCCGGAAGGCCGCCCGCCAAGCCGGCGTTCCGCGCGTCGTACGCCACCAGCGCCCGGCCTCTTCGCGAAGCTCGTCGATTGCGTCCGTCGGATCGAGCCCGGCTCGCCGCTGCATGTCCTCGAAGTCGTGGCAGCGGATCCGGGACTCGGCCCCGGCCATCCGCAGAAGCCGGCCGAAGTACGCCTCATAGGTGCGCACCTCGTCCAATCCGACGTCGAACACGTCGGCGATCAGCACGCCGTCATGGATGATCTCGAGGTGCAGCCCCGGGGGATATACCTCGGCGATGGCGCTGCCGAGCGCGCGGAACCGTTGGATGGCGACGAGCTCCGCGAGATCGGGCAGGACGCGCGGTCCCACCTTGGCAGGATTGGGGACCTTGAACGGGAACGCCATCAAGGTGATCCGAACCGGCGCTCCCACCCGCGTGCATCGGTGCAGAGTCGCAAGGAGGGATCCCCGGCACCGGGCGAGGTCCATTTGCTCGAGGCTGCCTTTCCGGTACTTGCTCGAGCTCAGCACCCGGAGAACGCGTTCGGCGGACGTGGCCGCGGCTGCCCCCCCGACCGGGGGTGCACCGAGGCGACGCCCACGAGAGGCTCGACGCGGCGGATCCGAACGTGTCTCCGGCAACCGACCTCCCGCGCTTGTGGCGGCGGCACAGCGAGTGTTGCGGCCAGACGTCAAATACCCCGGCCCCGGCGGCCGGAAACGGCCTGAGGCCCCGGTCCCCGCAAATCGATCCCGAGGCGCAGCAGGTCGTATGCCGGCCGGGTTGTCACGGAGCGGCGCGATTGACTCTCCCCGAACGGCTGGGTATTTCCTTTCCAGCCCTCCCAACTGGTCAGGTCCCCATGCGCCCACGGTACAGACCGGCCGTTCTGGCCGCGCTGCTCGCTACGCCATTCCTGATCGGCGGCTACGCGACCGTGCGACGGGCTCCGCCCGCCCGAACCCATACGTATTACATCGCCGCCGACGAGGTGAACTGGGACTTCGCGCCCAGCGGCTCCAACCAGATCGGCGGCCGCCCCTTCGACGACGTCGAGCGCCCGTTCGTCGAGGCGCAGGCCCATTCGGTCGGCAAGGTCGCGATGAAGGCGATCTACCGCGAGTACACCGACTCGAGCTTCACCAACCTCAAGCCCCGCCCGGCGGCCTGGGAGCATCTCGGCCTGCTCGGACCGCTGCTCCGCGGGCAGGTGGGCGACACCATCCGGGTCGTCTTCCGCAACAACACTCGTTTCCCGGTCAGCATGCACCCCCACGGGCTCCTCTACGCCAAGGACTCCGAGGGTGCCGGCTACGCGGACAACTCCACCAGCCCGGACAAGGCCGGCGTGCCGACCGGCGGGATGCACCTGTACCTCTGGCCGGTGCCCGAGCGCGCCGGGCCGGCGATGCACGACGGCAGCTCGATCCTGTGGATGTACCACTCGCACGTGCACGAGGACCAGGACATCAGCTCCGGCCTCATGGGTCCGATCCTCGTCACCGCGCGCGGGATGGCGAAGGCGGACGGAACGCCCAAGGACGTGGACCGCGAGTTCGTGGTCGCATTCTACGAGATGGATGAGAATGCGAGCCGCTACCTCGAGCACAACGTCAAGGCGTACATGAAGGACCCAGCCGGCGTGCACGTCGAGCCGGCCTTCGGCGTGCCGCAGGTCGTGCCGCCGCCGGAGGGCCAGTTCAACTTCAAAGAGACTCTCAACGGGTTTCTCTATGGCAACGGACCCGTGCTGACGATGCGCGCCGGCGAGCGGGTGCGCTGGTACCTGATGGCTGCGACCGGGTTCGAGATCCATTCCCCGCATTGGCACGGCAACACGGTCGAGGTCCAGCATATGCGCACCGACGCGACGGCACTGCTGCCGATGGGCATGGTGGTGGCGGATATGGTCCCGGACAACCCGGGCGTGTGGCTGTTCCACTGCCACGTCTCGAACCACATGAAGATGGGCATGCAGATGCGGTACGAGGTCACCCCCTAAGCGACCACCGGATCGGATCATGTACTTCAAGCAGATACTCGACGAGCGCTGCGGTTGCGCCTCGTACCTCATCGGCTCGCGCCAGTCGCACGAGGCCGCGGTCGTCGACCCCTCCCTCGAGACGAGCCAGTACGAGGCTCTGCTGGCGGAGCGCGGCTTCCGACTCCGCTACGCGATCGACACCCACGTGCACGCGGATCACGTCTCGGGCGCGCGGCGGCTTGTGGCCGCGCACCCGGGTGCCGACCTGTGCCTGCACCAGTCGGCGCGGGTAACGTATCCCTTCCGCCCGCTCCGGGACGACGAGGAGCTGACGCTGGGTCAGCTCCGCCTCCGGGTGGTGCACACGCCCGGGCACCGGCCGGAGCTGATCTCGTTGCTCGTCGTCAATCCGCCTCGGAGCCCCGAGCCCTCGATGGTGCTCACGGCCGACTCCCTGCTCGTGGGCGACGTGGGCCGGCCAGATTTCGGCGGGGGGGACGCCGAGGCACAGTTCCGGAGCATGGCCCGGCTGCTGCAGCTGCCGGACTGGGTCGCCGTGTTCCCGGGGCACTTCGAGGGGCCGTGCGGCAAGGGGATGTGCGGCCGGCCCAGCACCACGATCGGGTTCGAGCGACGCTTCAACCAGACGCTCGGCCTCGAGCACGACGCTTTCGTTTCTGCCATCGGCAGCGGCATGCCCGCGCGGCCGCTCAATATGACCGCGATCGAGGCGACCAACCGCGGCGCGGCAGACATGCCGTGGGCCATGCTCACGTCCGGGCCGCCGGTGGACGCGGTCGGCGTGGAGGTGCTCCGCACCGGCGACGGCCGGGCGGTCCTGGTGGACGTGCGGGAGCCGGAGGAGTACGTGCACGGCCACGTGGCGGGAGCGATCAACATTCCCCAGGCCGATCTCGCCTCCCGGCTCGAGGAGCTGCCCCACGACCGGCGGCTGATCCTGATCTGCCAGCTGGGGATGCGCTCGCTGCGGGCGGCGCAGTTCCTCAAGCAAGCCGGCTTCGACGATGTCGTGACCGCGGCCGGCGGGACGTCCGCCTGGTGTGCGGCGGGCCAACCGCTCGTCACCGGGGAGGCGGCGACCAAGATGCCAAGGGTGGTGGAATCGCTCTGGCCGCACGCCGGGGCCGCCTCGGGCTGAAGTCGGGCTGCTGCGGTTGGGATGGAGGTGAATTTCGGCTTCATCGGTACCTCCGTAACCGTGGGATGTGCAACGGGCGGAGGCACGCTACGTCTTCAAGCGTGCTCGAGGTCAAGGGGGACCGGTGGCGGGCGAGGCGAATCTGACGATCGGACAGGTGGCCCGGCAGGCCGGAGTCAGTGCGTCGGCGCTCCGGTATTACGAGAGCGTCGGGCTCATCGACGCCCCGCGCCGCAGGAGCGGACGGCGGGCGTATGACGACCAGGTCTTCGACGCGCTGCGGATCGTGCGGCTCGCGGGGGACGCCGGGTTCACGCTGGCGGAGATCCGCCGGCTGCTGCACGGCTTCGAGCCCGAGACGCCCGCCTCCCGCCGCTGGCACGCGCTGGCGGAGCGAAAGCTGCGCGAGGTCAACGCGCTCATCGAGCGCGCGGAGCGGATGCAGCGCTTGCTGGAGTCACTGCTGCACTGCGAGTGCCGGGATCTGGCGGAATGCGTGCGCCCGCAGCTGGTGCGGCTGTCGCCCCGCCGGGCCGCGTCGCGTCAGGCGTAATCCCGGCCCCAGCCCGCCTCGCGCATCCACGTTTCGACCCGCTCCACCGCGTCGTCCAGCGTGACATCGAGTGCGTCGCGCAGATGGGGCACGCCCTCCAATCGGGGAAGCACGCGGCCTCCCACGCCGAGCCATGCCTTGGCGCCCGGCCAGCCGGCGTGGATGTCGGCCGCGAGGACCAGTGGTCGCACCGGCGGGAGCGCAACGTCCCGGCCCAGCTCGACCACCGTGACCAGCCGGCGGCGGGTCGTGAGATAGACGCCGACGATCGTCAGCCACCGCTCCTCGGGCGAATCGCTCGGTGCCGGACGGGAAGTGCGGGCGAGGATCCAGCCCTGAAAGGCGAAGAGAAAGGGCCCGTCCGCAGTGCGTGGCTGCCAGACGCCTCGGCCGATTGCGTATTCGCCGGGCCGGCCGAGGGTGGTTGCGGGGTTCCAGGGGAAGTGCAGGAGGCTCTCGCGGAGGGTGACACCGGTAATACCGGAGCGCGACGTAACAGCCGCGTGACGCCTGCGCGCCGGGCTCAGCCGCCGGTTTTGGTTTCCGGGTCGTCACCCACCCATTGCCGGCGCGGAATGCCGGTTGCGGTCGACAGCCGCCAGCGGAACCGCAGGGACTGCCCCGAGCCGCCGGAAGGCTCGCCGGCGTCGGGCGTGATCTCGAGGATCTCGGCGTGCTGGCCGGACAGGCGACGGATCATCGCCTGCTGCTCCGGCGTGAGGGGGATCTGGATCGGCTGCAACGGCTCGCTCATGCGCACCTCTCATCGGGACCAGCGAAGCTGCCACCGGTTCCCCT
>JBGQIW010000069.1:0-15142 GCA_041498715.1 Gemmatimonadota bacterium | reverse complement strand
GTCCGCGCCGGCCGCCGGACCCCCCGTTCCCCCGCAGGTCGTAGGCGTAGACCTCCAGCCCCGCCGCCGCCAGCTGGTCTCCGACGTGCTCGAAGCGTCCGGAGTGATCGCCCAGGCCGTGGACCAGCAGCACGAACGCCCAGGGCGGGCCGGCGCGGGCAGTCCCCGGACCCGGCGCCTCGGCGCCGGGCTCAATGGCGAGCGCCACGCCACGGTAGAGGTCGTCTTCCGAGAGCTGCCTAGCTGTCATCGCCCATCACCGATGCCGGCTGCTATAAGATCTGCTATAAGATGGGCCCGCAAACGGTGCGGATGGCGGCGGAGCGCGCCCGCACGGATGGCGGGTTTTCCCTCTGAGGAACCGGAAAAGCGGCGGGGTGTGGCACCCCGGACTGCGCTCCCAAAGCAGGCGCGCTACCGGACTGCGCCACACCCCGCACTGCGTTGCCCCACCAAGCTAGCGCCCTCGCGCGTGGATGCGGAGAGGGCGCCGGTGCAGACCGCCGACCAACCCGGGCCGACCGGCGCAGTCGGCCTCAGCCGAGGGACGCGTGCATCGCGACCGCGGAGTCCGGGCAGGCCCCCTTGAATTCGGCCGACGCATGCAGCGCCGCCGGCACCGTCTCCCGCCCGATGCGGGCGAAGCCGAAGCGGGGGAACCAGCCCTCGGCCGTCGTCGTGAGAAGATAGAGGTCTCGGACGCCGCGGTTGCGGGCATGCTGGAGCAGTCGCTCGAGCAGGACCGCCCCCAGCCCGTGGCCCCGCTCCTCTGGCGCCACGACCGCCGACCGCAACAGCGCCGCGCCGCCGTACACCTCGAGGCCCACGGCACCAACGAGGGAATCACCCACGCCCGCCACCAGGAAGTCGCCGAGCGACGGCGACAGGCCGGCTGTGGGGAGGCGGGCCGCCTCGAGCAGCCCGACTACGGCGGGATAGTCAGCGGCCCGGGCCGGCCGAACCGTCGCGGCGCCCGAGTCGGCGCTCACGCCGTCGGGGCGCTCGGCTTGCGGGCCCGGATGAACGCCCCCATCACGCGCCCGCTGATCTCCCGCGCCAGGACCTCGCTATCGAGGCCGGCCCCGGCGAGAAATGCCTGCGCATCGGCGAATTGATAGATCCGAGTCGGCTCGACACCCACGTCCTCGAACCCGGCCGCCCGCAGAAGGCGCACGTACTCCTCCTCCTCGAGTGCGCCCGCGACGCACCCGACCCACAGCTCCATGCTCCGCGCCACCTCGGCCGGCATCGTGCCGCGGAGGACCACATCGGAGACCGCAAACCGCCCGCCCGGCTTGAGCACCCGGAAGGCCTCCGCCAGCACCTTCCGCTTGTCGGCGCTCAGGTTGATGACGCAGTTCGAGATGATCACGTCCACCGCCGAGTCGGGAAGCGGGATCCGCTCGATCTCCCCCTTGAGAAACTCGACGTTTGCGACGCCGGCCTTGCGCTGGTTGTCGCGCGCCAACGCCAGCATCTCGTCGGTCAGGTCCAGGCCGTAGGCCTTGCCCGTGGGACCCACCCGACGGGCGGACAGAAGCACGTCGATGCCGCCGCCGGAGCCGAGATCGAGCACGGTCTCACCCTCCCGCAGCTCGGCGAGCGCCGTGGGATTGCCGCATCCCAGGGAGGCGAGCACCGCCGTCTCGGGGAGACAGGCCGCCTGCGCCGCCGAGTACAGGTTGGCGGTGATCGGGTCGTCAAGCGAGGCCTCGCCTGCCCCACAGCAAGAGCTCTTGGCGCCGGATACCACCCGGAGTGCCGCCCGCCCGTACCGCTCCTGCACCGTCGCCTTCAGCTCGTCCTCGTTCATGGCTGCATCTCGCTGATCAAGTTTGGTTGATGGTTAAGACAAAACCCGGCGCCGCTCACCGACACGCGGCGCCCTGAGACGCATGGTCGGCTTCAGGCACGAACGCGCCCGCCAGCTCCGCCGCCTCGCGCAGCGTATCTGGATTGCCGGAGTAATAGCTCCATCGCCCCTCTCGCCGGTCGGTGACGAGACCCGCGTCCTTCAGAATCCGAAGATGAAAGGAGAGGCGCGACTGCGCCGCGTCCAACGCGTCCGTAAGCTCGCAGACGCAGCGCTCCCCGCGGCGGAGCCGCGCCAGAATCCGGAGCCGGGTCTCGTCGGAGAGCGCGTGGAAGAGCCGGGCAGCGCGGGTGACATCCAGTCGGGTTCGAGTGGCCATGCGCGGTAATATATCAATAACTGTTGATGCGTCAACCCGCGCCCGTCGCCAGCTGCGCCAGCAGCGCCCGGAAGGCCCGGCCCCGGTGGCTCGCCCCTTCCTTTTCCGCGTCTCCCGCCTCGGCGAAAGTGCGACGCAGGTCGTCCGACAAAAAGAGCGGATCGTAGCCAAACCCGCCGTCGCCCCGGGGCGCCTCCAGAATGGTCCCGGCGCACTCGCCCTCGAAGATGTCCGGCACAGCCTCGGGCCGCCCGAGATAGGCCAGCACGCAGCGGTAGCGCGCCCGGCGGCGGGCAGGCGGCGCGCCGGCCAGGCAGCGGAGCAGCTCGGCGTTGTTGGCCCGGTCCAGCTCCCTCCCCGTGGCGGCGGATCCCGCCCACCGCTTGGAGCGGACGCCGGGAAGGCCGCCGAGGGCCAGGACCTCGAGACCCGAGTCGTCGGCCACGGTCGAGAGTCCGGTCCGGCGGGCGAAGTACTCCGCCTTGGCCCGGGCGTTGGCCTCGAAGGTGTCGTGCAGCTCGAGATGGTCTTCGGCCGGGTCGGCGCTGACCCCGGCCTCATCCGGAAAGACGATCGGAAATCCGGCGGACGCGAGCAAGCGGCGCACCTCCCGCTGCTTGCCCGGGCTCCGGGTAGCGACGAGCAGCGTCACCAGCCGAGCGTCCGCCGTTGGGCGGCGAACAGCTCGGCGCACCCGCGCTCGGCGAGATCGACGAGGGAGGTCAGCTCGGCACGACTGAAGCTGCCGCGCTCGCCGGTGCCCTGGACCTCGACGAACCGTCCCGGCTCCAACATCACGATGTTGGCGTCTACGCCGGCGTCGCGATCCTCGAGGTACGCGAGGTCCAGCCGGATCTCTCCCGCGACGATGCCGACCGACACCGCGGCCACGAGCCGACCGAAGGGCGAGGGGATCCCGGTTTTCTCGGCCAGCCAGCGGCACGCGTCCGCCAGCGCGACGCACCCCCCGGTGATGCTGGCGGTACGGGTGCCGCCGTCGGCCTGGAGCACGTCACAGTCCACCCGGATGGTGTACTCCCCGAAGGCCATCGTGGCCATCGCGGCGCGAAGCGAGCGCCCGATCAGCCGCTGAATCTCCTGGGTGCGGCCGCCGGGGCCATTCCGTTCGCGGGGAGTGCGCTCGAGCGTGGCGCGCGGCAGCATGGCGTACTCGCCGGTGACCCACCCCTCCCCACTCCCCTTCTTGAAGCCGGGTACTCCCTGCTCCACCGTCGCCGTGCAGTGGACCAGCGTGCCGCCCATCCGGATCAGGCACGAGCCTTCGGCGTAGGGGTTGGCCGCTCGCTCCAGCACGAGCGGGCGGAGCTGGTCGTTGGGACGTCCGTCGGGGCGCGGCACGGGAGCGGGGTTCGCGGTCAGATCGGCTCTTCGGCCTGCGGCTTGAGCTCGAAGGTGCGCTTGAACAGCGGCAGGCTCACGCTGTCGCGGTACTGGGTCTGGATCGTGATGCTCCGCGTCGGGCCGCCGCGGGTGATCCGGAAGGTCATGTGGCGATCGTCGCCGAAGACTTCCTGCACCTTGGCCTGGAGCCGGCGTTGGATCACGTCATCGGCCAGGTTGGGGGCGAGCCGGGCGTTCACCTTCATCTCGTCGAGGAGCTGGTAGTAGCGCCAGAAGACCTCGCCGACGTGGACGCCGTAGTACAGGGCCGCGACGAAGACGAGAAGCGAGACGAGGCATCCGAGGGTGCTCCCACCTCGGGTGCCGCGGGAGGAGCTCACCATTGGGATTGTGCTCCTTCGACGATGTTCGTCACCAGGAGATCGTAGGCCTTCTGCCGGCCGGCCGGTTCCTGCCCCGGATCATAGTCGCCCTGGAGCGAAAGACCGGACCGCTGCCACAGCGGCTTGCCGGTGTGGCGATTGGTGATCTCGACCGTGACGGTGATCTGCACCAGGCGCTTCGTCACGTTCACCTGGTTGGTCTGGGTGCCCTGATATGCGACCGGCAGATCGGGTTCGTAGCGGGTGATCGTGCCCCGCACGACCGCGTCCGCCGACGCCTCTCCCGCCTCGCGCAAGCCGAGCCGTCCCTCGACCGCCGTGCGAACCGCCGTCTGGACCTCCTGCGTCAGCGTGGGCTCCGGCGTGAGATTGTCAAACGGCAGGATCGCCACCGTCTTGATCCCCGGCGGCAGGCCGCCGCCGGCGAAGCCGTAGAAGCACGCGCCGAGCGCAAGCGCGCTAATGCTGCTGACGAGGCTGCCAGGTATCCGGCGCAAACGGGGCGCTCCGCGCGCTCGAGAGAAACGTGAGATCGAGCCGGGCCGGGACCGACGGCACCGTGAGGCGCGACGTCTGGGGCGATCCGTCGGCGCCGAGTTGGGTCTCGGCCCGGCCGACGAGCTTGCCCGCCTGGCGGACCTCGGCCACGAGCTTGGCGGGACTGCCGTGGGTCCAGACGTACTCCAGCGTGTCGGCGCCGACCGCCGCCTGCCACACGATCGTATTGCCGGCCGAGAGGCCCCGCAGCGCCGCGGCCGAGTCGGGCATCCGCGCGACACCCAGCAGCGCCCACATGAGGGGATAGCTGGGCACCAACTTCTTGATCGCGTCCTCCGGCTGGACCCAGAGCGCCGAATCGCCGACTACAGCGGCGGCGGCGGGGTTGCTCCCGAACGGTCCGGCGACGTCGAACCGGAGCGAATCCGGCGGCGCGATCCGCGCGCTGCCCCGGCCACCCGCGCTGGACCGCTCGTCGCGGAAGAGCCACTTGAACCGCAAGAGCCGACGGTCAGCCGGTTGGGTGGCGCGAACCCAGCTCGCGACCTGCTCCTGCGAGACCGGGCCGGCCGCCACCGGCACGAGCGGACCCGGCGCCGAGCCGCATCCCGCGACGACGCTGGCAAGATAGGCGACCGCGCCGAGGCGGTAAAGCCGGAACCGTTGTGCCATCAGGGGTTAGCGCACCACAACGTGGAAGGAAGCCGCCGGGGCTCGAGTCGAGTGCGAAAGTACCCTGGGCGCACAGACCCGCACAAGCCGACTCAAGGCATGGCCTTAGCGAACCCGTCGGATAGTGACGATGCTATCCCCCTGGGTGATCCGGCCCAGACCGCGCGCAGTCGCGCCCACGACGACCCTGCCGAAGACGGTGTAGGTGCCGTCGAGATGCGGCTGCGAGCTCAGGTTGATGAACCATTGGCTGTTGCCGCTGTCGGGACCGTCGAGTGCCATGCCGAGCACCGGGAGCCGATACCGAACCGGGTTGATTTCGTCGCGGATCGCCCCGGGCGGCCCGCCCCAGCCGTCGCCCCGTGGATCGCCGTCCTGCACCACGAAGTTGGGGACGACACGGTGCCAGCGGTTGCCGTCGAAAAAGCGGCGGTCCACCAGAGCGAGGAAATGTTCGACGGTAAGCGGCGCGTCCGACCCCAGCAGCTCCACTTCGAGGGGCTCGCTCCCGGCGGTGATGAAGAGGACGCGGGGGCGACGCTCGGCGGGGCGGCCGAGGAGCCGGCGGCGAACGATGACGCGGTAGTCGCCGACAGTTCGTCCAGTGGCGACCGGGAACGCCGGGCCCCAGCGGGACGCGGCGGCGGGCCAGCCCTGCTCGGCCCAGAGCCGGAGCTGGTAGTCGTCCGGGCGGGAGACCTGGTCGAGGAACTCCCGCTCCACGACGCTCCGACCGGAGTCACTCGCCGCGGCGATGGCGGCGAGCGTCTTGAGCGCGGACATCGCCGCGTTGGGGAAGGAATCCTGCCCGGTCGTCGCGAACATCCGAGCGAGCGCGGACACGTCGCGCGGATCGGGCGCGCGCGCCAGCGCGTCGGCCGCGAGACTCCGCACAGCCGCGTCCGGATGCGAGACCAGCGGCCGGGCCACCGCACGGAGCGCCGAGTCGGGTCCGGGCACGGCGTCGGACCACGCCTGGAGCGCGGCCGCGATCACCCGGCCGTCGGGGTCCTCGAGCCAGAACGGGGCCGTCCCTCTCCCGGCGGCGACCCATCCTTCGGCCGCCGCCGCCCGATCGCGCCAGTCCCGACTCTGCCGCCACCCTGCCGCGCTCCGCTCGAAAGCGCCTGCGTCGATCAGGGCAAGGGCGACGAGCGCAATCCGTCGCACGGCCCAGGGCGCATCGCCGTCTCCGGCCAGCGCCGCCAGCCGCCCCGACGCCTGCGCGCCGCCGAGCATCCCGAGCGCGGCCGCAGCCTGAACCCGGACGTTCACTACGCTGTCTTCGAGGCGTGCCACGGCGATCGGTGCCAGCGTGGAATCTCGAAACGTGGCGAGGGCGGCCAGCGCGTTGATGCGCACGCCGGGGTCCGGGTCGCCGGTGGCCCGAGCGAGTCGATCCGTCACCTCGGCAGCGCGGAGTCCCGCCTTCTCGGCGTAGGTTTTCGTCAATGCACGGACCGCGAAGCTCCGGGTCTCCGGCAGCGGGTCGGCCGCCGCCGTGACGAGATCTGGTGCGGCCTCGAGCGGCCGGAGCCGGGAGAGCGAGAACACCGCGGCCCAGCGGAGCGTCGGAGTCGAATCGGCAGCATAGCGCCTCAGCGCGGCGACGGGCGCGTCCTTGCCCAGACGCCAGGACTCCAGCAACGCCGCGGCCCGCGCGGCCCGCCGCCCGCCGGGGACGGTGATCTCGCGATCCAGGAGCTCGGCAATCACCGCCGGGGCACGCCGTCCGCCGATCCGGACGAGGGAGGTCGCGGCTTCGGCTGCGGTCGCGGAGTCGAGCGGTGCGCCGCCCGTGAGGACGTCCACGAGCGGGCCCACGCCAGCGGAGTCGCGCAGCAAGCCGAGGGCGAATGCGGCCGCGGCCCGTACCGACGGGTTGCGGTCCCGGAGCCGGACCGCCACGAGCGTGGTGGCGCGGCGATCGCCGATCCGCCCGCCGGCGACTGCGGCGATGCGCCGGATGAGTGGGTCGCGCGATGCGAGTGCGCGGGCGAGCAGCAGGGAGTCGAGCCCTCGCGCGTCTTCCATGGCGACGAGCCCGGCGAGCGTGTCCACCCGGGCCCGCTGCGCCGACGCGGCGGGCGCAACGGCCGCGAGGGCCAGCGCCACCATGGCAAGAAGTCGCATCAGAGGCGGACCGGATCGGGCGCGACGAGCAGCCGGCGGGCGACGTCGTCGGGCAGACGGCACAGCGTCATCGTCGCGTCGAGCGGATGGAGTGCCACGGTGGCGGTGGCGAGCAGGCGGCCGGTGTCCGCGTGCTCGACGGCGTAGCCGAAAACCACGCGGCGAGAGGCGACCTCACGCACCCAGCAGCGGACCAGGATCAGATCGTCGTAGCGAGCGGGCTGTCGATAGCGGATCGCCACCTCTCCCACCACCAGCCGAAGTCCAGATGCCTCCAGGTCGCGGTAGCTGAGCCCGGTGAGGCGCAGGTGCTCGCAGCGGGCAATGTCGAGCCAGACGAGATAGCGCGCGTGATAGACCACGCCCATCTGATCGGTCTCGGAGTAATTCACCCGCACCGACGTTTCCGAGACCGGCCCGGACTCGGGTTGCCCGCTCATCGCGACCTCGGCATGTTTCCGCCCGTGCTGGGAGAGACCCTCGTCGTCGTCTCCGACGCCCACCTCGGCTACGCCCCGCCCTCGGTCGAAGCCGCGCTGCTCGAGTTCCTCGATGCCGTCCCCTCGCTGGGCGACGCGCTGCTCGTCAACGGCGACCTGTTCGAGTTCTGGTTCGCCTATGCGAGCGCGCTGCCGCGTCACGCGTTCCGGGTAGCCGCGGCACTCGTCGCGCTTCGCCGCCGCATGCCCGTGCTGATGGTCGGCGGCAACCACGACCGCTGGGGCCTCGAGTTCTGGGAGCGCGACGCCGGGATCCGGTGGGAGCGAGAGCGGCTCGAGCTCCTGGTCGGCGGCCGGCGCGGCCTCGCGCTCCACGGCGACGGGGTCACCGACACCCGCCCTCGGAGCCGCGCGCTGCACCGCCTGGTGGCGACCCGCGCGGCGACGGCGGTGTACCGCGCGCTGCACCCCGGAATCGGGTTTCCCCTGGTCCACTACCTCTCGTCCCGGCTCGGCGAGCACGGCCTGTCCGGCCCGGCTGTGGATGCGGCCGCCGCCCGCCAGCGTGCCTGGGCAGAGAGGCTCCTGGCCGACGACGCCGAGCTCGGGCTGGTGGTCATGGGGCATACCCACCGGGCCGCGGCGGTCGAGGTGGCTCCGGGCCGGCACTACGTCAATCCCGGCGCCTGGTTCGATGGGTTCCGCTATGCCGTCGTCACCCCGGGGACCGCCGAGCTGCGGCGGTTCAGCCCATCGGCACCACTTCCGCCGAGTCCAGCCGCTCCCCGATAAACCGCGTACCCACCTGGCGGAAGCGAGCCTCGTCGTCGCTCACCGCGAAGCGGTGCACGGCAGGCCGTGCGTCCGGCGTGGCGAGATGGCGGCTGTCCAGCACCCGGGCCAGCTCGGCCGCAGTCTCCTGGGCGCTGTCGATGAGGATGACGCCCGGCCCCATGACCCGCTGAAGCAGCGGCTTGAGCAGCGGATAGTGGGTGCAGCCGAGGACCAGCGTGTCGATGCCGGCGCGGCGGAGCGGCTCGAGATACTCGTCCGCGATCAGCCCGGTAGCGGGGCGGTCGAACCATCCTTCCTCCACCAGAGGAACGAACAGGGGACAGGCGAGCTGCTCCACGCGGGCCGCCGGGGCGATGGCGTGGATGGCGCGCGCGTAGGCGTTGCTCGCGATCGTCCCGACCGTGCCGATCACGCCGATGGCGCCGCCCCGCGACGCCCCGACGGCGGCCCGCGCTCCCGGCTCGATCACGCCCACGACCGGCACCGGCGACCCCGTTCGCAGTGCCTCGAGCGCGTGGGCGGTGCTGGTGTTGCACGCGATCACGACCGCCTTCACGCCCTGCCCCAGGAGCCAGTGCAGGATCTCCAGACTGTAGCGACGCACCGTCTCGGGCGACTTGGGCCCGTAGGGCACGCGAGCGGTGTCGCCGAAGTAGATCGTGGACTCGTGCGGCAGACGCTCGTAGATCGCCCGGGCGACCGTGAGGCCGCCGATCCCGGAGTCGAACACGCCGATCGGCGCGCGATTGCGGGCCGGCTCGGTCATGGAACCCGCACCGGAATGCGGAGCGACGCTCCGAACCCGCCCGGCTCGCGTCTGAATCTCAGCTCCGCCGGAAAATCCAAGAGGTTCGCCGCGATGTAGGCCTCCAGCCCTGCAAGCAAGTGGTTCACGCCCAGCAGGACCAGCCAGTCCTCCCGCTTGCGCGACTGCGCGTTGATGGTTGCCGTGTCGGCGCCGATCTGGCGCAGATGGCGGAGATCGGAGTTGGCTTTGAGCGACATCCCCAAGGTGACACCTTCCGCGAGCACGAAGAACCCGGCGGTCAGCTTGCGCCCGAGGCGCATCTGCCCCCAGCCCGGCAGCAGGAGGGACCGCCAGAGCACCGAGCTGGGGCTGACCCGGGCCTTGGCGGAGTCGGTGGCTGCGGCGTGGGTCGTGTCGGCCTTGGCGACGGTGGTGTCGGCCCGGGTCGTGTCGGCCAGCGCCGCGGAGTCGGCATGCGTGCTGTCGGGGCGGACGAGCACGGAGTCCTGCGCGGCCAGCGAGCGCAACGGGGCGACCAACGAGAGGAGGGCGATGGCGGCGGGAGCGTGTGGGAATCGAACCCACCGGAGCCACCGAAGGCGTCTCCGTCGCGGTTTTGAAGACCGGCCGGACCACCAGGCCCGATCCGCCCCCGCCCCTCGCACCGCCTACTTCTCGCTTCTCACCGTCGCAACGGCTTCGATCTCTACTCGAACCCCGCGCGGCAGCCCCGCCGCGGCGACGGTGGAGCGGGCCGGCCGGTGCTCACCGAAGGTCTTGGCGTACACGTCGTTCATGGCGGCAAAGTCGGCCATATCGGCGAGGAACACCGTCGTCTTCACGACCCGGTCGAGGTCCGAGCCGGCGGCGGCGAGAATCGCTTTCAGGTTCTCCAGCACCCGCGTGGTCTGCTCAGGAACGCCGCCGGGCACCACCTCGCCGGTGGACGGGTCGAGTGCGATCTGGCCCGCGGTGAACACGAAGCCGTGGGCGATCATGCCCTGGCTGTACGGCCCGATCGCCTTGGGGGCGCCGCTGGTTGCCACCACGTGCATCAGAAGAGGCCCTCGATGGTGCCGTCCGGAAGGACCCGGATCGCCTCGGCCGCCGGGGTCTTGGACAGGCCCGGCATCGTCATAACCTCGCCGGCGAGCGCCACCACGAACCCGGCGCCCGCGGACGGGTAGACATCCCGAATGGTAATCCGGAAGCCCTTCGGCCGCCCGAGCTTGGTCGGATCGTCCGAGAACGAGTACTGGGTCTTGGCCACGCAAACCGGCGTGGCGCCCAGGCCGGCAGCCTCCCATTGGGCGATGCTCTTCTCGGCGGTGGCGGAGAAGTCCACGCCATCGGCGCCGTAGATCTCGATCGCGATCCGCTCGATCTTCTTCTTGATGGGCAAGGCTGCGTCGTACAGCGGCTGGAACCGGCTCTTGCCTTCGGCCAGAACCGCCAGGATCTCGTTCGCGACCGCCTCGCCGCCCGCACCGCCCCTGGCCCACACCTCGCTCAGCGCGGCGCGTGCGCCCCAGCCTCGGGAGGCGGCGAGCACCGCGTCCAGCTCCTCCTGGGTGTCGGAGGTGAAGCGGTTCAACGCCACGACCGGCGGAACCCCGAACTTCATCACGTTCTTGACGTGGGCCTCGAGGTTCACGAGTCCGCGCTCGAGCGCGGCGACATCCGGGGTCCCGAGATTTTCCTTCTTCACGCCGCCGTGCATCTTGAGCGCCCGCACGGTCGCGACCACGACCGCCGCCTCGGGGTTGAGCCCACCGTAGCGGCACTTGATGTCGAAGAACTTCTCCGCGCCCAGGTCGGCGCCGAAGCCCGCCTCGGTCAGCACGATGTCGGCCAGCCCGAGACCGAGCCGGGTGGCGGCGATCGAGTTGCAGCCGTGGGCGATGTTGCCGAACGGCCCGCCGTGGATCAGCGCCGGCCCGCCTTCCAGCGTCTGCACCAGATTGGGCAGGATCGCATCCTTGAGCAGCAGCGTCATCGCGCCGGCCGCCTTGAGCTCCGCGGCCGTGACCGGCTTCCGGTCCCGCGTGAGCCCGACGATGATCCGGCCGATCCGCTGCTCCAGGTCCTGGAGGTCGGTGGCGAGGCACAGAATGGCCATGATCTCGCTGCCGGGAACGATGACGAAACGGTCCTCGCGCACCGGCCCGGCGTTGATGCCGCCCAGGCTGATCACGATCGACCGGAGCGCGCGGTCGTTCATGTCGATCGTGCGGGGCCACAGGATCCGGCGTGGGTCGAGACCGAGCGTGTTGCCGTGATGCATGTGGTTGTCGAGCATCGCGGACAGGAGGTTGTGCGCCGAGGTGATGGCGTGGAAATCCCCGGTGAAGTGCAGGTTGATCTCGTCCATCGGGACCACCTGGGCATACCCGCCACCCGCCGCCCCGCCCTTCACCCCGAAGACCGGACCGAGCGAGGGCTCCCGGATGGCGACGATGACCTTCTTGCCGAGGCGGCGGAGCGCCTGGGTGACGCCGATCGTGACCGTCGACTTCCCCTCCCCGGCCGGCGTCGGGTTGATCCCGGTGACCAGCACGAGTCGCCCCTTCGGCGTCCGCTTGGCGACGGCTTCGGGGGCGATCTTCGCCTTGTTCCGGCCGTACGGGAGGATTTCGTCGGGTCCGAGGCCGACCTCCGCGGCGACGTCCACGATGGGACGCAGCTTGGCGGCCTGGGCGATAGCGATATCCGAGGGGACGGTGGTCACGGTGGTGCTCCGAGGGGGGTTGGGCGTTTGGCTATCGGCTATCGACTGCCGGGCAAGGCGACCGACGACACGCGCGGGCCGAAGAGGCGGGCGGCGTTGGCCGACGTCGCCTCGATGACCGCGTCCGGGTCCACGTGAAGCACTTCCGCCAGGCGCTCGGCGACACGACGCACGTACCCCGGCTCGTTCCGCGATCCGCGGTGCGGCACGGGGGCGAGGAAAGGTCCGTCGGTCTCGACGAGAATCCGGTCCAGCGGCGTCTCCCGGATGGCGTCATCCAGCGTCCAGCTCCGGAAGGTCACCATGCCGCTGAAGGACACATAGTGCCCCAGAGCGACCCCGGCTCGCAAGAGGTCGAGGCCGCTGCTGAACGAGTGCAGGACCCCCGTCACACCGGGGTGGCTCCGCAGGGCCGCGGCGACGTCGTCGTCGGCTTCCCGGGCGTGGACGACGACCGGTTTGCGCGCCGCCGCGGCGAGCGCGAGCTGCTCGTCGAAGGCCGCGCGCTGGACCGGTCTTGGGGGGTGATCGTAGTGGTAATCCAGCCCCATCTCGCCCGCAGCGACGACGGCCGGGTGCCGGAGGGTCTCCGTGAGCCACTCGGCATAGCCGGCATCCCAGGCGGACGCCTCGTGGGGGTGCAGCCCGGCGGTGGCTGAGAGCCTGCCCTCACGGTCCGCCAGGGCGAGCGCCTTCGCCGCCGATTCTCGGGACTCGCCGACCGCGATCACATGCCCCACACCCGCGGCCCAGGCCCGGGCGAGCACGGCGTCCCGGTCGGGGTCGTAGGCGGGGTCGGCGAGATGGCAGTGGGTGTCGACCAGCACGCCGCACCCGCCCTCAGCGGGGCCGGGTCATCCCACGGTCACCTTGCGGCCCGACGGCGCCGCCGGGGCCGGAGGCGAGGTCTTCCCTGCCTTGACGCCCCGGGCATGCGGGCCCGGCCAACGGTTTTCGATGGCCATCAGCACCGGCGAGGCGATGTAGATCGACGAGAAGGTGCCGGTGAACACGCCGAAGAACATGACCAGCGCAAACGGCCGGATGACCTCGCCGCCGAAGATCGCCAGCGCGGTGAGGCTCGCGAGGGTCGTCCCGTGGGTGAGCACGCTGCGGGGCAGCGTCTCGTTGATGGAGCGGTTGAGGGTCTGCGCGAAGGTGTCCTTCTTGTGCTTGCGGAGGTTCTCGCGGACCCGGTCGAAGATGATGATCGTGTCGTTGAGGGAGTAGCCCACCATCGACAGCACGGCGCCGACCACTACGAGACTCACCTCGAGCCGCATGACCGCGATGAAGGCGATGGTCGCGATGATGTCGTGGGCGGTGGCGACGACGGCGGCGAGCCCGAACCGCCACTCGAAGCGGTACGCGAGATAGAGCAGCACCGCGAAGAACGAAAGGAAGATGGCGAGGAACGCTTTCTGGCGAAGCTCGCTGCCGACTTTTGGCCCAACCGCCTCGGTGCGCTGGACGTCGTAGTTCCCCTTGCCGAGGACGCTGTCGAGCGCCTTGCCCACTTCGGTGGCGGTCGCCTGCGTGTCGTTGGCGTCGGTGCCCGCCTTGGCCACGCGGGCGCGGATCACGTAGTCGTCCGGCCCGCCGAACTGCTGGATCTCGGCCCCGTGGATACCCTCGGCGTCGAGCGCGGCGCGGACCGCGGCCACGTCCACCGCCCGATGGGCGTGGATCTGGAAGAGGGTGCCGCCGGTGAACTCGATGCTATAGTTGAGTCCCCGGACCGCCAGAAACAGGAGTCCCGGCAGGATGATGGCGGCCGTGATCGCATAGGCGTACTTGCGAACGCCGATGAAGTCGTAGTTCGCGTGCGCGAAGAAGCGCGTCATCGTCAGATGCTCAGCGTGGACATGGCCGGACGACGGTCCAGCCATATGAGGAAGAACGTTTTGGTCACGAACACCGCCGTGATCATCGAGGCGATGATGCCCATGATGAGCGTGACCGCGAAGCCCTTGACCGGGCCGGTGCCGAACTGGAACAGGAACAGCGCCGTGATGACCGTGCTTACGTTGGAGTCCACGATCGCGTTCATGGCGTGCTGGAAGCCCTCCTCCACCGAGAGGCGGACTGTCTTGCCGAGGAGCAGCTCTTCCCGGATCCGCTCGAAGATCAGCACGTTGGCATCCACCGCGATGCCGATGGAGAGCACGAGCCCCGCAAGCCCGGGCAGCGTAAGCGTGGCATCGAGCGCCGACAGCCCGCCGACGGTGAACAGGATGTACAGCGCCAGCGCCGCCACGGCGAGCACGCCGCTCAGACGGTAGTAGCCCACCATGATCAGGATCACGAGCGCCGTGCCGACCACGCCGGCGGTGAGCCCGTCGCGGATCGAGTCGGCGCCGAGGCTGGCTCCGACCTGCCGCTCCTCCACGATCTTGAGCGGAATCGGCAGCGCGCCGGCCTTGAGGGTGAGGGCAAGATCCTGAGCCTCCTGGAGGCCTTTGCCGCCGAGGGTGATCTGCCCGTTCCGCCCGATAGCGCTCTGAATCACCGGCGGTCGCCCCTGCACCCGGTCGTCGAGGATGATGGCCATGTAATCCCCGACGTGGCGGCTGGTCTCCTCCTGGAACTTGCGGCCGCCGGCGCGGTCGAGCTCGAAGGTGACGATCGGGCCGTTGGTGAGCGGGTCGAGCTGCGCCCGTGCGTCCACCAAGCTGCTCCCGGTGACGATGGCCTTGTCCTCGAGCGCGTAGAGATAGCGGTAGGACTGTACGCCCACGCTGGTCGGAGCGGCCGCCCACCGCAGGGTGACCCCGCGGGGCAGAAGGCGCTGCACCTCGGGCAGATTGAGCAGGCTGTCCACCCGGGGGAACGCCGTCTCGGGAACCAGATACTCGCCGGGGGTCTGGCTCCCCGCAACCGCCGCTGCCGGCTGGATGAGCGACTCCAGGATGCCCCCGGCAACCGGCGCGTTGGCGCTGTCGGCACCTTTCTTGGTCGAGTCGGTGCCGAGCAGCTGCTGGACCGCCGACGGCCGCTTGGCGGCGCCGGTGTCCACCCCGCTCACGCCGAGCCCCCGGAGGACGCGGTCAATGCCGGGGATGGCCTTTTCCAGCGCGCCGGTCTTGTCGGTGATCCTGAACTCGAGAAACGCGCTTCGCTGGACGATCGCCTTGGCCCGGGCCGGCTCGGTGACGCCCGCCAGCTCGACCACGATGCGGTTGTCACCCACC
>JBGQIW010000068.1:0-15166 GCA_041498715.1 Gemmatimonadota bacterium | reverse complement strand
GGACGTGGGCGCCCGGCGCAGTCGACCCGGATGAGGGTTTCATACAGCTGGCGCGAGGCGAAGGCAGGGCCCGCCAGAACCCGGATCGTGTCTGCGCCGGGCGGACCGGCGGGGCGGACCAGGCACTCGTCGGGTTCGGAGGGCGCCGGGCCCACGGCGGGCAGCTCGGGGGCACCGGCGGGCCGGGGCGGAGGCATGGGTGCGGGGGCTCGCGTGGGCGCGCATGCCCCGGCGAGCCAGCTCAGCATCAGCGCAGGACCGAAGACCGCGGCGAGGCCCGGACCGCGGCGGGAGAATCGGGGCATCGGCATCCGAAATGTAACCGCTGCCCACTTTCGGTTCCTCACAGAAGCGCCCATCATTGGACAGGTTCCCCCCAACACGGGAGGCTTCCAGATGTCTATGCCAGCCGCCGCGTCGCCCGGCGTCGCCGCCCGTACACCCTACCGGGTCACGTTGCACCAGATCGAGTGCTGCAACTGCAACCACGGATGCGGATGCCAGTTCGCCGGCTATCCCGATCACGGCTCGTGCGAGTTTCTCATAGGCTTCGAGATCATCGACGGACAGTTCGGGACCGTCCCGCTCGCAGGGGCGCGAGGCGTCGTTGTGTGCAAGTATCCCGGCGCCATCCACGAGGGGAAGGGGGAGGTCGTGCTCTTCCTGGATCGCGCGCTCAAGCCGAAGCAGGTGGAGGCCGTCGCCACTATTCTGTCGGGGCAGATGGGCGGGATGCCGTGGGAGGCGCTGGCAGGAACGATTGCGTCGTTCACCGGCCCGCTGCTCGAGTCGATCGAGATGACCGTCAACGGGACCCGCTCGAGCTACCGGATTCCGGGCGTGCTCGAGGCCCAGCAGGAGCCGATCCGGGACGCGGTGTCGGGGCAGGAGAGGGACGTGCACATCGTCTACCCCAAAGGCGGCTTCATGTGGAACGACGGGAGCGTGTGCACCACCAGCACCATGCAGATCCGCCACGGGGACATCGCCTTCGCGCACCCGGGCCGGTACGCCTGCTACGCCCGGACGACGTGGACGAACCAGTAGGCACGATCGAACAACTGCTGCGGCGGGACCGCGCGATCGCGATCACTGCGCTGGCGGGGGTCTGCCTGCTGGCGTGGGCAGTGATCGTGCAGATGGCGCGGGGAATGGGGGATGGGGCCGGGATGGCCGGCATGACCGGCGCGATGGCCGTGCCGAGCCCGGCCCCGTGGCGGCCGGCCGATCTGGTCGCCCTGTTCACGATGTGGTCGGTCATGATGGTGGCGATGATGCTGCCGTCAGCCGCGCCCGTCGTCCTCCTCGTGCTCGGCGTGCTGCGTCGCCGGCACGGGTCTCGGCTCCCGTTCGGCGCAACGGCCGCGTTTCTCGGCGGCTACGTGCTGGTCTGGGCGGGGTACAGCGCCGGCGCCACGCTGGCGCAGGGGGGGCTCCACTCGGCCGCACTGCTGTCCCCCGATGCCATGCGGGCCACACCGCTGCTGGGCGGCGGGCTGCTCATCGCGGCGGGCGTGTTTCAGTGGACCCCGCTCAAGCGCGCGTGTCTCTCGCACTGCCGCTCGCCCATGCACTTCCTCGGCACCGAGTGGCGCGAAGGCACCGGCGGCGCACTGGTCATGGGGCTCCGCCACGGCGCATGGTGCGTCGGCTGCTGCTGGCTGCTCATGGCGCTGCTATTCGTGGCGGGCGTCATGAACCTCGCCTGGGTGGCGCTGCTCGCCGGACTCGTCCTGATCGAAAAGGCGGCCCCGGCGGGGCTCCTGGTCGGGCGCCTCGCCGGGGTGGCGCTGGTGGGCTGGGGCGTCTGGCTGGTGCTGGCGCGGGGCTGACGCCGGTCAGAGCTGCGGGCGGGTCCGGAGGCGCCCGGCGACGACCGTGATGTTGTCGGTGCCTCCCCGCTCGAGCGCGAGCCCCAACAGGTTCCGGCAGATCTCCTCCGCGGTCCGCTCGCCCGACAGCTGCTGCGCGATCTCGTCGTCACTGACGTGCTTGGTCAGTCCGTCGGTACAGAGCAGCATTACGTCCTCCCACCTGAGCGTGATGGTCGACAGCACCGGGTTGGCTTCCCGGCCGCCGAGCGCGCTCATGAGCACGTTCTTCCAGCGGGAGATCGGCAGCTCCGGCGAAGGGACCACGCCCGCGTCCATCAGCACCTGGGCCATCGTCTGGTCCTTGGTGAGCTGCTGAAGCCGCCCCTCGTGGAGCATGTAGGCCCGGCTGTCGCCCACCTGTACGACGTAGGCGCGGGGCCAGCGGACCACGACCATCGTGAGCGTGGTCGCCGCACCGGCGTCGCGGGCACGGATGATCTCGTGGCTCTCCAGCACCGCTTCCTGCAGCTCTTCGATGAAGCGCGTCTCCAGATCCGGATCGTGGTGATAGTAGAAGCGCATCGTGTGCGTGGCGTACTCGGCGAGTGCCTGGAGCGCCGTCCCACTGGCGCGCTCCCCGGCCGGCCCCCCGCCCACTCCGTCGGCCACGATGAAGAGGTACCCGCGCGATTCGCTGGTGAGCTCGCCGAGCTGGTCCAGCGGCACGCTGGACGCGTGGACCTGCATGGTCTTGTGCAGGCTGGCGATGAGGAACTGATCCTGATTGACGGGACGGACCTTGCCCGTGTGGGTCAGGCCGAACACGTCGATGTCGGACGCCAACGGCCGGTCCACGGTCGTGGATCCTTCGGCGACGGACGTCATGGGGACCTCCTGCGCGTGCCCCGGTCCCCTAACATGGGGCCCGGTCCGGGGGCCGCAACCCTCGGGCTGGTCCGGCGTGGCTCGGCCGAGTTACCGGCGGCGGCGGGGAACGGCGGGCGAGGGCTCCGGCGGCGCCGCGAAATCCTCGGCTGTCGGCGGCCGCATGAGCAGGTCGAAGGCAAGAAAGAGGGTGTGCGACCAAGGGTACAACAGGAAGGGGAAGACGACCATCGCGGCGGCGAGCGTCCACTCGATCGCCTCCCAGGGGGGGGTGGGCCAGGTCCACCAGAGGGCCACGCCGAGCAGCCCGGCGAAGAGTGTCTCAACCGCCATCAGGTTCACGAAGTACGCGCCCAGCCAGTAGCCCCGCTCACCCCGCGCCAGGCGAATCCCACAGCTGGGACACACCGGGCAGATCCGGAGCCAGCGCAGGAAGACGGGTCCCCCGCCGCACGCGGGGCAGCGGAGCAGGAAGGCCCGCCGGAATGCGGCGGCTGTCGTAGGGCGGGGTCGGGGGGCTGGCGGCTCGCCTGCGCTGGACATGGGCGTGTATCGCTGAATCCACCCATGCATACCATCGGGGTCCGCTCTTGTCTACACGTAAGACCGGCGCAGCATCTCGGCGGCCGACTCGTCCACCAGGTCGGTGTTGCGGAGCCGGTCGAAATGGTCCAGCAGGTCCTCAACCCGGAGACGACGCTTCCGCGTCCCGGCGAAATCCTCGACGATTCGGCCCTGGTGCATGAGCAGGAGACGGTCGCCCAGCCGCACTGCCTGGTACATCGAGTGGGTCACCATCAGCGTAGTGAGGCCGTCCCGCTTCACGGTCGCCTCGGTGAGCCGGATCACCTGCTCCGCGCTCCGCGGGTCGAGGGCGGCGGTGTGCTCGTCCAGCAGCAGCAGCTCGGGCCGTACGATCGTCGCCATGAGGAGGGTCAGCGCCTGTCGCTGGCCGCCGGAGAGCACACCGGTCGGGGTGTCGGGCCGGTCCTCGAGGCCGAGATCCATGGCCGCGAGGC
Organism: Gemmatimonadota bacterium; assembly: GCA_041498715.1. Taxonomy (GTDB): domain Bacteria; phylum Gemmatimonadota; class Gemmatimonadetes; order Gemmatimonadales; family GWC2-71-9; genus DASQPE01. The sequence continues at coordinate 11,448 of JBGQIW010000068.1, read as the reverse complement.
GCTCGGTGAGGCGGGCGCGCCGGGCGCCGCCGATGTCCCACGGAATGATGCCCCGGCGCCGGCCTCGCTGGGAGGCGATCGCGAGGTTCTCCGCAACGCTCAGGTGCGGGGCCGTGCCCGAGAACGGGTTCTGGAAGACCCGGCCGATGAACGCCGCCCGGCGGTGCTCCGGCCAGTGGGTGACATCGCGCCCGGCGAAGCGGACGGTGCCGCGATCGGGGATGATGCTGCCGGCGATGGTGTTGAGCAGCGTGGATTTGCCGGAGCCGTTGATGCCGATGACGACCACGAAGCTGCCCGGCTCGACCGCCAGGTCCACGCCCTGGAGCGCCACCTGCTCGCTCGGCGTGCCGGGGAAGAAGGTGTGGTAGAGACCGCTCAGCTCGAGGACGGGGCCGCTCATGGGGCCCTCGCGGGCCGGGGCCGGCGCAAGATCCGCGCGATCGCGGTCGGCACCACCAGAGCGAGCAGCACGAACACGGCGGTCACCAGCTTGAGGGCGTTGGCGTCGAGTCCGGCCCGGAGCGCGGTCGCCACCAGCAACCGGAAGACGACGGTCCCCACCAGCACGCCGGTGATCTGCTGCGCGGGCCCGCGCCGGCCGGTGAGAGCCTCGCCGACGATGAGGCAGGCCAGCCCGACGACGACGATCCCGAGTCCCATCTGCACGTTGGCAAAGCCCTGGTACTGGGCGAACAGCGCGCCCGAGAGCGCGACCAGTCCGTTGGCCATCACCAGGCCCAGCGTCACCATGAGGCCGACGTCGATCCCCAGGGCCCGCGCCATCTGCGGGTTGTCGCCCGTGGCGCGGACGGCCATGCCGAGGTCGGTGCGCAGAAAGCGCTCCATGATGACCATGCTGCCGAGAATGAGGGCGACGAACAGCCCGAGCGCCGCGAAGTTTGCGGCGCTCACCGATGTGCCGAACAAGGTGACGGACTCGGGCCCGCCGAGCCGGGCCCACGCCTGCTCGGCGAGCCCGGGCAGCGTGTTCACCGACGCGAGCGAGATGTCGCCCCCGCCCATGATGTAGAGCTGCACCGAGTAGAGCGCGGTGCTGACGAGGATGCCGCCGAGGAGCGTGTCCACCCCGAACGCCGTGTGCACGACGCCGGTGGCCGCACCCGCGAGCCAGCCGGCCATGGCGGCGGCGATGGTTGCGGGGACTGGATGCACGCCCTTGGCCAGCAGCGCGGCCGCGACGGCGGCGCCAAGGCCGAACGAGCCGTCCGTGGTCAAGTCGAGCCGGTCGAGAACCCGGTAGGTGAGAAAGACGCCGAGGGTGAGGAGCGACAGCAGGAGCCCGACCGACAGCGCGCCGATCAGCAGGTTCATGCGGCGGCTATGACCCGGTATGTCACCTCGCCCATGTCCAGGAGGACGCTGCGCTGGCCCTCCCGCAGCAGCCGGTCCAGCGTCTCGGAGAGCTGGTCCGCCGATTCGCCATCGAGGCGCCCGGCGAGGCGCACGACGGCGCAGCCGCCGTCGTGCGCGATGACCATCTTCATTTCGGCTTCGCGGCGCCCCCCTTCGCGCTGTCCGTTGCCACGTCGGAGGCGAGCTTGGTCTTGATCGTCTCGAGGCGGAAGAAGGGGATCTTGGCCGGGCTCTCACCCTTGAGGATCCGGGCGATCATCTTGCCAGCCACGACGCTGCCTTCCTGGAAGTCGGGGTACAACGCCGCCGTCGCCCCCTTCATGATCTCGAACGGGGACGGGGAGAAGACCGGGATCTTCTTCTCCTTGGCGATCTTGATGATGCTCTCGAATCCGCCGTGCGCCGCGTTGCCGTAGATCTCGATGGCATCCACCTTCTTGCCGATCAGCACGTTGGTCGCCTCGGCGGCGTCGCTCGGAGTATTCACTGGCACGGCGACTACGTCGAGCTTGGCCTTCTTGGCCGCGGTGCTGAGGCGGTTCTTGAGATCGACCGAGAGCTGCTCGCCGGGGGTGAAGAGCACCCCGACGCGCTTGGCCTTGGGGACGACGCGCTTGATCAGCTCGACGCGCCGCTCCTGCTCCGGATCGCCGAAACCGGGCGAGTAGACGCCGGTCACGTTGGGAAGGTGGACCGAGTCGCTGGTTCCCGCTCCGGCCGCGAACGGGTCGGAGAGGATGTCGAAGACGATCGGCGTATCCTTCACCCGCTTCACGGCGACCTGGAGGGTCGCATCCTGCAGGGTGACGATGACCTTCGCCTTTGCGTCGAGAGCCGCATCCACCAGGTTCGGGAGGGTCGCCAGATCACCCTGCGCGCTGGATGACTTGAAGACGTAGTCCCGGCCGGCCTCCATGCCCTCCTCGTCGAGCCCGACCTTGAGCGCGTCCTCGCTCCATTCGGCGCCGATCCAGTCGGCGGCGCGAATGAGCGCAACGATCGCCGGCGCGGGCGGCTGCGCGGTCGCTGCCCCGGCGCCCTTGTCCGCGGGCTCCTTGGCACAGCCGGCCCCCACGCCGACCACCGCGGCCAGAGCCATCCCGGGAACGAGGGAATGCCAACGGAACCCACGCTGCGCCGTCATGCGACTGCCTCCCGATTGATCGTGAAAGGAGATTGCGGAACCGGATATTCTACCCTTCCCGGGGACTTCCGCCAAGCGACACCGGCGTGCCGGCGCCCGGGTTTCACCCGCCGCGCTCGCACATCCAGCCCTCCAGGTCTCCGAGCACCCGGTCCCGGTCCAGATCGGCGAACAGGGCGTGGTATGCTCCGGGGTACTCGATGTACCGCTTGTCGGCCTGGCCAACTCGCTCGTAGAAGGCGCGGGTCCCCTCCGGCATGACCATCCGGTCGGCGCCGCCGTGGAGCAGGAGGAGGGGAACGGGAAAGTGGGGCGCATCGCGCCGCGCCGCGGCGGCGGCGGCCAGCAGCTCCGCCCCGAGCCGGGCCGATGCCTTCCGGTGAAAGAGGGGATCGGAGAGAACGGCGTCGCGGGCGGTCGGATCCCGGGACAAGCCCGAGAGATCGAGCCCGGTCTCGAGGGTGAACGTGGGCCAGACGCGCGACAGCACCCGCGCCAGACCCAGGAGCCAGGACGGCGTTCCCACTCGACCGACCGGCGGTGCCACGGCGATCACTCCCCGAAGCCCCTCGGGGTGTGCGAGCGCGTAGTCGAGCACGACCAGGCCGCCAAGGCTGTGCCCCAGCAGGAAGAGTGGGCGGCCCGCCTCCTCGGCTCGGACCAGGTCGAGGAATCGGCCCAGATCCGCGCGATAGTCGGCCCACCGGTGGATGTGCCCGCGGCGTCCCGGCGACCGGCCGTTGCCGCGGAGGTCGAGCGCGTGGAGCGCCCAGCCACGGGGGGGGAAGTAGTCGGCCAGGGCCGGATAGAGCCCGCTGTGGTCGCCGAGTCCGTGCACGTTGACCAGGACCGCGTGCGGCGGGTCCGATGGGCGCCAGGCCCGGCGCAACAGCTCCGCCCCGTCCGGGGCGCGAAAGGTCGTCTCGTGGCAGGTCACGCTGATATCGGAGTCGGGCCCGGATCCGCGCGGCTCGCTTGACACGGGCGGGTACGGATCCAAACATAGCGGGTGGCTCGGACAGGCCGTCTCACCCGGAGATACACCCTATGAAGCCCAGAATTGAAACGCTCGCGACGCTCGCCGTCGCGGCGGCGACCCTGGCCCTCGGTGCTACGCCGGGGCGGGCGCAGTTCACCAAGCGGCTCACCCAGGCGGTCCAGACCAACGCGGAGGACCGTGCGATTCAGAAGGTCGTCGAGCACGAGAACAAGGCGATCGACGCGGCCCTCGGCACCAAGCTGTCGTCGGCCGACAATTCCGCCGGCGAGGCCCTGTATCAGACCCTCAAGGCCGACGGCCGCATGACGCTGCAAGGTGTGAATTTCAAGGAAGGTACCGCGGACTTCACCGACGAGTCGGCGCCGGCGCTCAAGGCGCTGGGCGCCATGCTCAAGGCACACAGCGACGTGAAGCTGCGGATCGAGGGCTATGCCGATAGCAAGGACGTCGCGGTCGCGCGCGCGCAGGCGATCCACGACGCGCTGGTGAAGGCTTACGCCATCGACAGCGGCAGGATTCAGCCCGCGGGGTTCAAGGCGAAGAGCGGCGAGCAACGGGTCGAGCTGGTGCAACTCTGAGCGACTAGGGCAGCACCAGGGTCGGCCGGTCTTCGATCAGCCAGCCGTCGGGGTCTGCCAGCACCTCTGTCACCTGCATCCGGTGCGGCGGCTGGAGGGGCGCCGGACGGTCCGGAGGCTCGAGGCCGAAGCGGAGCAGGTAGAGGGTCGGGCCGGCGTTCCGGGCGTGCTCTGCCACGAACGCCGCGAGGGCGGCGCGGGCGTCCGCGGCAGCGTCGAAGCGCCCACCGCCCCGCCGGTGGCCGTCGAGTGCCGCGATCACATCTCCACGGGACATGCCGGACGCGAAGTAGCGCGCGCGGAGCTCGCGCTCGTCGTCCCGCGAGCCGTTGCGCTGGAGCACGAGGTCGCAGGAGCAGGCGCCCAGCAGCAGGCGCGCGCCCGTGCGCGCGGCGGGATGGAGCGCACGGAGGGCTGCCTGATCCGCCGGGCCGGCCAGGTCCGCGGTGAACCCCTGGGGGAGCATGGAGCGGATCTCGGACAGCGTGAGCGGGCTGGCGGCAAAGAGGAAGAAGCACATAGCTGCGGTTTACCGCAGCTCAGATGGGCAGGTCGTCCCGCACGAGGACCAGAATCGCCGCCTGGGGAACGACGAGGTACTTCTTGTCCTCGAACGTGATCTCGACGGCGGCCTTGCGGAAGAAGATCGCGTGATCGCCGACCCGGGCCTGCATGGCGCGGGAGCGGGGCTCGCTGGAGCCGATCTTCCAGGGCTCGTCGTCGAGATTGCCCAGGTCGGCGACCGGATCGCCCGGGCCGGTGGCGACGATGAGCCCGCTCTGCACCTGCTGGGTGTCCAGCGCGGTCGGTGGGAGGTAGAGACCCACTCGGGTGCGGTCTTCACCCTCTTCCGGGGTGATGAGCACGCGATCGCCGACGACCAGGAGCTGCTTGTTGGGGAACTCCATGAAACCTCGACTGCGTGGACAGTTTACTGCCTACCGTTCACGCTCTCAATCTGGTGCACCGTCACCAGCTCCAGGATCCGCAGCTTGCGCGACATCGCCGGGAGCCGGAGGCCGATCTCATCGCCGACTTTCCCATCCGTGAGCGCCCGGCCCAGCGGCGAGGCGAGCGAGATGTGGCCCGCGTCGATATCCATCATTTCCGCCAGCACGACGGTGTAGATATCGGTCTCGTTGGTCTCCAGGTCCAGCACCGTCACCCGGGAGCCGAGCCCGACGCGGTCGGTCGGGGCTTCGGTGTTAGCGAGCTGGGTGAGCTGGTTCAATCGCTGATGCAGCTGTCCCAGCCGCGCCTGGACGAACTGCTGCCGCTCGAGCGCCGCCTTGTACTCGGAGTTCTCGCGAAGGTCGCCCAGAGCCACGGCTTGCGCGATGGCCTGCGGCAGGAGGACGTTGAGTTCGTGGCTGAGCTGGTCGATTTCCCGTCCCAGCTTGTCCCGCATTTCACGTATCATGGGTCTTACCGGACAAACAAAGAAAACGAGGCCCCGGAAAGCTCTCGCCCCGGGTCCGAGGCTGCTTCGAACGGGAGAAGATACCACCATTCGGTGAGGAGCCGATAGATGGCGACGGCAAACGACAGCGCCGCAATGACTTCCGCTTTGCTCGCCGCCACCGTCCTGGCGGCGATCGCCTTGGGGGGCTGCACCCACCCCGCGCTGGCGCCGGCCGGACCGCCCCCCGCGCCCGCCGCGTCGGCCGCCCGCCCGCCGGTCGAGGCGGACTCCCTCGCGCTGGCGTCCGACGCGATGGCCGAGTCGCTGCTGGTAGACGTGCGATCGCTCGATCCGTCCATCTCGGTCCGGCTGCGATACGCCACCACCGACAATTTCACCGGCGCTGTCGTCCCGGGGTACGGGGCGGAGCGGGCGTTGCTCCGGCGGGAGGCGGCCCAGGCGCTCGCGCGGGTCCAGGCACGGCTTCGGAGCGGCGGCCTCGGCCTCAGAATCTGGGACGGGTACCGGCCGGTGCGGGCGACCCAAGCCATGGTGGCGTGGGCGGAGCGGGTCGGGCGCACCGACCTCCTGGACCAGGAGTACATCGCCCGGCGAAGCCGCCACAACCTGGGCTTGGCCGTGGATCTCACGCTGGTCGATCTGGTGACCGGAACCGAGCTCGACATGGGCACGCCGTTCGACACCTTCACCGAGGCGGCACACACGGCGAACGCGGAGGGGCGGGTGCTGCGGTATCGCCAGATCCTGGTGAAAGCGATGGAGTCGGAGGGGTTCCAGAACTACGAGAACGAATGGTGGCACTTCAGCTATCAGGTGCCCGGCGCCCGGCCGTTCGACCTGCCGATCCGGTAGGCCGCCACCGGGAGCTATTTGCTGATCGAGGTCGTCACGCTGCTGCCGCTCCTACCGGCTCGCGTGCCAGGTCCCCCCGAGCGGATACGGCGTGCCGGAGAAGGTGAGGATGCAGCTCGTCGTCCCGCCCATTTGATTGGTCGGCGCGCCGGTGATCGCTCCCTGGTAGGTGCAGGAGGCGATCTTGAACGACGCGGTGGCCCCGGTGACCTGTCCCGCGTCGATCGTGCCCGCCAGCGTGTCGGCCGGGTGGGCGCTGCCGATGGTACACGTGTCGATGCGAGTGGCCGTGCCGCTGATGGCTCCGCCGCTCTGTCCGATCACCAGCGTTCCCGAGCTCACGCACGACGCGGCCAACGAGGAATTCGTCATCGCCGCGCTCAGGTTCCAGCTCCCGGTCACGTCGAGCGGCCCGCCCGGCCCGGTCGAGCCACCGCCGTAGGCGCCGCCACAGCCGTAGACCAGCGTCAGGAGCGCGAGGCTGGCCGAATGCGCACGGGTCATGAGTCTCCCACAGGTTTGACCCCCTGTATTCTAGATCCGCCACCCGTTCGCTGCCGATCCGGTAACTTTCGCCCCCGCGGAATCGTCGTGACTCCCGTCCCCACTCAGATGGAGAAACGTCGTGCATCGCTTCTTCGCCGCCGGCCTGCTGCTCGTCTCGGCCACGTCGGTCGCCATCGCTCAGGCAGGATCGCCCGCCGGAGCCGTCCCGGTAGAGCGGCTCGAGGCCCGGCGGGCCGCGCTGGCCAAGCGGATGGGCGACGGCGTGGCCGTCCTGCGGTCCTCGACCGAGCGGAGCATCGAGGGCGACTATCCGCAGGACAGCGACTACCGCGAGGACAACGACTTCTTCTATCTGACCGGAGCCGAGGCACCCGAGGCCTGGCTGGTCCTTGTGGCCCGCGATTCGGCCGTCGCCCGGGTGATTCTCTACCTTCCGGTCCGCGACACGATTACGCCGTACAGGAGCGAGCAGTGGGTGGGCCCGAGGCTCAATCCCGGGCCCGCAGCCACCGCGCTCACGGGCGTCCAGGACGTCCGCTCGTCGGAGCTGGCGCGCCGGGAGATCCCGGCCCTCGTCTTCGGTCCCGACTCGCCGGCGCGGCGGGGCATGCTCTACGTCAAACCGGGCCGGGACCAGGCGGATTCGCCGTTCGTGCAGGACTCACTCGTCGCCGTTGCCAAGTCGGACGGCCTCCGCGTGGGCAACCTCTCGCTGGAAACTGCGCCGCTCCGCCTGGTGAAGGACGCGGATGAGCTGGCTCGCCTGCGCAAGGCGATCGCCCTGACCACGGCCGCCGAACGGGAGGCGATGGGCCTGATCAAGCCGGGGGTCTACGAGTACGAGATCGAGGCGTTGATCGAGTACACCTTCCGCCGGGGCGGCGCCGAGCGGCTCGGCTTCCCGAGCATCGTGGGCTCGGGGCCGAACTCGGTGGCGCTGCACTACGACAAGAACCGTCGACGCACCGAGGCGGGGGACGTCGTGGTGATGGATATCGGGGCCGAGTTCGGCTACCTGACCGCGGATGTGACCCGTACGGCGCCGGTGTCGGGGACGTTCACTCCGCGCCAGCGGGCCATCTACCAACTGGTGCTGGCGACTCAGCAGATCGCGATCGACTCGGTCCGCCCGGGAATGGACATCCCGCGGCTCAACCAGATCGCCCGGAGCTACCTGCGCGCCCATTCCGATACATTGTGCGGTAACGTCACGTGTGACAAGTACTTCGTACACGGGTTGAGCCACTGGCTGGGGATGGACGTGCACGACGTGGGGAACATCCGGACCCCGTTCGTGCCGGGGATGGTGCTGACGGTCGAGCCCGGCGTCTACCTGCCGCAGGAGGGGCTCGGGATCCGCATCGAAGACGACATCCTCGTGACCCCGGAGGGACACGAGATGCTCTCGGCGGCCGCGCCCAGGCGGGCGGAGGAGGTGGAGGCGCTCCTGCGGAAGTCCAGACGGCTGTAAACCCGAGCGAGCCAATCCCCGATTGGATCTGACGGAATTGCTTGACGTGCCCGCCTCCTGCTGGTAAAGTCTGTCGTTCCAAGTGCTCCGTGGCCAATTTTGGGCGCGAGATCCCTGGCTGACCGACAGGACTTCCACGACATGCCCCTTGCAGCCCGAGCCGTCCGGCGTCTGAGCCGGCTGGCCCCCCTGTTTGTCCTCGTCCTGGTCCTCGTCGCGACCGCGTGCTCCCGCGACTTCCCGCAGACCACGCTGGCGCCGAAGGGGGACCTGGCGCGGATCGAGGACGACATCTTCTTCACGACGGTGAAGTGGGCGACGCTGGTGTTCGTGCTGGTGGAGGGCGCGCTCGTCTACGCCATCTTCCGTTTCCGGGGCAAGCCGGGCGACGCCGAGCCGGAGCAGGTGCACGGCAATACGGTCGTCGAGATCACCTGGACCGTGATCCCGGCGCTGATCCTGGCGGTGATCGCGGTCCCGACGGTGAAGGCGATCTTCAAGGAGAACGAGACGCCCAAGGGCGGCAACGTGCTGACGGTGGAGGTGATCGGCCACCAGTGGTGGTGGGAGTTCCGGTACCCGGATCTCAAACTGACCACGGCGAACGAGCTGCACGTCCCGGTGGGACGCACCGTCTCGCTCAAGATGGGCGCCTTCGACGTGATCCACAGCTTCTGGCTGCCCCAGTTCGCCGGCAAGCGGGACGTCTTCCCCAACCGGGAGACGCGCCTCTGGTTCACCGCCGAGGAGGCGGGCGAGTACACCGGACAATGCGCGGAGTTCTGCGGGATCCAGCACGGGCGGATGGCGTTCCGGGTGGTCGCGCAGGAGTCCGCGGCCTTCGACGCGTGGGCCGGCCATATGCAGACGCTCGGTGCGCCGGTGGCCGCTGCCGCCGCGAGCGGCGCGGACTCGATCCGCACGGCCACCGCCGAAGACCCGCTGGTGGCACAGGGCCAGAAGCTGTTTCTCCTGAAAGGCTGCGTGGGCTGTCACTCGCTCGTAGCCTACGACGCGCCGAAGGGCCTGCTCGGACCCAACCTCGCCAACGTCGGCGCCCGGACCTACATCGCGGCCGGCACGCTCCCGAACACGGACGAGAATCTCGCCCATTGGATCAGTGACCCGCAGGGCATCAAGCACGGAGTCCTGATGCCGAACCTCTTCGGCGGTGAGGACGCGGCCAAGGTCAACGAAGAGACGAGGGCCCTGGTCGCCTTCCTGCGCACCCACCGGTAAACCTTCTCAGGACGGCTCATGGCTACGACGGTTCTCGGGCAGGCGACGCACGGCGTCGCCGGATACGAAGAAAAGGGCGGGCTCTGGAGCTGGATCACGACCGTCGATCACAAACGGGTCGCGATCCTCTACGGGATCAGCGCGCTGACGTTCTTCCTCCTCGGTGGGGTCGAGGCCCTGCTCATTCGCATCCAGCTGGCGAAGCCCGACAACAACTTCGTGTCGCCGGAGTTCTACAACCAGCTCTTCACGATGCACGGCACGACGATGATCTTCCTCGCCGTCATGCCGCTGAGCCAGGTGTTTTTCAATTACATGATCCCGCTCCTGATCGGGGCGAGAGACGTCGCATTTCCGCGGCTCAATGCCTTCGGCGTCTGGGTGTTCATTCTGGGCGGCCTTTTCCTCAACGCCAGTTTCCTGTTCGGCGCGGCGCCCGACGCAGGGTGGTTCGGCTACGCCAACCTCACGTCGAGGCAGTTCTCGCCCGGGCTCAACGTGGATTTCTGGGTGGCGGGTCTCCAGATCCTCGGCGTCTCGTCCCTGGCAGCGGCGGTGAACTTCTTCGTCACCATCGTGAACCTGCGGGCGCCCGGCATGAAGCTCATGCGGATGCCGATGTTCGTCTGGATGAGCTTCATCACGATGGTCCTGCTGCTGCTCGCGTTCCCGGTGATCACGGTCGCGCTCATCATGCTGATGTTCGACCGTTTCGTCGGGACTCATTTCTTCGTTCCGGCGGGCGGCGGCGATCCGATCCTCTGGCAGCACCTCTTCTGGATCTTCGGTCACCCCGAGGTCTACATCCTGATCCTGCCGGCCTTCGGCATCGTGTCCGAGGTGCTGCCGGTGTTCTCGCGGAAGCCGCTGTTCGGCTACGCGGCGATGGTGTTCTCGGGCGTGTTCATCGCCTTCCTCGGCTTCGGCGTGTGGAGCCACCACATGTTCTCGACCGGCATGGGGCCGATCGCCGACACGTTCTTCTCCCTCGCCACGATGCTCATCGCGATCCCGACCGGCGTGAAGATCTTCAACTGGATCGGCACGGTCTGGGGCGGCTCGCTCCAGCTCAAGACGCCGATGCTCTTCGCGCTGGGCTTCATCGCGATGTTCATCATGGGCGGCCTGTCGGGCGTGATGCACGCCTCACCGCCGGCCGACCTGCAGCAGACCGACACCTACTTCGTCGTGGCGCACTTTCATTACGTGCTTTTCGGCGGGAGCATCTTCGGGATTTCGGCCGGCGTCTATTACTGGTGGCCCAAGATGTTCGGGAAGCTCCTGGATGAGCGGCTGGGCAAGCTCCACTTCTGGCTCCAGCTCATCGGGTTCAACCTGACGTTCTTCCCGATGCACTTCGTCGGGCTGCATGGGATGCCACGGCGGGTGTACACCTATCCCAAGGGCCTGGGCTTCGAGTGGCTGAACCAGCTCGAGACCTTCGGCTCCTTCGTGCTGGCGCTGGGCTTCGCCGTCTTCCTCTACAACGTCTGGAAGACCTGGCGCAGCGCACCGCCCGCGGGGGCCGACCCTTGGAACGGTGCGACGCTGGAGTGGTCGATCCCGTCGCCGCCGCAGGAGTGGAACTTCGCCGAGATCCCGACAGTCCACGGGCGGGATCCGCTGTGGGACGCCAAGCGCGAACGGGGTGGGCCCCTGCCGGAGCCGCCGCGGGTGAGCGGCCAGGGAATTCACATGCCCGCGCCGTCCTACTGGCCCCTGGTGACGGCCTTCGGGGTGAACCTGCTCTTCGTCGGGCTCCTGTTGTCGCCCAGGGTGGGGCCGTGGGGCGTGGTCGTCGCGATCGCATTGCTCTTCTTCGGGCTATTCAATTGGTGGTTTGAGCCGAGCTATACG
>JBGQIW010000067.1:0-15333 GCA_041498715.1 Gemmatimonadota bacterium | reverse complement strand
GCCATACGGTCGTAGGACAGGTGGACGCCATCCTGGCGCTCATCGACGAGGACCGTCACCGGTGCGTAGGAGCCGGCGTCCCGAGCGTGCTCGGCCATTTGGCGCATGATCAGCGGGTTGCCGAGCAGCAGGCGCAGTACCCTCGCCGAGACCCCGGGCCGGTCCTTCCGGAGCACCTCCCCGATGTCGAAGCGGGTGAACTCGATGATGCCGGACGACCCGACCGCGCCGGCAACGACATCCTCGAGAGCCGCAACGGTGGGAGCTGCGCCCACTGCGGCCACGAACGCGCGCACGTCGGGATGACCGACGGCCGCGTCGATTCGTGCCATCACGCTCTCGAACGGGGCGGCCGACGTCAGGCTGAAGCGCTCGACCGCGACAGTGCGCACCGTCATCGTGAACCTCCCGCGGCGTTGGCCGGCACCGGAGCCCAGGCGAGAATGGCCGCGACTGCCTCATCGGGCGCGTCGAGGGAAAGGAAGTGGCCCGCGTCCCTGACGACGTGGAGCTCGGCACCGGGGATCGCCCGTGCATCCGCCGCCCGCTCCTCGTCGCGGGACCAGTCGTGGTCCGCGTAGAGCAGGAGCGTCGGGCAGTCGATGGCTCCGTACTCCGCGCGTCCGGCTTCCCAGCTCCCCCAATGCCGCACCAGCGACATGAACGCTCGATTGTGCCCCCGCCGGTTGCCGACGAGGTACATCTCCCGCGCGAGCGCGCTCGGCAACGATCCCTTGCGGTACACCCCGCCTTGGAAGACCCGTCTCACGATCGGGTACTGGCGCAGCCGGCTCACGGTGGCACCCAGGACGGGCACGTTGTTCAGACCGAAGAGCAGGTTCGCCAGCGCGGAGCTCCGGCGGAGACCCCGGCCACCGTCGTAATCGTACGGATTGATGGCGACCACCCGCCGGACCCGGAGATTGTGCCGGGCGGCCAGCAGCAGCGCGATGCTCCCGCCGATCGACTCGCCCACAACCACCGCGTCCTTGATATCGAGCCGATCCAGCGCATGAGCGACAGTCGTCACGAAAAAGTCGGCCGAATACGTCGCGTTCGGGATGTCCGAGAAGCCGTGGCCCGGATAGTCGAGCGCGTACACCCGGAACCTGGTAGCGAGCGCCGGCACCACCTTCTGGAACATGTCGAGCTGCGTGCGCAGCGTGTGCAGCAGGACCAGCGGCGGCCCTTCTCCAGTCTCGATGTAGCGGAGCCGCATGCCGTCCACCTCGAGATAGCGCACCGGCACCGTGGGCGCCCAGCTCAGCCGCGACGGCGCCGCGGGTTGGGACCGGGCTGCTTCCACCAGGTAAGAGATCGCCGCCGTCGCCACGAGCACGCCCAGCACTACGCCGATCCAGATCATGTTGCCTCCTCGAGCCCGCGCCCGGCCTGGCCCGCCGCGACGGCGCCGGACAGGTCGGCGAGCAGATGTTTCAGCCGCGCCCGTCCGAGTGCGTCCGTCATCCGGCTCTGGGCCTCCCGCCAGTACGGCTGCGCGGCGGCGAGCCGGGCGCGACCGGCCGCCGTGAGGACCACTTCCCGCACCCGCGCATCCTTGCCCTCGCGGAGCTGGATCAGCCCTTCCTTGACCAGGACACCCAGGTTCCGGGTCAGCGTCGTCCGATCCACAACGGCCGCCTCGGCCAGGGCCGTGACGCTCGGCGTGCCGGTCAGACGTATCACTGTGAGAAGCGAGAACTGGGTGATGCGCAGACCCGAGGGACGCAGGATGTCGTCGTAGAGCTGGGTGACCGCTCGGCTGGCCTTGCGCAGGTTGAAGCAGGCGCAGCTCTGGAGCTCAGCGGCCTCGGCTCGTTCCGGCGGGTGCGGGGTGTCGCGCATGAATAAGAGTATATACACATATCGGCGTCGCTGGCAAGACGCACCCGCCGCCTCATCCGCATCGTCGCAGCCGTCCGGTTACCTTCACACCAGGTCGTGGCCGGCGTGGTGCGGGCTCGAGCCTGATCGGCGCCCTCCTCCGCGTCGCGCCCGACGCCCCCCTCTCCGAGGCCCCTCCCATCGCTTCCGCAACGCTGCCGCCGCGCCTGACCCGCTTCTTCTCCCGCCGCACGGACGCCCCCGACGAGCTGCTCGGCGGTCCGATCCGCGGCGAGCTACTCGGCGCCGAGCACCTCGCGGATCGCGCCCGGGCGGTGGCGGCCGGCCAGCGCCTGGCCGGAGCCCGCCGTGGGCGGCCGCGGCCTCGCCTCCTCACTCGCCTCGATGAGACCCGTCGCATCCTGGACGACGCGCACGCCCGCCTCACCGGCGCCGCCGACCATGACGTGGACGTGGGACCCGCGGGCGAGTGGCTCCTCGACAACTTCCACGTCGTCCAGGAGCAGATCCGCGAAGTGCGGGAGAGCCTGCCACGCGGGTACTACCGCGAGCTGCCGGAGCTCGCCGGCGGGGCGCTTCCGGGCTACCCGCGGGTGTACGAGCTGGCGATCACGCTCATCTCGCACACCGAGGGCCGGATCGACCTGGGCAACGTCGATCTCTGCGTCGCCGCGTTCCAGGAAATCGCCCCTCTCTCTATCGGCGAGCTCTGGGCCGTGCCGGCGACGCTCCGCCTGGGGTTGCTCGAGAGCGTGCGGCGCACGGCGCTCCGCACGGTACAGCGCCTCGACTCCCTGGCGCTCGCCGACGCTCACGCCGAGCGGCTGATCGCGGCGAGCCGGCTGACGCCGTCCGCCCTGGCGGCGGCGCTCGACGATTTCGTCAGCCGGCCGCCGGCGCTCACGCCCACGTTCGTCTCCCGCTTTCTCCATCAGCTCCGCTCCGTGGGGATCTCGGTGCCGTCGCTGGTCTGGCTCGAGCGCTGGATCACCGACGAGGCCTTGAGCGCCGAAGAGGCCGCCGCCCGATCGACCCAGCGGGTCGCCCTGACGCAGATCATGATGGCGAACAGCATCACCAGCCTGCGCGCCATCGCCCGCATGGATTGGAAGGCGTTCGTCGAGCGACAGAGCGTGGTCGAGGCGGTGCTCCGCGACGATCCCGGTGGCGCTTACGCCCGCATGACGTTCGCGACGCGTGACCGGTACCGCCACGTCGTGGAGCGCATCGCGAAACGGACCGGGCGCGACGAGGCCGCGGTCGCCGGGCTCGCCCGCGAGCTCGCCCGGGCCGCCTCGACCGGTGACGCGACCGACCCGCGCCGCGTGCACGTCGGCTACTATCTCGTGGACGACGGCCTCGTCGAGATCGAGCGGCGCACCGGGTATCGCCCGGGCGCCGGTGAACACGTGCACCGCTGGGTGCGCCGCCACCCGAACGTGGTCTTCGTCGGCGGCATGGTGGCCGGCACCCTGGCGGCCCTCGCGTCGGTGCTCTGGCTGTCCGGAGCCGAGGGCCGGTCGGCCTGGCTCGCCGTGCTGGTCTTCGCCCTGCTCCCCGCGAATGATATCGCCGTGAACGTGATGAGCCAGCTCGTGACGGCGTTCCTGCCACCGCGGCTGCTTCCCAAGCTCGACCTGAGCCAGGCCGGCGGCGTGCCCCCCGAGCTCCGTACCGCGGTGGTCATTCCGACGCTCTTCGAAAGCGTCGACGCGGTCCGGGAGGCTCTCGAGCACCTCGAGGTGCAGTATCTCGCCAACCGCGAGGCACACCTCCATTTCGCGGTCCTCAGCGATTTCACCGACGCGCCGACGGAGTCGCGCCCGGGCGATGCCGCGATCCTGGCGGCCGCGGTGGCCGGCGTGCGCGAGCTGAACGCCCGCCATTCGGGTGGCGCCGACGATGCGTTCTACCTGTTCCACCGCTCGCGTCGCTGGAACCCGGCACAGGGCGTGTGGATGGGGTGGGAGCGCAAGCGGGGAAAACTGGCCGAGTTCAACCGGTTTCTGCGCGGCGCCCCCGACGCCTTCTCCACGATCGTGGGCGATACCACGGCGCTGCGGCAGCTTCGCTACGTCATCACGCTCGACGCGGACACGGTCCTGCCGCCCGAGACCGCGCCGCTCCTGGTGGGGGCGCTGGCCCATCCGCTCAACCGCGCCGTGTACGACACCCGCCGGGGGCGGGTGGTGCGCGGCTACGGCATCCTCCAGCCGCGAGTGGGCATCTCGCTGCCGAGCGCGAACCGATCGTACTTCGCCGCGATCCAGTCGGGGCACCCCGGCGTGGACCCCTACAGCACGGCGGTCTCCGATCTGTACCAGGACCTGTACGGCGAAGGCAGCTTCACCGGCAAAGGCATCTACGACGTCGACGCCTTCGAGCAGGCGACGCACGGCCGCTTCCCCGAGAACATGCTCCTCTCGCACGACCTGATCGAAGGCAGCTATGCCCGGGCCGGGCTCGCCACCGACATCACCGTGTACGATGACTACCCGGCCCGGTATCTCACCTACACCCGCCGAAAGCACCGGTGGATCCGCGGCGACTGGCAGCTGCTCCAGTGGCTGACGTCGCAGGTACCGGGCCCCGACGGTGCGGAGCCGAATCGGCTCTCCCTGCTGTCCCGGTGGAAGATTCTCGACAACCTCCGGCGCAGCACGGTCGAAATCGCGCAGCTCGCCTTCCTCATCGCGGGGTGGACCGTGCTGCCGGGGTCACCGCTGCGCTGGACGCTGCTGGGGCTCGGAGCCATCGCGGCGCCGTGGATCGTCTCGCTCCTCCTGGCGCTGGTGCGGCCGCCGATGGACAAATCCTGGCGAGCCTACTACGGGGAGGTTGGCCGAGACGCCGTGACAAGCGCACAGCAGGTGGCCCTGGCGATCGCGTTCCTGCCGCACCAGGCCTGGGTGTCGGCCGACGCGATCCTGCGCACGCTCTGGCGTCTCGCCGTGACCCGGCGCAACCTGCTCGAGTGGCAAACGGCCTCGCGGACCGAGCGCACCGTCTCGGGCGAGGCCGGCACGGCGTGGCGGGCCATGGGCCCCGCAGTCGCGCTCGCGGTCGCAGTGCTCCTCGTCGTGGCCGCGGTCGTGGTCCGGCGGCCGAGTGGCGCCGGCCCGCCCCCGTGGTCGATCGTGGTCGCCGTGCTCCCGCTCGTCGCCCTCTGGTCGGCGTCGCCCGCCCTCGCCCACGCGCTCAGTGCCCCCGCCGTGCGGCGCGAGCGGCGCCTTCCCGCCGCCGGGCGAGCGGCGGCGATGCGATACGCGCTGCTCCACTGGCGCTTCTTCGATCGGTTCGTCACCGCGGGGACGAGCTGGCTCGTGCCGGACAACTATCAGGACGACCCGGCGCCCGTGGTCGCGATGCGGACATCGCCGACCAACATCGGACTCCAGCTTCTGGCGACGGTGAGTGCCTACGATCTCGGATTCCTCACCGCCGAAGATCTGACCGAGCGGCTCGAGCGCGTTCTGCGGTCGCTCGACCGCATGGACCGCCATCGCGGGCATTTCTACAACTGGTACGACGTGCAGGACCTCCGGGTGCTCGAGCCGGGCTACATCTCGACGGTGGACAGCGGCAACCTGGCCGGGCACCTGATCGCCCTCCGGCAGGCGTGTCTCGAGATCGCCGACGATCCGGTGTTCGACGGGCGCACCTGGCAGGCGCTCGACACCGCCCTCACGCTCGCCGGCGAGGAGCTGGGTAATCTCTCCTCACCCGAGGGCGGCGGCGCGCCGGCCCGGCGTGCCTCCACGGCCATCGCCGAGCAGAAGCTCGAGGCCGCTCGTGCCACCGTCGCCGCGGCGGTCGCCGCGGCCACCCCGAATGCGCTCACGGACACCATCGCCCCCGCCCTCCGGCAGGCCCGCGACGCGATCGCAGCAGCGGCGCCAGCTCCCGGCGCCGCGCAGCGCGCCATCGAGTGGATCGACTGGAGTCTCCGCCTGATCGCACAACACGCGCCCACACTCGGCGGCCTCGACCTCTCGCCGCTCCTCGGGCGCGACGGCCGGCCGCTCACCCGGTCGGAGTCGTGGCGCCGGCTCGCCCCGCGGTCTCCGGCCGCGGCCGCGCTGGTGGCGCGCCTCGGGGCCGTGGCCGATCGCGCCTACGGCTTCGCGCTGGAGATGGACTTCCGCTTCCTCTACGACCAGTCCCGCGCGCTGTTCTCCATCGGCTACCAGCCGAGCGCCCATACGCGCGACGAATCGTACTACGACCTGCTCGCGTCGGAAGCACGACTCGCCAGCTTCCTCGCCGTCGCCAAGAACGATGTGCCCGTCGATCATTGGTTCCGGCTGGGCCGTGGACTCACCCACGCCGCGGGGGAAACAGCCCTCGTGTCCTGGAGCGGCACCATGTTCGAGTACCTGATGCCGGTGCTGGTCATGCGGTCGTTCAGCTCCACCGTCCTCGACCGCACCCACCGCGCCGCGGTGCGGCGGCACATCGCGTACGGCGCGGAGCGGGGCGTGCCTTGGGGCCTCAGCGAGAGCGCCTACAACCTTCGCGACGCGTCCCAGACCTACCAGTATCGCGCGTTCGGCGTGCCCGATCTCGCCCTCAAGCGCGGGCTCGGCCGCGACCTCGTGATCGCACCCTACGCATCCGCGCTCGCCGCCATGATCGAGCCCCAGCGGGCGCTGGCCAACCTCGCCACCCTGGAGCGGAAGGGAGCCCTCGGCCCGTACGGCTTCCACGACGCCATCGACTACACCCGCCCCGCCCCGGGCGGCCAGTACGCCGTGGTGCAGACCTGCATGGCGCACCACGTCGGCATGTCGCTCGTCGCGCTCACCAACGCGCTCACCGCTCACGGCTGGCAGCGCCGCTTTCATGCCGATCCGATGGTCCGCTCGGCGGAGCTCCTGCTGCATGAGCGCATCCCCCGTCGCCTCGTGTTCCAGGAACCGCAAGCGGCACGCGCCGATGAGGCGCTGCCCGACCCCGAGCTCGAGCGCCCGGTGGTTCGTGAGGTGGACGTGCCCGACCTCCCGCAGCCGCAGGTCGCGCTCCTCGGCCATCTGCCGTACACGGTCATGGTGAGCCACTGCGGCGGCGGCTACAGCCGCTACGACGACGTCGCCGTCACCCGCTGGCGGTCGGATGGGACCATGGACGGGACCGGCCAGTTCTGCTACGTGCAGGACGTCGCGGCCCGGCGGGTGTGGTCGGCGGCCCACCAGCCGGTGTGCGCGCCGGCGGACTGGTATCGCGCATACCTCGCGACCGATCGGGTGACGTTCCACCGCGCCGACGGCGACATCGAGACCCGCACCGAGATCGCGGTCGTGCCCGCCGACGCCGCCGAGGTACGGCGCGTCACCGTCACCAACAACGGCGCCTCGCCCCGCGAGATTCAGTTGACCAGCTACGGGGAAATCGTGCTGGCGCACCCGGATGCGGACCGGGTGCATCCGGCGTTCGGGAATCTGTTCGTCGAGACCGAGTGGCACGCCTGGTGTACAGCGATCACCGCCACCCGCCGCCCGCGCTCGGCCGGGGAGCGGCCGCTCTGGTGCGTCCATGTGGTGGACTCGGGTAAGGAGCGCGTCGGGCCCGTGACCTGTGAGACCGACCGCGCCCGATTCCTCGGACGCGGGCGCTCCACCCGGGACCCGGTCGCCCTGGACTCCCACGCCCCGCTATCGGGGACGACGGGTGCGGTGCTTGACCCGATCTTCGCCCTCCGCACCCGCCTCCGGCTCGCCCCCGGCCAATCGGCCTCCGTCGCGTTCACGACCCTGGTGGCCACCTCCGTCGAGCGGGCGTTCGAGCTCGCCGACCGCTACCACGACCCGTACTCGGCCCGCCGGGCCCTCGATCTCGCCTGGACCTCCACCCAGGTGGAGCTGCGCGAGCTCAAGATCACGCCGGCGGAGGCCGCCGTCTTCCAGGAGCTCGCCGGCCACCTCTTCTATGCCAACCCGGCCCTGCGCGCGCCTCAGGCCGAGCTCTTGCGGAACCGCAGCTCGCAGCCCGTCCTGTGGGCCGCCGGCGTTTCGGGTGACTGGCCGATCCTGCTCGCGACCATCGACTCGCCGGAGGGACTGCCGACCCTGCGCCGGCTGCTCGCGGCTCATCGCTATTGGCGACGGCGGGGGATGATGGTCGACCTCGTGGTCCTGAACGCCCATCCGCCCAGCTACCTCCAGGAGCTGCAGGGGGAGATCACGGCGACGATCTTCGCGTCCTCCGATTCGGGCATCATCGACCGGCCGGGCGGGGTGTTTGCCCGGCGTCGTGATCTGCTCAGCTCGGAGGTGCTGCGGATGCTGCGCGCCACCGCCCGCGTGCACCTCTACTGCGACGGGCGGTCGCCGGGGCGGATCCTGGAGGCCGCGACCGCACGGGACGCACCACCCACGGATGCCCCGACCCCCCTGTCGCTGCCGGCGCGGGTGTCCGAGCTCGCCGCGCCCCCCGCTCTGCGGGCCCTCCTGCGCGTCGTCGGACGCTCGCTGCCCCGCGGGTCGTCCGAGCGGGCGCCCGCGTTGCCGCCATCGGGCGCTGCGCCCAGGGCTGCGAACGCGGATCCGGCCGAGGCGTGGAGCGGCGCGGCGGCGTTCGAGAACGGCTTCGGCGGACTCACCTCGAGCGGCGATTACGAGATCCGGGTCGGCGGCGACCACCTGCCGCCCGCACCCTGGGCGAACGTGATCGCGAGCCCGCGCGGCGGCTTCGTGGTCACCGAGCGCGGAGCCGGTTTCACCTGGGCGGAGAGCAGCTACTCCTTCAGGCTCACGCCGTGGCACAACGATCCCGTGAGCGATCCCATGAGCGACGTCCTCTACCTGCGGGACGAGGACACGGGAGAGGTATGGAGCCCCACGCCGGCCCCGATCCGGCAAGACGGCCCCTGCACCGTACGGCACGGGATGGGCACATCGTCCTTCGAGCAGCAGCACGCCGGCGTGGCCACGAGCCTGGTTCTGGGGCTCGCCGAGCCAGAGGCGGTCAAGCTCTCGCTCCTCCGGGTCACCAACATCGGCGGGCGGCCTCGCCGCCTGGCCGTGACGGCGTTCGTCGAGTGGACCCTCGGCGCGCTCCGCGAGCACGCTCAGCATCAGATCCAGACCAGCTTCGACCCCGCCGAGCGCGCGATCTTCGCCCGGAACTTCTTCGACCCCCAGTTCGCTGGCTACGTGGCCTTCTGCGCTCTGAGCGAGCCGGTGGCGGGCCATACCGCGGACCGGAGGGAGTTCCTCGGGAGGAACGGCACGCCGGCCGCGCCCGCCGCCCTTCACGCCGCGCTCGCCGGCACGACGGGCGTGGGCACCGACCCCTGCGCGGCGCTGCGGTGCGTGCTGGAGCTCGCTCCCGGGGAAACGCGGGAGCTGGTCGTCGTGCTCGGCGCAGCCGAAGGGGAGGAGCAGGCCCGCCGCGTGGTCGCGGAGTATCGCGACCTGAGCCGCGCGAAGGCGGCCGTGGCCCGCACGGTCGAGAGCTGGACGGACCGGCTGTCGGTGATCAAGGTCCGGACGCCCGACCCATCGTTCGACGCGATGCTGAACCGTTGGACGCTGTATCAGGCGCTCGCCTGTCGGATGTGGGCCCGGTCGGCGCTGTACCAGAGCAGCGGCGCCTACGGGTTCCGCGACCAACTGCAGGACGTCATGGCGTTCGTTTACGCGGAGCCGACGCTCGCGCGCGAGCACATCCTTCGCGCCGCGGCGCGGCAGTTCGTCGAGGGTGACGTACAGCACTGGTGGCATCCCCGCAGCGGGCGCGGTGTCCGCACTCGGCTCTCGGATGACCTCGTCTGGCTGCCGTACGTTGTCCACCACTACGTGCGGGTGACGGGCGACGCCTCGATACTCGAGGAATCGGTGCCGTTCCTGGCCATGCGACCGCTGCAGCCGCACGAGCACGAGGTCTACGACGTCCCGGAAGTGTCCGGCGAGGTCGGCTCCGTGTACGAGCACTGCGTCCGGGCCCTGCGCCGGGCGTGCACCACCGGCCCCCAGGGCCTCCCGCTGATCGGCGAGGGCGACTGGAACGACGGGATGAACCGGGTCGGGGTCGAGGGGCGCGGCGAAAGCGTCTGGCTGGCGTGGTTCCTCATCGCGACGCTGCGCGCCTTCAGCGAGCAGGCGGAGGCCCGGGGAGACGCGGAGGCCGCCGGGCTCCGGGCACGGGCGGACGCTTATGTCGCCGCGGTGGAAGCGCACGGGTGGGACGGCGAATGGTACCGCCGGGCCTTCTTCGACGATGGGACCCCGCTCGGCTCCTCGGCGAGCGACGAGTGCCGGATCGATTCGATCGCTCAGAGCTGGAGCGTCATCTCCGGCGCCGGCGACCCCGAGCGGCAGGCCCGCGCAATGCAGTCATTCGAGAAGCTGCTGGTGCGGGAGGACGCCCGACTCCTCCTGCTCCTCGCGCCCCCGTTCGACACGATGCCGCACGATCCGGGGTACATCAAGGGGTACCTGCCGGGCGTACGGGAGAACGGCGCCCAATACACCCACGCCGCGCTCTGGGCGGTGCTCGCGACGGCGCTGCGGGGAGACGGTGAGCGCGCATTTCATCTCTTCCAGATGCTCAACCCGCTCACCCACACGCGAACGCCGGAGGCCGTCGCGACCTATAGGGTAGAGCCGTACGTCGTCGCGGCCGACGTATACACGGCACCGGGCCAGGTCGGCCGCGGCGGCTGGACCTGGTACACCGGTTCGGCCAGCTGGATGTATCGGGTGGGGCTGGAAACGATCCTGGGCTTCACCAAGCGCGGGAACATGCTGTCGCTCGATCCGCGGGTCCCGCCCGACTGGCCCGAGTTCACCATCGAATACCGGTATGGGCGTAGTCTTTACGTCATCGTGGTGCAGGGTCCCCATGCCGCGAGGGGCGTGCGTGAGATCACGCTGGACGGCAGGGTCCTGGACGGACCGGGGATTCCACTGGTCGACGACGGTGCGCGCCACGCCGCGGTGGTGCGGCCGGTGACGACCGAGCCCGGCTGAGCGCGGCGGTAGCTCACACGTCTGCAATTGAATGGAGGACAGCGCAATGCGGTTTCTGGACACCGACTATCAGGGGCCGGTTCGCCGGATCCAGATCTACCTCACGCCTCGGGAAGCGGCGGACCTGAGGGGGGCCCTGGACCGGCTGCTCGAGGCACCGGAAGCGAGCGAGCACGCGCACGTGGTCGCGGAGGATGCGTCACGGGACCTGTCGGTCTCGATCGTCACGCCGAACAAGCTTCGGGAGCTCAAGCGCTACACGGACGCGGAGCGGCGCATGTTCTCCGAGCCGTGACGGGCACGACGCTAAGCCGACGCCGGGAGAAAGTGGAGCGGGTCTCTCAGGTTCTGCAGCTCCCGGTAGTAGTACAGGGGAGTCGGCCGCCTGCCCTTCACGTTGAGCCGCCGGAGGAACGCGACCTCCGCCGCGGTCGCCGTGCCGCTGAGGGCGGGATCCTGAAGGAACTCCCGGAATCCCGGCTCCTCTACGAAGACCTGGTCGGCGTCTCGCTCGACAAATCCGAATCGCCTCACGTGTCCAGTGACCACTCTGGGGTTGAGCACGATCTCCAGGGCAAAGGTCGCGAGGTCCACATCCCAGGATTCGAGCAGCGGATCCAGGAATGAGACGCAATTTTCGGGGGACAGGTGGAAGATGTCGGTGTCGAGAAACTCGAGCACGATCACGCGCATCTCTTCATAGCTTCGGCCGCCGAGCTCGGCCACCATACGGAGCCAGTAGTCATTCTCCAGCTCCTCGGTGGCCACTTCCTTGATCACGTCGAGCAGCGTCCGGGTGACCAGGCGCTCCAGCTCGCCGAACGGCTGCTTCTCGAAGATCGCGCGAACCTGCAGTTCTCTGTCAGGGTGACACTTCCGGAGAATCAGCTCGCGAACTTCGCGAAACAACGGCGCCGGCTCCTCACCCAGCTCCCGCTTCAATTCTTCCTTCCGCTGCACTTCCGCCAGGCGCGCCAGCTCCCCGCTCGGCAGTTTCAGGAACTTGTCCATCTTGGCATAGATGTCGGTGCGCCTCGGCGCCGGGGGCGCCTTCTTCCGGGTCAGCAGCTGGGAGATGTACGACTCGGTCACGTCGGCGGCCTGGGCCAGCTCTCGCTGGTCCAGGCCGAACTCCTCCAGCCGTTGCCGGATCACAAACGAAACGTCCATATGCGCCTCCCGAGAGCCCACGCTTCAAGTTAACATGATATGGTAAAGTTTCCAGGTCATAACGCAGCAGGCTTGACAATTATAGTACATCAGGCCATACTGAGCCTCTGACCCACGTGGGTAAGGCTCCTTCCAAGCCCAAGTATTCCAGGAACTTCCCCATGTACGCCAGACATCGATCGGACGACCGGCGCGGCCCTGGGCCGCCCCGGTCATCATCGACCATGAAACGGACCCAGACGCGATTTCGGAGGAGTACGCCATGTCGACTGCTACCAAAGCCGGACCCAAGGTCACGATCCACCCCCTGGAGGACCGCGTGGTCGTCCGGCCCGCCGAGGAGGCGGAGACCATGCGCGGCCCGCTGTACATCCCGGATACCGCCAAGGAGAAGCCGACCCAGGGCGAAGTCCTCGCCGTCGGGCCGGGCAGGATCGAGAAGGGCGCGCGGGTGAAGTTCGATATCGAGGTGGGCGACACGGTGATTTACGGCAAGTACACCGGGATGCCCTATCAGGTGGGTGATGACGAGCTGATCATCATCAAGGCATCCGAGGTTCTGGCCAAAATCGTCTGATCCAGACTACTCAACGGGAGCGAAGGCATATGGCAGCGAAAGAACTGCACTTCAGCATCGACGCGCGGGCGAAGCTCAAGCGGGGCATCGACCACCTGGCCGAAGCGGTGAGAGTGACCCTCGGCCCCAAGGGCCGCAACGTCGTCCTCGACCGGAAATTCGGCTCTCCGACCGTCACCAAGGATGGGGTGACCGTGGCCAAGGAGATCGAGCTTTCCGATCCGATCGAAAATCTGGGCGCCCAGTTGGTGAAGGAGGTCGCGACCAAGACCAGCGATCTCGCCGGCGACGGCACCACCACCGCCACGGTGCTGGCCCAGGCGATCTTCCGGGAAGGTCTCAAGAACGTCACGGCCGGCGCCAACCCGATGGAGCTCAAGCGGGGCATCGAGAAGGCGGTCGAGGCGGTGGTCGAGGAGCTCAAGCGGTTGAGCGTCCCTTCCGCCGGCAAGAAGGAGATCGCTCAGGTGGGCGCCATCTCGGCGAACAACGACAAGGAGATCGGCGACCTCATCGCCCAGGCGATGGAGAAGGTCGGCAAGGACGGCGTCATCACGGTCGAAGAGGCGAAGACCCTCGAGACCACGCTCGAGACGGTCGACGGTACCCAGTTCGACCGCGGCTACCTCTCGCCCTACTTCGTCACCGATCCCGAGGAGATGGAGACGGTGCTGGAGGACAGCTACGTCCTCATCCATGACAAGAAGATCAGCGTGATGAAGGAGCTGCTGCCGATCCTCGAGAAAGTGGTGCAGAGCGGGAAGCCGCTCCTCATCATCGCCGAGGACGTCGAAGGCGAGGCGCTCGCCACGCTGGTCGTGAACAAGCTCCGCGGCACGCTCAAGGTCGCGGCCGTCAAGGCCCCGGGCTTCGGCGACCGCCGCAAGGAGATGCTCCAGGACATCGCCGTCCTCACCGGCGGCGAGGTGATCTCGGAGGACGTGGGCGTCAAGCTGGAGAATACGACGCTCGACAATCTGGGTCGCGCCAAACGGATCGTGATCGACAAGGACACCACCACGATCGTGGACGGGAAGGGCAAGGCCGACGCGATCAAGGGCCGGATCAGCGAGATCAAGGTCGCGATCGAGAAGAGCACCAGCGACTACGACCGGGAGAAGCTGCAGGAGCGGCTGGCCAAGCTCGCGGGCGGCGTGGCGATCATCAACGTGGGTGCCCCCACCGAGACGGAGATGAAGGAAAAGAAGGCTCGAGTCGAAGACGCGCTCCACGCCACCAGGGCGGCGGTCGAGGAGGGCATTGTGCCGGGCGGCGGCGTGGCGCTCCTGCGGGCCCAAGCGGTGCTCGACCGCATCCGGGGTACGGAGGACGAGAAGGTCGGCGTGGCCATCGTGCGCCGTGCGCTCGAGGAGCCGATCCGGATCATCGCCCAGAACGCGGGCGCCGAGGGCTCGATCGTCGTGGCGAAGGTCAGGGCGTCGAAGGATAGGAACTTCGGCTACAACGCCCAGACCGACACCTACGAAGACCTGGTGAAGGCAGGCGTGATCGACCCGACCAAGGTCACGCGCACCGCGCTCCAGAACGCCGCGTCGATCGCAGGGTTGCTGCTGACCACGGAGTGCGTGGTGGTGGAGCGGCGGGACGAAAAGGCGTCCTCGGCCGCGGCGGCCGGCGGCATGGGTGGTGGGATGGGCGGGATGTACTAGAGCGGCACCCCGGCCGATCGGCGGCCAGCGCCCCGGGCGGTTCACTGCCCGGGGCGTCTTTGTATCCGGGCAGCGCGAGCATCGGCCTGACAAAGTAGCGCGTCGTCCGGGGCGGGATTATAAATCCCGGCTATGCAAACGCGCGTATTTGCGGGGACCCTGCTGGCAGCGGCGATTGCCGCGCTCGGCGGCCAACCCGCCACAGCTCAGGTGCAGCCGTTCCCCGCGGGCTTTCACACCCAGCGGATCCCGACCAACGGGACGACCCTTTACGTCCGCGTCGGCGGCACCGGGCCGGCGGTGGTTCTGCTGCACGGCTACGGCGAAACCGGCGATATGTGGGCGCCGCTGGCGGCCAAGCTCGCGGCCCACTACACCGTCGTCGTCCCGGATCTGCGAGGGATGGGCCTCTCCGCGCGGCCGAGCGGCGGCTACGACAAGAAGACGCAGGGACATGATGTCGCCGGCGTGCTCGACGCCCTCAAGATCGACCAGACCGATCTCGTCACCCACGACATCGGCAACATGGTCGGCTATGCCTTTGCCGCGGAATATCCCGCCCGCGTGCACCGGTTCGTGCTCATCGACGCGCCGTTGCCCGGCATCGGGCCGTGGGACGAGATCGTCAAGAGCCACGCCCTCTGGCACTTCTCGTTCTGGGGCCCGGACGCCGAGCGGCTGGTGGCGGGGCGGGAGCGGATCTACCTCGACCGATTCTGGAACGAGTTCTCGGCCGATCCGAAGAAGTTCCCCGAGGCGTCGCGGGCGCACTATGCCAAGCTCTATGCGCAGCCCGGCGCGATGCACGCCGGCTTCGAGCAATTCAAGGCCTTCGATCAGGACGCGATCGACGACGAGGCGTTCCTTGCCAAGGGGAAGCTGACCATGCCCGTCCTGGCGGTCGGCGGCGAGAAGTCGTTCGGTCCCACGATGGCGGTCGTCATGCGCGCGACCGCCACGAACGTCCAGGAGGCGATCGTGCCCAACTCCGGGCATTGGGTGATGGAGGAGAATCCGGGCGCCACGATCGCGCTGGTGACCGCCTTCCTGGCCAAGTGACGCATTCCCCGAATCGGGCACCAGAAGGCCCCGCCCGATTGTG
>JBGQIW010000066.1:0-15349 GCA_041498715.1 Gemmatimonadota bacterium | reverse complement strand
GGCGTGCCGATTCTGTTCTTCTTCAACGGCGTGCATGCGGACTATCACCAACCCTCTGACTCGCCCGACAAGATCAACGCGGAGAAGGAGGCGCGGATCGTCCGGCTGATCTTCTATCTGGGGGAGGAGGTGGCCAGCGCGCCGGACCGGCCCAAGTGGAAGCCCGAGTCCTACAAGGAAATCGTTGAGCCGTAACTTCGCCCTGTTTACTCTTCAGCCCATGCCCGACTCCCTCTCCGATTTCGAGACCTTCCGCATCCGGATGAACGACGCCATCCTCGGTGCCGGCAACCTTACCATCAAGCGCTTCTTCGCCCTCGACCACCGGGTCTACGAGCCCGGCGTGCTCGGTACCAGGACGAAGGAGATGTTGGGGCTCGTCTCCTCGCTGGTGCTCCGCTGCGACGACTGCATCACCTATCACGTGGTTCGGTGCGTCGAGGAGGGCGTGACGGACGACGAGTTCCAGGAGATCTTCGCGGTGGGGCTCGTGGTGGGGGGGAGCATAGTCATTCCCCACCTCCGCCGAGCTGTGGCCCGGCTCGAGGAAGTGCGAAGAAAAGCGTGAACGGTTCCCTGTTCACGTTTTTCTCGTCATCAGCACCCCCGTCAAGATCAGCACCGCCCCCGCCCCCTGCATCGGCACCAGCCGCTCGCCCAGCGTCGCCCAGGCCGTGACCGCCGCCACCAGCGGCGTGAGACACATGTAGATCGCGGTACGGGTTGCGCCCACCCGCTGCACGCTCGCATTCCAGATGAAATAGGCGACCACGAGCGAGAGCACCGAGGAATAGCCCAGCGCACTCCACGCGGGCGCGGGCACGTGGCGCCAGTCCACACCCGCGATCTGCACCAGCCCTACGAGCAGGAGCCCCGGCGTCCCGGTGAGTGTGGTGAGCGCGGTGGTCGTGAGCGGCGGCACGCTGGGCGGGATTCGGCGGAGGCCCAGAGTATAGAACGACCACAGGATCGTGGCCGCGAGCGCACAGGCGTCCCCCTTGAGCGTGGCGGCGCTGAACTCGACGCCGCCCGCCGAGATGACGAGCACCACGCCGATGGTCGCGATCGCCGTGCCGGCCCACATGCGGGGCGTCACCCGCTCGATCCGGCGGAACCCCGCGAGCAGGGTGACGCACGCAGGCATGGTGGCCAGGAGGAGCGCGGTGTTGGTCGCCGTGCTCCAGAGGAGTGCCAGCGTGAACGCCAGCTGATAGCACGTGTTGCCGAGGACGCCGAGCCAGATCATGCGGCCGGTGAGCCCGGGGGGAAACGCGACCGCGCCGTACCGCCAGCGGACCAGCCCGTAGAGCAGCAGGCTCGAGACCGCGAACCGGACGCCGGTGAACGCCAGCGCCGGTAGATAATGAAAGGCGCCCTTCACCACACTGAAGTTGGCGCCCCAGATGAGGCACACGAGCAGCATGCCGAGATCGGCCGAGGTGGGGCCGGCGGGGACAGGGGCGGGCGAGGGCGGGCGGGCGGGAGCCTCGGGCACGGTCGTCGGCACGGCTTAAGAGTAATAGGAGCACGCGCCTGCGCCTCGGTGCCCTCGCCGTCTATATTCCCGGCCATGTCCCAGTCCCGCATCCGCAATTTCTGCATTGTCGCGCACATCGACCACGGCAAATCGACCCTGGCGGACCGCCTGATCGAGGCCACCAACACGGTCGAGAAGCGGTTGATGCGGGAGCAGCTGCTCGACACCATGGACCTCGAGCGGGAGCGCGGGATCACGATCAAGCTGAACGCCGTGCGGATGAGCTACACCGCGCGCGACGGGGTCAGCTACGAGCTCAACCTGATCGACACGCCCGGGCACGTGGACTTCACCTACGAAGTGTCCCGCTCGCTCGCGGCGTGCGAGGGCGCCATCCTGGTGGTGGATGCGTCCCAGGGCATCCAGGCCCAGACCCTCTCCAATCTCTTCCTCGCGATGGACGCGGGGCTCGAGATCATCCCCATTCTCAATAAGATCGACCTCCCCGGCGCGGAGCCCGAGCGCCGCGCCAAGGAGATCATGGACCTAATCGGGGCCAAGCGGGAGGAGATCCTCTCGGTCTCGGCCAAGGAAGGCACCGGGATCCCCGAGCTGCTCGAGCGGATCGTGCAGCGGGTGCCGCCGCCGCGGGGCCGGGAAGAGGCCCCGCTCCGGGCGCTCATCTTCGACTCGTACTACGACAAGTACCGCGGCGGGATCCCCAGCATCCGAGTGGTGGACGGCGTAGTGCGCGAGGGGATGGAGATCGCCTTCGGCTCCCACCCCGACGACGTGTACCACGTGGACGAGGTCGGCTACCTCCAGCTGGGCCAGCACCCGAGCGACCTGCTCGAGGCGGGCGAGGTCGGCTATCTGGTCGCGAGCCTCCGGAACGTGCGCGATTCCCGCGTGGGCGACACCATCTTCGACGCCCACGACCGCGCGACCGAGCTGCTCCCCGGCTACCGCGACGTGAAGTCCATGGTGTTCGCGGGCCTGTACCCCACCGACTCGGAGCAGTACGAGTCGCTCCGGGACGCGCTGGAAAAGCTCGCGCTCAACGACGCGTCGCTCCACTACGAGCCGGAGTCGTCCACCGCACTGGGCTTCGGGTTCCGTTGCGGCTTCCTCGGCCTGCTCCACATGGAGATCGTGCAGGAGCGGCTGGAGCGCGAGTTCGACCTCAACCTGATCACGACCGTGCCGACGGTGGAGTACCACGTCTACCGCACCGACGGGTCGCTGCTGATTCTCGAGAACCCGAGCAATCTCCCGGACCCGGCGGAGATCGATCGAATCGACGAGCCGTACGTGAAGGCGCGCATCATGGCGCCCGCCGAGTATATCGGCGGGATCATGAAGCTGGGGCAGGATCGGCGGGGCATCTACAACGGGATGCACTACCTCGACCCCGCGCGGGTGGAGTTCGACTTCCACTTTCCGCTGGGCGAGATCGTGCTCGACTTCTACGACAAGCTCAAGTCGCTCTCCCGCGGCTACGCCTCGCTCGACTACGAGATGGCCGGCTATCGCGAGTCCGAGCTGGTCAAGCTCGACATGCTGATCAACGGCGACCCGATCGACGCCTTCAGCGTGATCATCCACCGGGATAAGGCGTACGAGTACGGCCGGAAGGTGGCGGAGAAACTCAAGGAGCTGATCCCTCGGCAGCTGTACCAGGTCGCCATCCAGGCGGCGATCGGCAGCAAGATCATCGCGCGGGAGACCATCGCCGCGTTCCGGAAAGATGTGCTGGCCAAGTGCTACGGCGGCGACGTCACCCGCAAGCGCAAGCTCCTCGAGAAGCAGAAGGAGGGGAAGAAGCGCATGAAGCAGATCGGCGCGGTGGAGATCCCGCAGGAGGCCTTCCTCGCCGTCCTGCAGGTGGAATGATCCGGCGGCGGCGCGAGGGCACGCTCGTCGTTCCGCTGGACCATCATCGGTGCATGAAGGAGCTGGACGTCGCCACCGTGGCCGACGCGCTCGGGTCGGTCCTTCGCCGAGTGGAGGAGCGCCGTGCGATTCGTATTGGGCATTGACATCGGCGGCACCAACCTCGTCGTCGGCGCAGTCGCCGAGGACGGGTCGGCCCTGCACGCGCTCCGGAGCGAAGTCACCCGGCCGGAGGAGGGCTCGGACGCCGTGCTCGGCCGGCTCCGTACCATGGGGCGGGCGGTCATGGACGAGACCAGAAGGCTCGTCCCCGGCGCCCAGTTCGCCGGCGTGGGCGTGGGCGCGCCCGGGCCGCTCGATACCAAGCGCGGTGTCGTCCTGCTCACGCCCAACCTCGGCTGGGTGAACCTGCCGCTCCGCCAGCTCATGCAGGACGCCTTCAGCGTGCCGGTGATGATCGACAACGACGCGAACTGTGCCGTGCTGGGCGAGTGGTGGATGGGGGCCGCCCGCGGCGCGAAGCAGGTCATCGGGATCACCATCGGCACCGGGATCGGCGGCGGGATCATCGTGGATGGCCGGCTCTATCACGGGGCGTCCGACTGCGCCGGCGAGATCGGCCACACCACGGTCGAGGTGAACGGCCGCCGCTGCAAGTGCGGCAACTACGGCTGCCTCGAGGCCTATGCCTCGGGGCCGGCCATCGCCCGGCGGGCGGTGGAGGCCATCGAGGCGGGCCAGCCCAGCCGGCTGCCCGACTACGTGGACGGCGCGCTGGAGAAGATCACGGCCCAGACCGTCTATCAGGCCGCGCACGACGGCGACGAGCTGGCCGAGGAGGTCGTGGGCGACACCGCCAAGTTCCTCGGCGCGGGCATCGCCAACATGATCAACATCTTCAACCCGGAGATCGTGGTCGTGTTCGGGGGCGTCACGTACGCCGGTGACCGCCTGTTCGGCCCGCTCAAGCGGGAGGTGGCCAAGCGCGCGTTCAAGCCGGCGGTCGCCGTGTGCCGCATCGTGCCGGCCGAGCTGACGGGAACGGCCGGCGTCTACGGCGCGGCCCGGACGTTCATCGACCAGAGCCGCAGATGAAGCTCGGCGTCGTCGGCTCGCTCGTCTGGGACGAGATTCACGGCCGAGACCCGGCCGCGCCCCCGGTGGAGGAGTGGGGCGGGGTCGCCTACGCCCTGGGCGGACTCGACGCGGCGCTGCCGGACGACTGGGAAGTCGTCCCACTCATCAAGGTCGGGCGGGACTTGGCACCCCAAGCGGCTGACCTGCTCCGATCTCTCGGGCGGGTGGGGAAGGAGGCCAGATTCGTGGAGGTGCCGGTCCCCAACAACCGGGTCGTGCTCCACTACGAGTCGGCCGACCGCCGCTGTGAGCGGATGGCGGGCGGCGTCCCCGCCTGGACCTGGCCCGAGCTGGGGCCGATGGTGCGCGACCTCGACGCGCTCTACGTCAACTTCATCTCCGGGTTCGAGCTCTGCCTCGGCACGGCACAGGCCCTCCGCCAGGGATTCCACGGCCCCATCTACGCCGACGTCCACAGTCTCTTCCTCGGCATGCAGCACGATGGCTATCGTGTGCTGCGCCCGCTCCCCGACGCGGCCAGCTGGTTCGCCTGCTTCGACGCGGTCCAGGTGAACGAGGACGAGATGCGCCAGCTGTCGCCCGACCCGCTGGCCCTTTCGGCCCACGTGCTCGACACGGGCGTGTCGCTGCTGGTAGTGACACTGGGCCCCCGGGGCGCGGCGTACGTGGCCGCGCCGGGGTTCGACGGGTGGGGGGCGGGGGCAGGCGCTCCTTCGGCCGCGCCGGGCCACGCAATCCGCACCGCCCTCATCCCCGCCCCCCGCGTCGACGCCCTCGACCCCACCGGCTGCGGCGACGTCTTCGGCGCCGTCCTCTGCTCCCGCCTCCTCGCGGGCGACGGCGTGGAGGGCGCCATCCGTGAGGCCAACCGCCTCGCCGCCCGGAACGCGGCCTTCCGCGGCGCCGGCGGCCTCTCCCGATTCCTCCGAGGCGAGCTGGTGACCGCGTGACCCGGGTCGTCGAGGTCCCGGCCCATTTCGACGACAAGAGCTTCGACCAGTTCGCCGCCTGGTTCGGCGACTGGCCGCCGGAGGAGCGGGTCCTGGTGGACGCGCGCGGCTGCCAGTGGGGCTCACCCTATGGGCTGGTGGGGCTGCTCACCGCCGGACAGGCCCTCGTCGAGGCCGGGCGGGAGCGCCCGCTTTTCACCGTGCCCGCGGCGGACGACGTCAAGCGCTACTGGGCCCGCACCGGCTTCTTCGCTCACGCCGCCGAGCTCTTCGAGATCCACGGCAAGGTGCCCCGGTCGGCCAATACCGGGCCATCCGACGTGCTGCTCGACGTGACGCCGATCCGGGCCTCCGGGGACATTCACGAGATCGTGGGCAAGATCCAGGAGGGCTCCGCCCGGATCCTGACCGGCGAGCTCGGCATCGAAGCCAAGGCGACAATGGGATTCGCCATGGCGCTTTCGGAGGCATGTCAGAATATTGTTGAGCACGCAGGCACGAGTGGTTGGGTGGCCGTTCAGGCCTACACCTTCCGCCGTCGCCTCGGCCGCCGGGTCGTCGTCATCGCCGTAAGCGATGCCGGCGTCGGGTTCCGGCGCTCACTCGAGAGCACCCAGGCCAAACGCTTCGGCGACCGGTGGGGAGACGCCACCGCGCTCGAGGCCGCGCTCATCCAGAACGTGAGCCGCTTCCGCGACCCCGGCAGGGGCCAGGGCCTCGCGGGCATCAAGCGCTACCTCTCGCGCTGGCAGGGCAAGATCAGCATCCGGAGCGGCACGGCGCGTCTCGCCATCGTGCCGCCCTGGGACGAGGACGTTCCGCTGGCGGATCACCTTCCCTTCTTCCCAGGAGCCCAGGTGCAAGTCGTCATCCCCGCGCAGCACCCGGAGTCGTGATGGTCCAGACGATCAGCCTCCACCACGTGCTCCACGAAGCCGTGGCCACGCCCTACCGGGACCTGGTCACCCGCGCCACCGGCGCCCTTGTCCGCGGCCGGATCGAGGCCACGCTGGCCGGGGCCGACTGGCACACTACGCTGCTCGATTTCTCGGGCGTGGACTGCCTCGACCTGAGCTGCGCCGACGAGATCGTCGCCAAGCTCCTGCTCGCCGCCGCCGATCGGGACCGGGTCGTCGTCCTGGCGGGCGTGCTGGAGGAGCAGAGGGACGCGCTGGAGCACGTCCTGGTGCACCACCGGCTCGCGGTCGCCGCCCACTTCCGCGGCACCGACCTGGCCGACGTCCTCGGCTGGACCAGCGCCGATGCGCGCGCGGCCTTTGCCGGGCTCCGCGCCCAGGGCCCGGCCGACGTCGCCGTCCTCGCTTCCCGCCTCGGCTGGCCGCTCGAGCGGGCCGAGGCTGCCCTGGAGGATCTGAGGCGGCATCGGATCGCGCGCGCGACCGGTGGCGTCTTCCACCCCGTGACCCTCGTGTGAGCGGACGGCTCGGACCCTCCACCACCGCGGTCCACGGAGTCCTCCACCGCCGGGCCGACTGGTCGCCGGTGGCCCCGCCGTTGGTCCAGAGCTCCACCTTTGTCAATCCGGTCGGCTCGGACGAGCCGATCCTCTACGCCGGCGACGGCAACACGCCCACCCAGGTCGCGGTTGGGAAGAAATACGCCGCGCTCGAGGGGGCGGAGGACGCGCTGTTCGTCGCGAGCGGCATGGCCGCCACGGCGCTGGCGCACATCGCGGTGCTCCGCCCCGGCGACCATCTCATCGCCTCCCGCTGGATCTACGGCGGGACCAAGCGCTTCTTCGACGAAGAGCTGTCCCGGCTGGGCATCGCCGTCACCTACCTGGGCCCGGACGAGCACCGGCTCTGGCGCAAGTCGGTGAAGAAGGAGACCCGGGCCCTCTTCGTCGAGACCCCCACCAATCCGCTGGTGCGGGTCGTGGACCTGGCGCGGATCGCCAAGGTCGCGCAGGAGTTCGGGCTCGCCCTCCTGGTGGACGGCACCTTCGCCAGCCCGATCAACTTCCGCCCGCTCGAGCACGGCGCCGACGTCGTGATCACCAGTGCCACGAAATACCTGAACGGACACAACGACGTGATCGCCGGCGTGGTGGCCGGCTCCGCCTCGTTCATCGAGGAGGTCGCCCGGCTCATGCGCCTATGGGGGCAGTCCATCGACCCGTTCGCGGCCTGGCTGGTGGACCGGGGGATGCGGACGCTCGCCGTGCGGATGGAGCGGCACAACGTCAACGGGCTCGCGGTGGCCCGCTGGGCGGCGACGCAGAAGTGGATCGCGAAGGTGCACTACCCCGGCCTCGAGACCCATCCCGACCACGCGGTTGCCGCGCGCGTGCTCGGCGGATTCGGGGGGATCGTGGGGCTCGAGCTGGCCGGCGGCGTCTCCGCCGCGGAGCGGTTCCTCGCCCGGCTCCGCATCGTCATCCATGCGCCCAGCCTGGCGGGCGTCGAGAGTCTGATCTCCGAGCCCCGGCTCACCTCGCACACCCACCTCTCGTCGGAGGAGCGCGCCGCGCTCGGCTTTCCCGACGGGTTCGTGCGGCTCAGCTGCGGCATCGAGGATGCGGGGGATATCATCGGGGACTTGGAGCAGGCTGGGGGAGCGGTGAGCCGTTAGCTAACGGCTCTGCTTATCTTCCCCCCGTGATCCGTTTCCAGCACGTCTTCAAGTCCTTCCCGAACGGCGCGCTCGCTCTCAAAGACGTCTCGTTCCACGTCTCCAAGGGCGAATTCGTGTTTCTCACCGGCCACAGCGGGGCCGGGAAGTCCACCATCATGAAGCTGATGTTCGCGGAACAGCGGCCCAGCCAGGGCGACGTGCGCGTGTCCGGCTTCACCGTGTCGGACATCGGCCACCGCGAGATCCCCCGTCTCCGCCGGAGGCTCGGCGTCGTCTTCCAGGATTTCCGCCTGCTGGACGACCGCAGCGCCGCGGAGAACGTCGCCTTCGCGCTCGAAGTCACCGGCGCCCGGCGCGATACGATTCCCGCCCGGGTCATGCGGGTGCTCACCCAGGTCGGCCTCGCCGCCAAGGCCCGCGCCTACCCGCGCGAGCTGTCCGGCGGCGAGCAGCAGCGGGTTGCGATCGCGCGGGCGCTGGTGAACGATCCGCCGGTGCTGCTCGCCGACGAGCCGACCGGCAACCTGGACGAGCGCGCTACCCGCGGCGTCTTCCAGCTCCTGCGCGAGATCAACGCGGGCGGCACCGTCGTCGTGATGGCGACGCACGACCTCGACCTGGTGCGCCAGGCGCCGTATCGCACCATCGAGCTGCGCGACGGCGCGCTGGTCTACGACAGCGCCGACGATGCGCCGGCGGAGGAAGTGCTGTGAGGCTTCTGTTCCGCGAGGCGCTGCTCTCGTTCCGCCGGGCGCCGCTCCTCTCCGGCCTCTCGGTCACCACCATCGCCTTCTCCCTCTTCACCGTCGGACTGTTTCTGCTCGTCGCGCTCAATCTCCGCCAGGCGCTCAAGGGCCTGGAGGAGCGGGTGGAGATCGTCGCCTTCGTGCTCCGGGGCACGCCGCCGGAGACGATCACCATCGCCTCCCAGGACATCGCCGCCTTTCCCGAGGTGAAGGACGTCGAGTACGTCACCGAGGACCAGGCGCTGGCCCGGGCCCGCAAGGAGCTGGTGGAGTTCCGCGACGCCTATCGTGACCTCTCGGTGAACCCGCTGCCGGCCTCGCTCGAGATCCGGCTCAAGGATGGCTACCGGAACGCCGCCGCCGCCGCGCAGGTCGCCAAGCGGCTCGAGGGGTTCAGCTTCGTCGAGGACATCCGCTACGGGCGGGACTGGATCGAGCGGCTGGACAAGCTCCGCAACCTGGCCGGCGTGGTCGGCTTCGTGATCGGGCTCGCGTTCGCCGCGGTGGCGGTGGTGATCATCGGGGTGACGATCCGGCTCACCATCCTCCAGCGCGCGCGCGAGATCAGCATCATGCGCCTCGTCGGCGCGACCAAGCAGTTCATCCGGGGACCGTTTCTCCTGGAGGGCGCGCTCAAGGGACTGCTGGGCGGACTCCTGTCGCTGGTGCTCTGCTACGCCGGCTTCCGCCTCTTCCGCGACAGCAACCTCGGCACGCTGGGCGGGCTGGTGTTCTTCGGGCCGGAGCAGATGGGCCTGCTGGTGCTGTTCGGGGTGGCGCTGGGACTCATGGGGAGTCTGGTGAGCGTGGGGCGGCACTTGCGGAATGTCTGAGGGCGATCGGGAGCGCTCCCGCGCGGGGAGGCATCCCGCCGCCGGGTCGCGCCTCGCCCGCATCCTCCTGCTCACCGCGCCCCTGCTCGTCGGCCCGGTCGTCCACGTCAGTGCCCAGCAGACCCCCGCCCAAGAGCTCGAAGCCAGCAAGCGCCGGCTGGAGGAGATCAAAGCGGAGCGCGAGCAGCTCCAGCAGCAGCGCATGCGGCTCCAGGGCCAGGTGCACGACGTCAACGACGAGCTGTCCAACATCGAGCGGCAGAAGGAGTCCACCGAGCGCATCGTCAACGAGATCGAGCGCCAGATCGGCGGCCTCGCCGGCCAGCTCGACCGCTCCAGCGCCGAGCTGATCCTGGCGGAGGACAACCTCGCCGAGCGCCGCGCCATTCTCGAGCGCCGGCTGGTGGACATCTACAAGCGCGGCGGGCTCTACGCCTTCCAGGTCCTGCTCACCGCCGAGTCGTTCGGCGACCTGCTCACCCGCTACAAGTACCTCTACCTCACCAGCCGCCAGGACAAGGCGCTGGTGCAGGACGTCGAGAAGCTCCGCAACCGCGTGGTCGCCCAGCGCAACGACATCCTGCGGGTCCGGGGGGAGCTGGACCGCCGCCGCCAGGAGCGCGAGGCGGAGTTCGAGCACTTCGGCGAGCTGGCGACCGAGCGGGCCCGGCGTCTTGCCTCGCTCCGCCGGTCGGCCCAGGCCACCGAGCAGAAGCTCTCGGCGCTGGAGCGCGACGAAGCCCGCTTGACCGACGTGCTCGCGGCGCTCGAGCGCGCGCGACGGGAGAACCTGACTCGCGCCCGGGGCGGCTTCGGCGCCCTCCCCGCACCGGGCTCGATCACTACCGCCGAGATCGGCAAGCTCGACTGGCCGGTGGAAGGACAGATCGTCTATCGCTTCGGCCGGGACACGCTGCCGAGCGGCGGCGTGATCCGCTGGAACGGCATCGGCATCGCGGCGCCGGAAGGCACGCCGGTGAAAGCGGTGGAGGCGGGGCGGGTGCGGCTGGTGGGACAGTTCGGGACCTACGGGCTCACGATTCTGCTGGAGCACGGCAACGGCTACTACTCGGTCTACGCCCACCTTCAGTCGGCGGGGGTCAAGCTGAACGACCCGGTGACCAAAGGCCAGGTGGTCGGCGCGGTGGGCGGGGCGAACTCGGACTACGGGCCGCACCTGCATTTCGAGATTCGAGGGGAGAATCAGATCGCGCTGGATCCGGCGGACTGGCTGCGCAAGGTGGCTCGGCGGAACTAGGCTCGGATTGGTGAACCCCGCGGCCGCTCCCGCGGCGGAGATGTTCCGCCTCGGATCGGGCCGCTGGGCGCCCCTACTCCGCCACCCCGATCCGCTCCTCCGCCTGCGCCTTCCCCCGTCTGAGCGCCGCCTCCAGCAGCACCAGCAGGTCCCCCGTCTCCTCTACCGCGGGATGCGGGAACGCCACGATCCCCGCCGACACCCGCGGCCGCTCGCCCGGCGGCAGGCCAGCGAACGACTCGACCGCCAGTTTCCCGCGCAGCCGGTGCACCAGATCGCGCGCCCCCCGCGATCCCGTCTCTGCCAGCACCAGTGCGAACTCGTCGCCGCCGTACCGCGCCACGAAGTCCGACGCCCGGACCCCCTCCTGCAGCATCCGCCCCAGGCCCGCCAGCAGCTGGTCGCCCGCGCTCCGGCCGAGCCTCGCGTTGAGCCCGTCCTGGTGGTCCACGTCCAACAGGACCAGGCTGAACGAGAGCGAGTAGCGCTTTGCCCGCTGCGCCTCCTGCGCCACTCGATGGTCCAGTGCGCCGGTCGTGGGGAGGCCGGTGAGCGGGTCCTTGGCGCCGTTCCCGTTGCTCGGCGGCGTCCGCCGGTCGGCGTCCACCACCCGCGCGGCCACCCGCGCCACCTGGATCGCGAAGATCTCTTCGCTGGCCGAGAGCCGACCACCGGCTTCGCGAGTCCGGAGCAGCAGCACACCCACGACCTGGTCGGCCATCATGGGAAACGCGGCGACGCCCCGCACCGCGGGCTCGTTCCGCTCGTAGCTCCAGCGCCGGCGCGCGGCCTCGAACAGCGGGTCGGTCTGCACGTCGGGCACGACCACCGGGCGCCCGGTGCGGAGCGCCTCCACCACCTCGGGATAGCGCTCGACCTCCAGCCGGAGATCGCGCGTCGCAGGACCAGCGGTCCCGGCGACCACTCGACCCATTGCCTCGTTCTCCTCCACCAGCACGAACGCCGTCTCCCACCCCGGCAGCGTGCGCCCCAGGCGCTCGGCCAGCGCTTCCAGCATTTCCGGCGCACGGTCGGTGCGCGCGTGCTCGATCAGGTCGAGGAGGAGCTCCTGCACCCGGCCGTTGCCGCCGGCGCGGTCACCCGGGCGTCGGCGCGCCCGCGCCTCGACCCGGGCGCAGAGCTCCGGCAAATGCACGGGCGACGCCAACGCGTCGTCGGCACCGAGCCCGAGCGCGCGGGCCGGGCCCTCGCGGTCAGGCGAGCCCAGCACCACGACCAACGGCACCTGGCCGCCCCACGCGGCGTTGAGCGCCTGGAGCAGCGTCCCCAGCGCGGCATCGGCCTCGACCGCGGTGACCACCGCGACGTCCGGCTTGGCCGCGGGCTCCGGTGGCCCTTCCGCCGGGCCCGCCGCCTCCGCAACATGGAATCCCGCGCGGCTCAGTGCCCGCTCCATGCCGTACGGGCGCGCGGACGCGTCCCCGAGGAGCAGGACCCGGGGGCGCTCGGCGGGATCGGAGACGTGGTCGCTCACGAAACCCAGGAGGCTGGATGAATCGGTCGACCGCAGCGGAACGGCTGGGCGCTCACGTCTCCATCCAGGGTGGGGTGGACACAGCCCCGGCCCGCGGCGTCGCCATCGGCGCCACCGCGATCCAGGTCTTCACGAAGACGCCGAACCAGTGGCGCGAGCCGACCCTTGGAGCCGACACCTGCGCCGCCTTTCGTCGTAACGTGGCAAAATCCGGGTTATGGGCCGTCATTTCGCACGATTCGTACCTCATCAATCTGGCCTCTCCCGACACCCGCTTAAGTGCGCGCTCCGTCGCGGCTTTCACCGCCGAGCTTGGGCGCTGCCGGATGCTGGCCATCCCGTATGTGGTGTCGCACCCGGGCAACTACATTGATGACCGGGACTTAGGCCTCAGCCGCAACGCTGCCGGTTACGCCCGCTGCCTCCGGGCCGTGCCGGGGTCGGTGGGCGTCCTGCTTGAGACCACCGCCGGCGCCGGCACCGCGCTCGGGAGCAGCTTCGAAGAGCTGGCTGAGCTGCGGGCACGGATCCCGCCGGGGCTCCGCCGGCGGATGGGGTTCTGCGCCGACACCTGTCATCTCTACTCCGCGGGCTACGACCTCGTTGGCGACTTCGACGGGGTCTGGTCCCACTGGGACCGGGTGCTCGGCCTGCGGTACCTCAAGGCCTTGCACCTCAACGACTCGAAGACTCCGTTCGGGTCGCATCGGGACCGACACGAGTTGATCGCCGAGGGGACCCTGGGCGCCGAGCCGTTCCGCCGGCTCATGACCGACCCCAGGTTCGCCGGGACGATCAAGATTCTGGAGACGCCGAAGGGCCACGACCCCGTGAAGCAGGATCGCAAGATGTTGCGCCGCCTGAGGATGTATGCCCGGAACCCCGGCAGGGTCCGGTCGGTTGCCTCCGCGCGGCGGCATGCCGATCTTTGATGCCTTCTCAAACCCGGGGAATCCCCGGAGACCTCGACCGCGCGCCGTGCGCGCAGTGGGAGATATGACGGTTCAGGCAAGATTCGTCCAGCGGGAAACCCTGACCCTGCTCGAGCACGGGCTCGACCCCGAGCGCATCCTTCCAAACCTGACCGTCCCCCGTCTCATCGAATATGCGTTGCGCCGGGAAGAGGGCGTCGTCACCGACCACGGCGCATTCGCCGCGGTCACCACTCCCAAGACCGGCCGCTCGCCCAGGGACAAGTTCGTCGTCGCCGACCCGGGCTCGCAGGACCGCATCTGGTGGGAGAAGAACGGCCGCATGGCGGCCGACGCGTTCGACCGGCTCCACGCCGACGTCCGCGCCTTCCTCGACACGCGCGAGCTGTTCGTGCAGGACCTCTTCGGCGGCGCCGATCCCGCGTTCCGGCTCTCGGTCCGGTTCATCACGCCGAGCGCGTGGCACGCGCTGTTCGTCCGGCACATGTTCATCCGGCCGCAGCCCGCCGACCTCGCCCGCTTCCAGCCCGGCTTCACCGTCCTCCACGCCCCCGAGTTCCAGGCCGACCCCGCCCGTCACGGCACCCGGAGCGGGACGTTCATCGCGCTCAACTTTGCGCGCCGGATCGTGCTCATCGGTGGCACCCGCTACGCCGGCGAGATGAAGAAGTCCATCTTCACCGTGCTCAACTACCTGCTCCCGCTCGAGGGCGTGCTCCCGATGCACTGCTCGGCGAACGTGGGCGCCGATCACGACACCGCGATCTTCTTCGGCCTCTCCGGCACCGGCAAGACCACGCTCTCCGCCGACCCGGCCCGGAGCCTGATCGGCGACGACGAGCACGGCTGGAGCGACACGGGCGTCTTCAACTTCGAGGGCGGCTGCTATGCCAAGGTCATCCGGCTCCGGCTGGAGACCGAGCCCGAGATCTTCGCCGCCACGCGGACCTTCGGCACCGTGCTGGAGAACGTCGTGCTCGACCCGGCCACGCGGGCCGTGGACTACGACTCCGAGCGCATCACCGAGAACACCCGCGCCTGCTACCCCATCCACTACATCGCGAATCACCTGCCCGGCGGCGTGGGCGGCCATCCCATCAACATCGTCTTCCTCACGGCCGACGCGTTCGGCGTCATGCCGCCGGTGGCGCGGCTCACGCCCGACCAGGCGATGTATCACTTTCTCTCCGGCTACACCGCCAAGGTCGCCGGCACCGAGGCCGGCGTCACCGAGCCCACCGCCACGTTCAGTGCCTGCTTCGGCGCGCCCTTCCTGCCGCTCCACCCGACGGTGTACGCCAAGATGCTGGGCGAGAAGATCGCCCGCCACGGGGCGCGGGTGTGGCTGGTGAACACCGGGTGGACGGGCGGCCCGTTCGGCACCGGGTCGCGCATGAAGCTGCCCTACACCCGGGCGATGGTCCGCGCCGCGC
Organism: Gemmatimonadota bacterium; assembly: GCA_041498715.1. Taxonomy (GTDB): domain Bacteria; phylum Gemmatimonadota; class Gemmatimonadetes; order Gemmatimonadales; family GWC2-71-9; genus DASQPE01. Next base: position 639 of record JBGQIW010000066.1, on the reverse strand, counting down.
TCTCGGGCCAGCTCGACCGCGCGCGCTACCACAGCGACCCGGTGTTCGGGCTCGAGGTCCCCACCACGGCGCCCGATGTCCCGGCGAGCCTGCTCGATCCCCGGCGCACCTGGAGCGACCCCACCGCCTACGACGCGCAGGCCCGGAGGCTGGCGGCTATGTTCCGGGAGAACTTCGGGCAGTTCCGGGCGCACGTGCCGGCGTCGGTGGCGGAGGCGGGGCCGCGGGTGTGAGCGGGGACGCTCGTGAGCGGATGGAGCCCCTCGGGCGCTGCAGGTGGCTTCGATCGCGAGGGCGCTCGCGAACGGATGGAGCCCCTCCGGCGCTGCAGGTGGCTTCGATCGCGAGGATCTCCCCACGCCGCTGCCCACCTGACGCGCCTGTCGGGGCCCCACCCGCTCGCTTGCGCCTGTGGCTAACTGCGCGTCCGCCTCGAGCGACCGAGATGCCTAACGCAGCGGCGAGCGGACGGGGGGAGGCCCTGCAGGGCGCGTCAGTGAGCGGCGCCGTACTTGGGAGGCCGGGGTGACTGAGCGAACTGCAGCGCCCGAAAGGGCCTCCCTCCGTACGCAAGCGGCGTAGCCGATGGCTCAGTCCCCCGACCTCGAGATCATCCGCGACCCCCTCTGGGACAACATC
>JBGQIW010000065.1:0-15649 GCA_041498715.1 Gemmatimonadota bacterium | reverse complement strand
GGCGCGGCGCGAGCGGCCGCGGACGAGGCGGCCGCGCGAGACGCCCGGCGACTGGTCGAGGAGGGGATCGTGTCCGGCGCGCAGGCGCTGGCCGAGCTGGATGCCGAGGAGCCGCCCGCGCCCGCCGACACAGCCGTCTCGGTCGGAAGCCGGGTGCGGGTCGGCTCGGGCGGCGTGGGCGAAGTCGCGGAGATCCGCTCGGACGGGAAGCTTGTCGTCGTGTTCGGCTCGATGCGAATGGTGATCGAGCCGGGGACGGTGACCCTGCTGCCGCCGGCGGGGCGGAGAGCCAGGAGCGAGCCGGCGATCGACGCGCCCGGCGCCTCCGACGCCGCATTCGAGATCGATCTGCGCGGCATGACCGGCGACGAGGCCGAGACCGCGACCGTTGCCGCCGTGGACGCGGCGGTGTTGGCGGAGCATCCCTATCTCCGCATCATTCACGGCATGGGCACCGGCGTGCTGCGGGAGCGGGTCCACCGCGCTGTGAAGGCCGACCGGCGGGTCGCGCGGTTCGGCTTCGCGCCGCGGCAACAGGGTGGAACCGGCGTCACCATCGTGGAGTTCACCGCGTGAGCATGATCCCTGACGAAGTCATCGAGCAGGTCCGCGACAGCGCGGATCTGGTCGGGCTCATCGGGGAGGCGGTCAATCTCAAGCGTACCGGCTCCGACTACCGGGGGCCGTGCCCGTTCCACGGCGGCAAGGGCCGCAACTTCGCGGTCATCCCGAAGCGGGCGATGTACTACTGCTTCGTCTGCCACGAGTCCGGCGACGTCTTCCGCTGGCTGATGAAGCGCTTCGGCATGGACTATCCGACGGCGGTACGAGACGTGGCGCGGCGGAGCGGGATCGTCATCCCCGAGAGCACCAGCCGGGCGGGGCCGGATCCGCTCGAGCCGCTGTACGGCGTAGTCGCCGCGGCGCAGGACTGGTTCGCCCGGCAACTGCTCGAGCGGCCCGACGGGCAGGGCGCCCGCACTTACCTCACCGGGCGCGACATCAGCCTCGAACAGGCGGCGCAGCACGGCCTGGGATGGGCACCGCCAGGCGGGGCGTTCTTCGCGGCCATGGCCGAGCTGGGCATAGCGGAGGAAGCGCTGCTCGAGTGCGGACTGGCCCTGCGGCGCGACGACGGGAGCACCGGAGCGCGGTTCCGAGGGCGGCTGCTCTTCCCGATCCACGAGCTCCGCGGCCGCGTGGTGGGCTTCGGCGGGCGGTTGCTCGGCCCGGGAGAGCCAAAGTATCTCAACTCGCCCGAGAGCGCGGTCTTCCACAAGGGGAGGCTGTTGTACAACCTGCACCAGGCCAAGGGCGCTATCCGGCAGGAGCAGGCGGTCATCCTGGTGGAGGGGTACTTCGACGTGCTCCGCCTCGTGCTGGCAGGTGTGGACCACGTGGTGGCCCCGATGGGCACCGGCCTCACCTCGGATCAGGCCGCCCTGCTGCGCCGGTTCGCGCCGGCGGCGATCCTGCTCTACGACAGCGACGAGGCCGGTCTCAAGGCGACGTTCCGGGCCGGCGACGAGCTGCTCCGGCACGGCGTCCGGGTGAAGGTGACGACCCTGCCGCCGGGCGAGGATCCCGATACGCTGGTCCGTGCCGGTGGGGCGGCCGCCCTCGCGCCGCTGCTCCACGACGCCCTGGACGTGCTCGAGCGCAAAATCCAGCTCCTGGAGCAACGGGGCTGGTTCGAGAAGGTAGAGCGCCGGCGGGAGGCGCTCGACAAGCTGCTCCCGACCATCCGCGCCGCCGCCGACCCGGTCATGCGCGAGCTGTACACCAGCCGGACCGCGGAGCGGGTGGGCGTGCCGCGCGAGGTGGTGGCCGAGGAAGCGGCACGGGGCCCGGCTGCACCGGGGCCGGGCGGGAGCCGCGCTCCCCACGCCGCGGCCGGCGCGCCGACCGATGCGCGGCCCCGGGAGCCGGCGCCTGACCCGGTCCTGCGGGCCGCGCGGTTCGGCGCGCGCGCGGAGCGCCAGCTCCTGCGCGCGATGCTCGTGGCGCCCGAGTGGCGCGAGGCCGCGCGGCGCGAGCTCCGAGCCGAGTTGTTCGAGGTGCCCGCGCTGCGCGAGCTGTACCTGGCGCTTGAGCGGCTTCCGGCCGAGGATCCGGGCTCGCAGCTCCCCGAGGGTCTCTCCGGCGCGGCCACGTCGGCCTGGACCGAGCTGCGGGACAGCGCCACCAGCCTCACGTCGGAGCAGGCCTCGGAAGACTACGTCTCCGCCCAACAGACCCTGGCCGCCCGTCCCGAATATCGCACGATCGTTCAGCTCACCGACCCCACCGAGAAGGCGCGCCGGCTCGCCGAGCTGGACGCGCGCTTTCCGGCGTTCAAACAGAAGCGGGGTTACGTTCGCTCGGGGCAGCAGTCGCGGCACCGCCAGCCGCACCGCTGACCGTGGTCTTCTCCTGTCACCAAGGTACCCGCGATGCACCCTGACCTGTCGAAGCTGCTCGACCTCCAAGCCAAGGACGCCGCCATCGCCGAGGCGGACGAGCGCATCACCGCGCTCGACGCGGATCTGGCCGCGCTCGACCGCGAGCTCGAGCGGGCCCGGGGCGCGCGCGACACCGCCCAGCGGGCCGCCGCCGACGGGGCTCGCCGGCGCGACGAGCTCGAGACCAAGATCGAGAGCTACCGGCAGGTGCAGGAGCGACGGCGGCAGCGGCTCGAGTTCGTGCGGAATCCGAAGGAGGCGTCCACGCTCATGGCGGAGATGGACCTCGCCCGCTCGGTGCTGGCCAAGGAGGAAGGCGACTGGGTCCGCTCGGCCGACACGGTCGATGCCCTGAACGCAAAAATCGGCGAGGAGGAGGAAAAGCTCGGCGGCCTCGAAGCGGAGCAGCAGCCGCGGCGCGCGGAGCTGGCGGAGCGGCGGGTGGAGCTCGAGGCGGAACGGGACGAGCTGCGCCGGCAACGCGAGGGTGCGGCGGCGCTGCTCGAGCGGACGCTCCGGACCCGGTACGACCGGCTCCGCGGGGCCCGCGCCACCGCCGTGGTCGTGCCGCTGCGCGGCGATGCGTGCGGAGCGTGCTTCACCGCCGTGCCGAGGAACCGGCGGAGCCAGATCCGGTCGGGCGCGCTGCTCGACGGCTGCGAGGCGTGCGGCGTGATTCTCTACGCGGCCGAGTCGTGACCACACTGTCCGCCCTGCCGCTTCGGTGGGTCGTCGCGCCGGCGCCGGACGAGGCGGAAGTGCGCACGCTCGCGTCGGCCCTGCATCTGCCGCTGGCCCTGGCCGGGATTCTGGTCCAGCGCGGCTACGGCGAGATCGAGGCCGCACGGCGGTTTCTCCGGCCGAGCCTCGACGAGCTGTCCGATCCGCTCGCGCTCGCCGGCATGGACCGGGCGGTCGAGACGATCGTCGGCGCGGTGCGCCGCGGCGTGCCCATCCTGGTGCACGGCGACTACGACGTGGACGGCCAGTGCGCCTCGGCGCTGCTCACCCGCGCGCTCAGGCTGGCGGGGGCCAACGCCACGGCGTTCGTTCCCCACCGGCTTCGGGACGGCTACGACTTCGGTCCCGCCGGCCTGGCGCAGGCGCAGGCCATCGGCGCCGGACTGATCGTCACCTGCGACTGCGGCATCACCGCGGTGGACACCGTGGCCGCCGCCAAACGGGCCGGCATCGAGGTGGTGGTGACCGACCATCACCTTCCCGGGCCCGCGCTCCCCGCGGCCGACGCCGTCCTCGATCCGCAGCAGGCCCACGACCGCTCGGGCGCGACCAATCTCTGCGGCACCGGCGTCGCCTTCAAGCTGGTGCAGGCGCTCGTGCCCGCCCTCGGCCTGTCGCCCAACCTGCCGCTCCACCTCCTGGACTTCGTGGCGCTCGCCACCGTGGCGGACGTCGTTCCGCTCGTGGGCGAGAACCGGATCCTGGTCAAGCACGGGCTCAAGCTGCTCGCCGACAGCCGCTGGGCCGGACTGCGCGCGCTGGTGGAGACCGCCGGCCTCGCCGGGCGGCACATTCGCGCGGGCCACGTCGGCTTCATCCTGGCGCCCCGGCTCAACGCAGCGGGCCGGATCGGCGATGCGGCCGAAGGGCTTCGGCTGCTCCTCACCGACGATCCGGCCGAAGCCATGACCGTCGCCCGCCGGCTCGACGCCCTGAACGCCGAGCGGCAGCTGATCGACCAGCGGATCCTGGACCAGGCACTGGAGCAGGTGGAACGGGCGGGCGATCTCGAGGCCGGCATCGTGCTCGACAGCGAGGGCTGGCATCCGGGCGTCGTGGGCATCGTCGCCTCGCGGGTGGTCGAGCGCTACGGCCGGCCCACGTTTCTCATCGCCTTCGACGGCGACATCGGGAAAGGCTCGGGCCGGAGCATCTCGCGGTTCGATCTCCACGGGGCGCTCACGGCCTGCGGCGATCTGCTGGAGCGGTTCGGCGGCCACCACATGGCTGCCGGCCTCACGCTCAGGCGCAGTAACCTCGATGCGTTCCGCGCGCGCTTCACCGAGGTCGCGCGCCAGCGGCTCGGCCCCGACGACCTCGGGCCGGAGCAGCGCGTGGACCTCGAGATCCCGCTCACCGAGGCGACCGGCGACTTCGAGCGGCTCGCGCGCTACCTCGAGCCCTGCGGCGCCGGGAATCCGTCGCCCGTTCTCGGTGTGCGGGGCGTACGGCTGGCGCGGCGGGCGGTGGTCGGCAGCGGCCACCTCAAGGGCCTTCTCGACGACGGCGAGGCCCAGCTCTCCGCCATCGGGTTCCAATGGGCCGATCGCGCCGCCGGTCTGGGCGACGGGCTGCTCGACGCGGCGTTCCGCCTCGAGACCAACGACTGGCAGGGACTCAGCACGCTCCAGGCGCGCTTGTGCGCGCTCGGCCCGCACACGCCCCGGGCGTGACGTGCGCATCGTCGGGGGACGGTTCGGCGGCCGCCGGCTCGTCGTGCCGAAGGACGCCCGGGTACGGCCCACGGCCGATCGGGTCCGCGAGGCCTGGATGAGCATTCTCGCCCCGGCGCTCCCGGGCGCCCGGGTGGCGGATCTCTACGCCGGCAGCGGCGCACTGGGGCTGGAGGCGCTCTCGCGGGGGGCCGCCTCGGTGGACTTTGCCGAGATCGCGCCGGGCTCGCTGGCGGCGCTACGTGCCAATATCGCGGCGCTCGAGGTCGAAGACACGACGCGCGTGCACCGCGCCGACGCCCTCCGCTTTGCCGGGCGGCTGGCGGAGGGTTCCTATGACGTCGTCCTCGCGGATCCGCCCTACACCTCCGACGCCGCCGAGCGGCTGGTGGCGCTCTTCCGCCGGCGGCCGTTCGCGCGCATTCTTTCCGTCGAGCACCGTGCCGATCTTGCCCTGCCCGGAGACGACACCCGCCGCTACGGCGATACCGCTCTCACCTTCTGCCACGCGCCATGACGCGGATCGCCATCTACCCGGGCTCGTTCGATCCCCCGACGCGCGGGCACGAAGATCTCGTGCGCCGGAGCCTCGGCCTCTGCGACCGGCTGATCGTCGCGGTCGCGGGCAACGCCGCGAAGGAGCCCCTCTTCACGGTCGAGGAGCGCCTCGACATGCTGCGCGCGGCCGTGGGCGGCGACCCGCGAATCAGCCTCGAGTCCTTCGACGGACTGCTGGCCTCGTACGCCCAGCGGGTGGGCGCCACCATGGTGGTGCGCGGCCTCCGGGCGGTGAGCGACTTCGAGTACGAATTCCAGATGGCCCTCATGAACCGGCAGCTGCACCCGTCGCTCGAGACCGTGTTCCTCGTCCCCGCCGTGGATCTCACCTACCTGAGCTCGAGCCTCGTGCGTGAGGTCGCCCGCTTCGGCGGCGACGTCAGCGGTCTGGTGCATCCCGCGGTCGCCGCCGGGCTCGAGCGGCGCTTCGGCCGATGAGCTTCCGCCAGGACCTTCTCACGCGGGCGGCGGCCCGCAAGAGCCGCATCGTCCTGGCGGAGGGAAGCGACCCGCGCGTGCGCGCCGCGGCCGAACGCCTGCGGCGGGAGGGCATCGCCGAGCCCATCGTGCTCGGCCCGGGGGCGGTGGAGCCGGAGCACGACCCGCGGCTTCAGCGGGTGGCGAACCACCTCCGGAGCCGGCGGCCGGACAGGATCCGCGACGGCGTGCACGCGCTGGAGATCGCGAGCGAACCGCTCAACTTCGGCGCGGGCCTCGTCGCCCTGGGCGAAGCCGATGGGTGCCTTGGCGGAGCCCTGTGTGCGACGGCCGACGTGATCCGCGCGGCCCTCTGGGCGATCGGCACGGCGCCGGGCGTGGCCCTCGTGAGCTCGTCCTTCTACATGGTGTTGCCCAACGACGCGGTCTACACGTTCACCGATTGCGCGGTGGTGCCGGAGCCGACATCGGAGCAGCTCGCGGAGATCGCGCTGGCGGCTGCCCGCGACCGCCCCCGGTTGGTGGGGGACGTGCCCCGAGTCGCCTTTCTCTCCTACAGCACCAAGGGAAGTGCGAAAGGCCCGTCCGTGGACCGCGTGCGCGACGCCGCGATCCGTTTCCACGATCTGGCCCCCGGGATCGACTCGGACGGTGAGCTTCAGGCCGACGCCGCCCTGGCGCTCGACGTTGCCGAACGGAAGGGAGCGGGCTCGCCGCTCGGCGGCCGGGCCAACGTGCTGGTCTTCCCCGATCTGGACGCGGGCAACATCGCCTACAAGCTGGTCCAGCGGCTGGCCGGGGCTGCCGCACTAGGCCCCATCCTCCAGGGGCTCCGCCGGCCGATGGCCGACCTTTCACGCGGGGCCACCGCCGATGATATTGTCGAGGTGGCCGCGGTGGTGGCTCTGCAGCAGGACCGGGCGACCCTCTGACGGAGACGAGCATGGCGTTTCATCAGACCAAGGATGCGGGCGGGGCCGTAGTGGTTCGGGTGGAAGGCCAGCTCATTGTCGGTAACCGACAAGAGCTCAAGGACTTGATCGGTGCCGCCCTGGACCTGGGTGAGCGCAAGTTCCTGATCGATTTCGCCCAGACCGGCTACATAGACTCCTCCGGCCTCGGGGCCCTGGTCTCGTTGTCCAAGCGCGTCCGGGAGTTGGGTGGGGAGCTGCGGCTCTCCGGTCTGAACGAGGACCTTCGATCCCTCTTCGAGCTCACCAAGCTCGATACCCTGTTCGCGATCGCCGACACGCCCGAGCAGGCGCTCGCCAACTTCTGACCGCGATGACTTCCCCCCTCCAGCTCTGTGTTCGCCGCACGCCGGCCTCGGGCGGGCCGGCAGTCGCCACGCAGGTGCGGGTCAGGATGCCGAGCGAGATCGATTGCATCGAGCAGACCGTGAGCCTGGTCACCCGGCACTGTCTTGCCGGAACCGCTCCCAACGAGCGGCTCCGCTTCCGGCTACAGGTCGCCCTGGCCGAGGCCCTCGCCAACGCGGTGATGCGGGGCAATCAGGAAGAGGTCGGCAAGTCGGTGCTGGTAGATGCGGAGCTCTTTCCCGACCGGATCCGCCTACACGTCACCGACGAAGGCCTCGGCTTCGATCCCACCCAGGTGCCGGAACCCGTCCTTCCCGAGCAGATCAGCGATACCTGCGGCCGCGGCCTCTTCCTTATCCGGAAGCTCGCGGACGAGGTCCATTTCAACGAGCAGGGAAACTCCATCTGCATGACGCTGCGCCGCCGGTAGCGCGGCTCGACGACATCCTCACAGGTCTGGGCGCGCTCGTCGGCGGACGGGTGCGCCTGTGGCGTTTCGACGGCCGCCGCCTCAGAGTCGCCGCCGGCGACGACCCCGGCTGGACCCCACCGATCCCGCGAGAGGCCGGCCTGGTCCCGACACCGACGGGGTCGGTGCGACTGGATCCCGTCCCGGATATCCAGGGCTACTGGGTCGAGACTGCAGTGGGCGACCAGGGCGCGACCGAAGCCGCGGCCGGACTGGTGCGCCCGATCGTCGCGGCGCTGCTCGAGTCCGAGCGCCAGCGGGCGTTGCTGGCCGACGAGCTCGCGAGCCGGTACAAGGAGATCGATCTCCTCTACGCGATCAGCGAAATCCTGGGCCAGACCACCCGGCTCGACGAAGCAGCGCAGACGATCGTGCGCGAGGTGAGCAGCGTCGTGGGTGCACGGCGGGCCTCGATCATGGTCTACGACGAGGCGACCGGCATGCTCCGGACCGTCGCGGCCCGCGGCTTCAGCACGGAGCAGGTCGTTCCGATCTCACCCCAGGACGACGTGTCCATCGCGGCGCGGGTCTTCCGCGAGCGCCGGGTGCTGGTGTACGACCCCGAGGACGGGGCAGGGGATGCGGAAGACGACGGCCGGGGCTACAAAGGGCGGGCGTTCCTGAGCCTCCCGATCTGCTACGCCGCCCCGGGCGGGAGCACCCGGTGCGTCGGCGTGATCAACCTGACCGATCGCGTGGGCGGCGATCGCTTCAGCGCCGCCGACCGCAAGCTGGTCACCGCCGTCGCCAACCAGATCGGGGCCGCGGTGGAGAACGCGCGCCTGGTGACGCGTGACCTGCGGCAGCAGCGCATCCGGCGGGAGCTGGAGCTGGCCCACGATCTCCAGCTCAAGCTGCTTCCGCATCCCTCCATCCTGCAGGAGGACGCCCGCCTCGCCGCCCGCTGCGTGCCGGCCGAATCGGTCGGGGGCGACTTCTACACCTTCGCCCGGCTTGGCCGCGGCCGGGTGGGTGTGATGCTGGGCGACGTGGCCTCCCACGGATTCTCGGCCGCGCTCATCATGGCGCTGGTGATGTCCGCGGCGGCCATCCACGCCGGCGCGGCAGTGACGCCGGACGAGACGCTCTCCGCGCTGCTCGAGAGCCTCGGCACCGAGCTGCAGACGACCGAGATGTACTTCACGGTTTTCTACGGCGTGCTCGATCCCGCGCTCGGCCGGCTCTCCTACGCAAACGCCGGGCATCCCTATGCGTTTCGCGTGCCCGGAACGGGCGAGCCCGAGCGGCTGGAGGCGACCGCACCCCCGATCGGCCTCGCGACGCCGGGCGCCATCGACCGGCGCCAGGTGCCCTGGTTGCCCGACGATCTGCTGTGCCTCTGCACCGACGGCCTGGTGGACGCGCGGAACTCGGCGGGGGAGCGATTCGGCGAGCGGCGGCTGCTGGATCTCGTGCTGGCGCACCGGACCGAGTCGCCCGAGGCGATTCTCGAGGCCGTGTACGCCGAGTCGGACGGCTTCACCTCGCCCCCGATCGACGACCGGACGTTGGTGGTCATGCGGATGAACGGTGAAAAGCGTGAGCGGTAAACAGTAAACAGTGAACAGTGCGCGCGCGAAGAAACACCTCGGCCAGCACTACCTCACCGATCCGCGGCTACTCGCGCGGATCGCCGACGCGGTCGAGGCGACGGCGAGCGACACCGTGCTCGAGATCGGTCCGGGGCTGGGCGGGCTCACGCTGGCCCTGGCGGAGCGGGCGGGGCGGGTGGTTGCCATCGAAAAGGACCGCGAGCTCGTGCCGATCCTCCGCGCGCGAGTGCCGGGTGTCACGGTCATCGAGGCCGACGCGCTCCACGCCGACTGGCACGCGCTCGCCGGCGTAGCCCGCACGGGGCCGACGCCGGTCCCCGGATATCTGGTCGCGGGCAACATCCCCTACAATCTCACGTCGCCGCTGCTGGAAAAGGCGCTGGAGCCACCCCGGCCGGCGCGGGTCGTCTTTCTGGTGCAGCGCGAAGTGGCGGAGCGGGTCGCGGCCCCGCCGGGAAGCCACGCGTACGGCGCCCTCAGCGTCGGGATTCAGGCGGTTGCCCGGGTGGAGCTCGGGCTTCGGGTGCCGGCCGGCGCCTTCACGCCTCGGCCCCGGGTGGACTCGGCGGTTCTCCGGCTCACGCCGCTCGCGGAGCCGGCCATCGGCGACGATCTGCGGCATGCGTTCCGGCGGATGGTGGTCGGACTGTTCGGCTTCCGTCGCAAGCAGCTGCTCCGCGGAGTCCGAGAGCTCACCGGCTGGAGTCCCGTTGCAGCCGCGGGCGCGCTCGAGCGCGCCCGGCTCCCGACGGACGTGCGGCCCGAGACGTTGGGCGTCGGAGAGTTCAGGGCGTTGCTCGCTGCGCTCGTTGACGGCGGATGGGAGCAGGACTAGCTTTGTGAAACATTTCACAAAACGCCAAGCTCATGCGCAAAGTCGCGGAGAGCACGGTCCGCCGCCTCTCGCTGTACCTGCGGTTTCTCGAGGAGTTCGAAGAGCAGGGGACGGACACGATCAGCTCCGAGGCGTTGGCGTCGCGGGGCGGGACGACCTCGGCGCAGGTGCGGAAGGATCTGTCGTTCTTCGGTTCCTTCGGCAAGCGGGGGCTGGGCTACGCGGTGCCGGAGCTGGCGGGGCGCGTGCGGGAGATCCTCGGTCTCGGGCGGCGCTATCGGGTCGCGATGATCGGGGCGGGCAAGATCGGCAGCGCGCTGGTGCAGTACCGCGGCTTCCGCCAGCGGGGGTTCGACATCGTGGCGATCTTCGACACGGATCCGAACAAGATCGGCCGCCAGTGGAACGGGCTCGCGGTCCAGGACATCGCGAGCCTCGAGACCGAGCTGGGCCGTCAGCCGGTGGACATGGCCGTGCTCGTGACGCCGGCCGAGGCGGCCCAGGCCGTCGCCGATCGTCTGGTGCGGTTGGGTGTGCGCGCCATCCTCAACTTTGCCCCGCTCCAGCTCGCCGTTCCCAATGACGTCGTCGTGAAGACCGTCAACCTGGCGCTCGAGCTCGAGACCCTGAGCTACGCCCTGACCAACCGGTGACTGCGGTGAACAGTGAACAGTGAACGGTGAACGGGCCCGTCCCTGCCACCCCGTTCACCGTTTACCGTTCACCGTTTACGTTGTTGGGCATGGCCTGCCTGCACATCTCCTCGGAAATCGGCTCCCTCCAGTCCGTCCTGGTCCACACGCCGGGCACCGAGCTGCACGCGGTCACCCCCGGGACCCGGGAAGACTATCTCTACGACGACATCATCGACTTGGAGACCGCGCAGCGGGAGCACCGCCAGTTCGTTGCGGTCCTGTCGCGCTTCGCGCAGGTGCGCCAGGTCCGCAAGCTGCTGGCCGAGGTCCTGGAGAATCCGGAGGCGCGCAACTTCCTGATCACGAAGACGATGGATGTGATCCCCTCGGACGCGCTGGCCCAGAAGCTGGGCGGGCTGCCGGCCGCGGAGATCGTGCGGATGATCGTCGAGGGCACCGAGGAGCCCAGCGGCCCGATCGCGCGGGCGCTGAACGAGGAAGGGTTCGCCCTGCCGCCGCTCCCGAACCTCTTCTTCCCGCGGGACATCGGCATGGTGGTCGGCGACCACGCCGTGATCGGCGCGATGCGCTACGGCGTACGCTGGACCGAGGAGCTGATCATCAAGTCGCTCTTCCTGTTCCATCCGGAGCTGGCGAACGCGGGGCTGCTCTACGACGGGTCGGACGAACGCCGGGTCAACTACACGCTCGAAGGCGGCGACGTGCATCAGCTGCGGCACGACCTCCTGGTCCTCGGCTTCAGCGAGCGCACCTCGCCGGCCGCGCTGGACCAGGTCTGCGAGCTGGTCTTCGCCCGCGGCCGCATCACCGACGTCGTCGTGGTGGTCATGCCGAGAGCGCCGACCGCGATCCATCTCGACATGGTGTTCACCCAGGTGGACCGCGACCTCTGCGTGGTCTATCCGCCGTACTTCGTGGGCCCCGAGCGCCTGGCGGTGCTGCACCGGCGGAAGGGCGAGGACGGGGTGCGCGAGATGCCCAACTTCTTCGCGGCGCTCCGGGCCGTGGATCTGCCGCTCGAGCCCATCTTCGCGGGCGGCGACCACCGCACCACCCAGGACCGGGAGCAGTGGAGCTCGGCCTGCAACTTCCTGGCGCTCCGGCCCGGGACGATCGTAAGCTATCGGCGCAACTACGCCACGCTCGAGGCGCTGCGTGAGGCCGGCTTCCGGGCCGTGCCGTCGAGCGACTTCCTCGCCTTCGACGACTGGACCGAGGCGCGGCAGCGAATCGTCGTCACCGTGGACGGCAGCGAGCTCGCGCGGGGCGGCGGCGGCCCGCGTTGCATGACGCTTCCGCTCCGGCGGGCGCCACTGTGATCGGCGTCGCCGCGCATCCGGACCGGACTCTCTCCCAGCGGGTGCTCGAGCGACTCGCGCTCGGGCCCCGGACCTCGGCGGAGCTCTGCGACGTCGTGCTCGGACTGGCCGGCGCGCCGGTGGCGGTCGCCCACAGGATCGCCGTGGCCCTGCTCGGCCCGGATCCGCGGGTACGCCAACTGGCCGACGGCCGCTGGTCGCTCGTGGCGGAGATGCAGGGCTCGCCGCTGCTCGACGACTGCGCCTTCGCCGTCGTGGACGTCGAGACCACCGGGTCGCGGGCGGGCGGTGGGGATCGCGTCACCGAGGTCGCCGTCGTGGTGCTGCAGGGCGCCCGCTGCGAGGTGGTGCTGAACGCGCTGGTCAATCCCGGGCGTCCCATTCCCGCCGCCGTCTCCATGGTCACCGGCATCACCGACGCCATGGTGCGCGGGGCCCCGGTTTTTGCCGAGCTGGCGGAGCCGCTGCTCGCCGCGCTCGCGGGACGAGTGTTCGTGGCCCACAATGCCCGGTTCGACTGGGCGTTTCTGGCCGCCGAGCTGCGCCGGGCGCGGGACCTCGCGCTGGACGGGCCCCGGCTCTGCACCGTGCGACTCTCCCGCCGACTCGTGCCCGGGCTTCCCTCCTGCGGCCTCGACACGCTGACCCGGTGGTTCGGGTTCCAAAATCCCGCCCGGCACCGCGCGGGCGGCGATGCGCTGGTCACGGCCCGCCTGCTGAGCCGGCTCCTCGCGCTGGCCCGTGAGGCCGGCGCCCGCACGCTCGCCGACCTCGCGGCGCTGGAGGCGCGGCGCGCGCGCGCGGCGAAGCGAAAGCGCTCGGCGCTCCCGTCGGAGCCCCGGGCCGACTCCTGGTCCGGCGACGACGCATGACGCTGGTGCATACGTTCTCGGTCGGCAGCCTGCGGTGTCACACGCTCGAGACCGGGCTCCAGCGGTTGGACGGTGGGGCGATGTTCGGCGTGGTACCCAAGCCGATGTGGGAGAAGCGCGTCCCGCCCGACGAGCGCAACCGCATCCCGCTCGCGCTCCGGTGTCTGTTGGTGGAGCACCCCGACGGGCTGGTGCTGGTGGACACCGGCGTGGGCGACAAGGACGACGCCAAGTTCCACGACATCTACGGAATCGAGAACCGGGGCCCCGATGGCGCAAGCCGGCTGGACCTGGCGCTCGCCGAGCTGGGCTTCACGCCGGCCGATATCGCGCTGGTCGTGAACACCCATCTCCATTTCGACCACGCCGGCGGCAACACCCGGCTCGCCGGCATGAGCGCGCCGCTCCTCGACACCGGCGAGTTCGGAGCAGTGCCTGCCTTTCCCAACGCGACTTACGTCGTGCAGCGGGGGGAGCTCGAGTTCGCCCGCCACCGGAACGAGCGCACCCGGGCCAGCTACATCCCCCGGAACTTCGAGCCGGTCTCGGTCGCCAACCGGTGGAAGCTCTTCAACGGCGACGGGGAAGTGGCCCCAGGGCTCTCGCTCCGGGTGACGCCGGGTCACGTGCCGCACCATCAGTGCGTGGTGGTACGGGACGGCGGCGAGACCGCCGTTTTCGTGGCCGACCTGATCCCCACGGTCGCCCATCTCCCGCTGGCCTGGATCATGGGCTACGATCTCGAGCCTCTGCGGACGCTGGAGAGCAAGCGGGCCCTGCTCCGGGATGCGGCGGCGGGCAACTGGCTCCTCGTGTTCGAGCACGACCCGGCCATCGCCACCGGCCGGCTGGACGCGACGGCCAAGGTCCCCACGCTCGTGGACGTGACCCCGGCGGCGGGTGGCGGGGCGCGTTGACACCCGCGGAGGGCCGGGGTACACTTCTGCCACATGCAAGCGGGGACGCGAGTTCCCCCACCCTGAGCCCGCGGGTTGTGCGCGCGGTGTGACCGGGTCCAGGCAACGCACCTGCAGACCGCCCTCCAGGCGGGGGGGTGCTGCTGGGGACATCCGGAGCTCGGGATGTCCCTTTCTTCATTAGCGCACGGAGGTTCCGCCACTGTCCACGAACGAGCGCGAAAAGCGAGTCCGCGTCAACCGGCAGATCCGCATCAGTCCCGTGCGGGTCATCGGTCCCGGTGGCGAGCAACTGGGGGTCATGCCGGTGGACGAAGCGCTGGCGGCGGCGCAGGATCGCGGGCTGGATCTCGTGGAAGTGGCGCCGATGGCGCGCCCGCCCGTGGTCAAGATCATGGACTACGGGAAGTTCAAGTTCGAGGAAGCGAAGGCGGCCCGGGCGGCCAAGAAGAAGCAGCACATCATCCAGCTCAAGGAAGTGAAGTACCGCCCCGGCATCGACGACCACGACTTCGATTTCAAGACGCGCCATGCGCGCGAGTTCCTGGGCGACGGGAACAAGGTCAAGGTGACGATGATGTACCGGGGGCGGCAGATCGCCCACCTCGACCTGGGCAAGGCGGTGTTGGACCGGGTGGCGGCGGCCCTCGCCGACGTCGGCAAGATCGAGATGGAGGCCAAGCTCGAGGGGCGCAACATGACCATGGTGATCGCACCCAAGTAGACGGGAGTCTTATGCCAAAGCAGAAAACCAAGCGTGCGGCCACCAAGCGCTTCCTCCGGACCGGCTCGGGGAAGCTGAAGCGGTTCCACGCGAACCATTCGCACATCCTGACCAAGAAGTCGCGCAAGCGGAAGAACCGGCTCAAGAAGCCCGACCTCGTGAGCTCGGCCGATTTCCCGCGCGTGAACCGCCTCCTCCTGGCCTGAGGGTCCTATGCCTCGCGTGAAGAGCGGCGTCGCACACCACGCCCGCAAGAAGAAGATCATGGAGGCCGCGAAGGGCGCGCGCGGCGGCCGGAGCAAGCTGTACAAGGCGGCCAAAGAGACCGTCGAGCGCGGGATGCGGTACGCCTACCGGGACCGCCGCAAGAAGAAATCGGAGTTCCGGGCCCTCTGGATCACCCGAATCAACGCGGCGGCGCGGCTCAACGGCCTGAGCTACAGCCGGCTGATGGCGGGCCTCAAGAAGGCGGGCGTGGAGATCAATCGGAAGGTGCTCGCCGACCTCGCGGTGCGGGACGCCGACGCGTTTACCCGCATCGCGGAGGTCGCGAAGGGACAGTCGTAAGGGGCCTGCCCTTGCACCTGTTTCCGACGCGAGCCTCCGCCCGTGGGGCCGCCCGCCCGGCGCGGACGGCCCCACGCTCGCATGTGGCCCTCACCCCCTCGTCCTATGGCGCCTGAGAAAACCGGCTTCGCCGACCTCGACGCGCTCCTCCCTCGGCTGGAGCGCCTCGCCGGGCTGGACGCCGATCCGCTCGAGGCGGAGCACATCGCACTGCTCGGACGAAAGAGCGGCGCGATCACCGAGCTCTTGAAGCGGCTCCCTGCGCTGCCGATCGACCAGCGCAAGGCCTTCGGCGCGGCGGTCAACCGCCTGAAGACGGAAGCCGAAGCGCTGATCGAGGCCCGCCGGAGCGCCCTCGAGCAGGCGCGCCGGGACCGAAGTGAGGCGGTCGACCTCACGATGCCCCCGCGCCGCCGCTGGACCGGTGCCGACCACCCGGTCACGCGGGTGATCGACGAGCTGCTCGGCATTTTCCGCGAGCTCGGCTTCACCGTCGCCGTGGGGCCCGAAGTCGAGACCGAGTGGCTCAACTTCGGCGCGCTCAACTTCCCGCCCGACCACCCGGCG
>JBGQIW010000064.1:0-16040 GCA_041498715.1 Gemmatimonadota bacterium | reverse complement strand
CATTCAAGATCGGTCAGTAGCCAGGTTCACTTCCGAGGAGGCTTTGCGCAATGAGTGTTGATCTTTGGCACCTGTGGGGCACGATGGGCATGTTCGCCAAGGGCATCGTGTTCATCATGGCGATCATGTCGGTGTACTCGCTCACCATCGTGCTCACCAAGCTGGTCCAGATCAAGCGGAGCGAGTCTGAGACCCGGAAGTTCGCGCCCCAGTTCTCCCGCGCGATCCAGGAGGAGAACCTGGATCAGGCGATCACGCTGGCGGAGAAGAACAAGAAGAGCCACGTGTCCCGCGTGCTGGGCGAGGCGCTGGCCGAGGTGAAGCCCCTCCTGCGCGACCGCGCGACCATCACCGCGGCCGACATCAACTCGGCCGAGCGGGCGGTGGAGCGGCAGATGCTCATCACGCTGGCCGACTTCAAGCGGGGCCTGGGCGTGCTCGGCACGGTCGGCTCGACCGCGCCGTTCGTCGGCCTCCTCGGCACGACGATGGGCATCGTGAACGCGTTCGTGGGCATGGCACAGCAGGGCGCGTCGGGCGGCCTGGCCGGCATCTCGGCCGGTATCGCCGAGGCCCTGATCACGACGGCCTTCGGCCTCATGGTCGCCATCCCGGCGGTGTGGGCGTACAACTACTTCACCACCAAGATCGAGAACCTGACGGTCGAGATGACCTACACCTCGAAGGAGCTCATCGACTACCTCATCAAGAGCGTCGGGAGCGAGTTCGGGCGGTCGATCTTCACCAAGGAATTCCAGGCCCAGAAGACGGTGAGCGGCAGTGGCCATATCCACGGGTAACCAGGGCGCGGGCTCGACCGCGGTCAAATCGGACATCAACGTCACGCCCATGATCGACGTGATGCTGGTGCTCCTGATCATCTTCATGATCGTGACGCCCCTCATCGCGGCTGGCTTCAAGGCCACGCTGCCCAAGGGTAAGAACCTCGATCCCCGCCCCGAAGGGGACAACGAGGTGATTCTGGGAATCGATGAGAGCGGTCATTACTTCCTCAACGGGCGGCCGATCCCCGACGCGTCGCTGCAGGACCAGCTGCGCTCGATCTTCAACGCCCGGACCGAGGACAAGATCCTGTACTTCAAGGCGGACAACAAGCTCAAGTACGCCAAGATCCAGGAAGCGGTCGAGACGGCGCGGCAGTCGGGCGTTCGGGTGATGGCGGCGATCACGGAGCCGGTCAACACCGGCCTGTTTCCGGCCGGCAAGAAGGAGAAGAAGTAATGTCGATGACCGCAGGCAACTCGGGAGGGGTGAACTCGGACATCAACGTCACGCCGATGATCGACGTGCTCCTGGTGCTGCTGATCATCTTCATGATCACGCAACCGCTGTCGCGGAAGGCGCTGGACATCCAGGTCCCGCCGCCCAACTCGACGACGCAGAGCACCGCGGCGAGCAACCAGATCGTGCTGGAGCTGGCGGACGACGGGAGTTACGCGATCAACTCGCAGCCGGTGCCGAAGGACCAGCTGGACTCGCAGATCCACGCAGTGTTCGACAATCGTCCGGCCAAGCTCCTGTTCATCAAGACGGGGCCGAATCGGCTGTATCAGGACGTGATCGATGCCATGGACGTGGCGCGCGGCGCCGGCGTCCAGATCATCGGCTTTACCCCGAAGGAAGCCAAGTAGACAGCACTGCGTTTCGCGGTGCCGACGGCCGCCCGGACCCGGGCGGCCGTCGGTGTAACTTCCCCGGAACATGCGCCCGCCGGTCGCTCCCAGGCTCGACTTTCCGGTGCCTCCTCGCCGCTCGGCCTGGGCATTCGGGCTCGCGCTGGGCCTCCACCTTGCGCTGTTGGCGTTTCTGCTGTCCGACGCCGGCCGGACCTGGGTGCGCACGCTCGCTCCCGGCGCGGTTACGCTGCCCGAGCGCGGTGGTGGCGGCGGTGGCGACCGTGGCAGGGAGCACGCGGTCGGGTATATTTCGCTGCCCGCGGCGCCGGCCCCTCGGCCGGTTGCACTCCCCAAGCGCCCCCCCGTCGTCTCACATCCGGAGCCTGCTGCGCCGGTAATCCCTCCGGTCGCACCGCGGCCCGCGGACACGACGCGTGTCGCCGAGCGGGCACCGGCTGAGACCAGCGCCGCCGGCGAGACCGCGGGGGCCGGTGGAGGCCCCGGCGTCGGGGCCGGTGGAGGACGGGGCGGCGGGACTGGTGGCGGCGTCGGTGCAGGGGGAGGTCCCGGTACGGGTGGCGAGGGCGGCCGGGGCGTGGCGCCCGAGCCGAGGCAGCTGGTCCTTCCTCCCGCCGACTATCCCCGGGACATGCGCGGCCGCCGAGTCGAGGTGACGTTCTTCGTCGCCGCGGACGGGCGGGTGGAGCGCATCGCCGTCGAGCCGGAAATCCGGGACGGGGGCTTCGCCCGGAAGTTCGAGGAAGCGATGCGGAACTACCGGTTCCGGCCCGCCCGCTCGCCCGAGGGGACGCCGGTGCCCGGCACCACGACGGTCACGGTCTTCTTCTAGCCCAGCCAGGGGTTCATGACGTCGCTCTTCGTCCGCAAATCGGTCCAGGACTGTGAAAACGACATCCGCGAGCGGGGCGGCCTTTCCCGCTCCCTCAACAAGTGGCACCTGACCGCGCTGGGCGTCGGTGCCACGATCGGTGCCGGCATCTTCGCCACGACCGGCACTGCGATCGTGGGCGACGCCGCCCGCCCCGGCGCCGGCCCGGCGATCGTGCTCTCGTTCCTGCTCACCGCGGTCGCATGCGGCTTCGCGGCGCTCTGCTATGCGGAGTTCGCCGCGATGGTGCCGATCGCGGGCTCCGCCTATACCTACGCCTACGCTTCGCTGGGCGAGTTCGTCGCCTGGATCATCGGGTGGGATCTGATCGTCGAATACGCGGTGGGGAACATCGGAGTGGCCATCGGGTGGTCGGCGTACTTCCGGGAGCTGGTCAGCCACTTCGGGGTGAGCATGCCCGCCTGGCTCGCGACCGACTACCGATCGGCGCACGACGCAGCCGCCGCCGTGGCGGCCGGCGGGACTGACCCCACACACGCGTACCTGGCCTCCGCCATCACCGACGCCCCCCGCATTTTTGGTCTCCCGTTGATCGTGAATCTGCCCGCGTTCCTGGTCGTCTGCGTGATCACGGTCATCCTGATCCGGGGCGTGCGGGAGTCGGCCAACTCGAACAACGCGATGGTGCTGCTCAAGATCGGCATCATCCTGTTCTTCATCGCGGTGGGCGTGTTCCTGATCAAGCCGCTCAACTGGACCAATCCGGCGACCGGCGGCTTCGCCCCCAACGGGGTGAAGGGGATCGGGGCGGGCGCGGCGATCATCTTCTTCAGCTACATCGGATTCGACGCGGTCTCGACGGCGGCGGAGGAATCGAAGGATCCGAAGCGGGACATGCCCTTCGGCATCATCATGAGCCTGGTCGTGTGCACCGTGCTCTACATTGCGCTCTCCCTGGTCATGACCGGCATGGCGCCCTGGAAGGTGCTCGGCACGGCCGAGCCGATGATCACCGCGCTGCAGTACTCGGACGGGCCGCCGGCGCTGGTCAAGGCCTCGCGCTTCATCGTGTCGCTGGGTGCGGTCGTCGCGATGGGCAGCGTGCTGCTGGTGTTCCAGCTCGGCCAGCCCCGGATCTTCTTCTCGATGGCGCGCGACGGCCTACTCCCGCCGTTCATCGCGAAGGTGCATCCGCGCTTCAAGACGCCCTGGGTCGGCACGATCATTACCGGCTGCTTCGTCGGGACGTTCGCGGCGTTCGCGAACATCGCCGAGGTCGTGGACCTCACCAACATCGGCACCCTGTTCGCCTTCGTGCTCGTCTCCCTTGGCGTGATCGCCCTTCGCTACAGCGAGCCGAGCCGCGTCCGCCCGTTCCGCGCGCCGTGGGTACCGCTCACGCCACTCATCTCGGTGGCGGCGTGTCTGTACCTGATGCTGCAGCTGCCGGCCATCACCTGGAAGCGGTTCGGGATCTGGCTGGCGCTGGGACTGGTGCTGTACTTCCTGTATGGGGCACGGCACAGCCGGCTCCGGAATCCGGAGCGGGCGCGCGACGTGGCGGCCTAGCCCTTCCGGGCCATCGCCACGGCACCGAGCGCGGAGTCGATCATGGTGTCGACCAGCGTCAGGCCGTCCTGGTCCCCGAGCTTCTGTAGCACGGTCCGGCGGAGCGACGTGTCCACGTCGAGCAGGCCGCCGGCGAGCGCCACGCGTAGGGGCTCCCCGCCACCGAGCTGGGGCAGCAGGCAGATAGCGAGCTGGGACAGCTCCCGCGCGGCGTAGTCGGCGATTCCCCGCGCGACGACGTCTCCCACCGCGGCCACCTCGAGCACCGCCGGCGCCAGCGCCGCCACCTCCGCCGGACTGGCGGTCGCCGCCCACCGAACCAGCTCGTCGAAGTCGCCGCTCCGGGTGACGGCGAGCAGGCGCTGCTGCAGCGGCGTCTCCGGGCTCCGTCCGTCCCGGGCCCGGCTCACGGCGCCCAGCGCCGCCCGGCCGATCGCGTAGCCGCTTCCCTCGTCACCCATCTGCCAGCCGTAGCCGCCCATCCGATGCAGCGCGCCAGTTGGGTCGCGCCCCACGGCGATGCTGCCCGTGCCTGCGCTCACGACGATGCCCGGTCCGTCGCCGAACGCCGCGATGAGCGCGATCTCGATGTCGGTGGTGACCAGCACCCGCTCGGCCAGAGCTTCGCCGCGGAGGGCGCGTGCGAGTTCGTCGCGCTCGGCCCGGCGGCCCGCGCCCGCCGCACCCACCACGAGCACGTCTCCTCGAAGCTGGCCGATGCCGGCAAGGGCCCGGCGCACGACGTCGGCGATCGTGGCGGCGGACTGGAGCGTTCGGCCGGGCCGGAGCGCCGCACCGGGCCCGTCCGCCCGGGCGACCACCGTGTCGCCCTGCACGACCGCCACTGCGGTCTTGGTCCCGCCCACGTCGGCGCCGATCAGAATGGGGTTCATCGCTGGGGATTGAAGATCGTCGGGCCTGTCAGCCCTGTCCATCGGGTGCGGCCCCGCGCAGCCGGCGTGAGACCGTGCCGACGGCAACCGCGAGCAGCGTGCCCAGTGGCACGTACCACGGCCAGGCCAGGCGGCCGGCGGGAGCCAGCCACGCGAGCCACGGCTGCTCGGCGAGGGCCCGGGCGAAGAAGACGACCAGCATCACCGCGAGAGACACCACTGCGCCCGCGAGCACGTCGCGGCCGGTGGCCCGCGACCAGCGCCCCGCGAGCAGGTAGGTACCGAGCAGGCTCCCGTAGGCGATCGACGCGACTGAAAGCGCGAGCACCACGACGGGGGTCTTCCCCTCGCGGTCGTACGCCAGGAAGAGCAGGGCGCCCGCCATGAGCGCCACGCCCCAGAGTAAGGAGAGCATCCGCCCCACCCGGAGGAGGTGGGCAGGATCCCGGCGACCGGTCCAGCCTGCGTAGAGGTCGTAGGTGAGCGACGAGGCGAGGGCGTTGATGGCGGAGCTGTGCGTGCCCATGGCGGCAGCCAAAATTCCCGCCACCACGAGGCCGGCGAGGCCGGCGGGCAGATGAGCGAGCACGAACCCCGGGAATATCTGGTCCGACGGCACCGACGCAGGGATGAGCCCGGTTGCCCAGATGGCAACCCCCACGAGCAGGAACAGCAGGAACTGAAAGAACACGACGATGCCCGAGCCCACCAGCGCGATGCGGGCGTCCCGAAGCGACCGGGTGGCCAGGAGCCGTTGGACGATCAGGTGATCGGTGCCGTGGGACGCCGCCGAGAGCATCGCGCCGCCGACCAGTCCACCGAGGAGCGTGTACGTGGTCGTGAAGCTGAGGCTCAAGTTGACGAGGTGGAGCTTACCGGCCGATGCAGCGGCGCCCAGCGCGTTCCCCGCGCCACCCGCGAGTTGCCACGCGATCAGGAGGGTTGCGACGCCGCCGGCCACGTAGACCCCGAGCTGGAAGACGTCGGCCCAGACGACGGCCTTGAAGCCGCCGAACCAGGTGTACACCATCGTGACGACGCCGATCACCGCGATCGATTCCGGCGCGCTCCAGCCGGTCACCAGCGAGAGCGGAATCGCACTCGCGAAGACCCGGACACCGTCGCCCAGAAAGCGGGTGACCAGGAATATCGTGGACATGAGCCGACGGGTCGGGGTGCCGAAGCGGGACTCCAGCCGGGCGTAAGCGGTCTCCTGGTCGCCCCGGAAATAGCCCGGCAGCAGCCAGATCGCCACGGCCGTGCGGCCCACGATGTACCCCAGCACCAGCTGGAGGAACGAGAGGTCCCCGCGGGCGCCCGTGCCAGGGATGGAGATGACCGTGACCGCCGAGGTTTCGGTGGCGACGATCGAGAGGAGAATGGCCCAGGCGGGCAGGTTGCGCGCGCCGAGGAAGTAGTCGCCGGCGGTCCGCTGCCTCCGCGCCACCCAGAGCCCCACGCCGAGGGACGTGGCGCAGTAGACCAGGACGACAGCGAGGTCAAGGGAGGTCACTGCGGTGAACGGTGAACGGTAAGCAGAAAACAGGGGGCCCCGTGGTTCATCGGAGCCCCCTGTTCACTGTTCACGGTTCACGGTTTACGCAGTAAAGCTCGTTCCGCACCCGCACCCGCCAGTGGCATTCGGGTTGTGGAAGGTGAACCCGGAGCCCTGCATCGACGTCACGTAGTCGACCTGGACCCCGTTCAGGTACTGGGCGCTGAAACCGTCGACGAAGACCCGGACGCCGGCCACGTCGAGCACGAGGTCGTCGTCCAGCGGACGCTCCTCGATGTTGAGGCTGTATTTGAACCCGGAGCAGCCTCCCGGCAGCACGCTGACCCGGAGGCCGGCCGTCTCAGCCGGCACCTGCTCCGCGACGATGAACTTCCCAACTTCTTCAGCGGCCCGTGGGGTGAGGACGAGATCGAACCCGGTGGTCTGGGCCTGCTGTTCCACGCTCATGCGCGACTCCTTCCGTGGGCTCCGCTGGGGGCACGGAGCGGCGTTCGGACGGTTGAACGATTCGAATGTTACCGGGCAGCCCGGGCGGTGTCAACGCTGGCGGCCAGCTGGGTGTCAGCACGCAAGTTACGCTGGATCAACGCGAAAGCCCCTATCGCCAGGGCGGCGTACGCCGCCGCACCGCGCGGGCTCCCGGTGACCAGCGCGCCCACCGAGAACACTGCCGAATACACCGCCACCACCCCGGCCGCCCAGTTGACCCACGAGAGAACACCACCCGGAATCGGGTCGTTCCCGAAGCCCAGCTGCCGGGCGATCGTGCGCCATCCCGCCCCGCCGGGCCGGACCCGCCGATAGAATCGCTCCAGGGTCTCCGGCGACTCCGGCGGCGTGAGGAACGTGACGGCGAGCCAGACGACCGTGGTGACGCCGACCGTGACGAGCATGGCGATCGCATAGTCCGGGCTCGAGGTGTCGCCGGCGTTGAGGTGCGCGGCGTGGACCGCGATGGAGGTAATGAACGACGCGGCCATCGCGCTGATCTCGGACCACGCGTTGATGCGCCACCAGTACCACCGGAGAATGAACACCAGGCCGGTTCCGGCGCCCAGGCCGATAAGCAGCTTCCAGCCCTGCTCGACACTCTTGAGATAGGCCATGACGCCGAGCGAGGCCAGCATGAGGAACACCGTGGCGATCCGGGAGGCCATCACCTGCGCCCGCCGGCCCGCGTCGGGCTTGATGAACCGGAGGTAGACGTCGTTCACGAGGTACGACGCGCCCCAATTGAGATGCGTGCCGATCGTGCTCATATACGCCGCCGCGAAGGTGGCGAGCAGGAGCCCCTTCCACGGCGTGGGCAGGATGTCCACCATGACCCGGACGTAGCCCTCTTCCGGATTCGCCAGCCCCGGGTAGCGGAGCAGGGCCACGAAGCCCACCAGAATCCAGGGCCAGGGCCGCAGCGCATAGTGGGCGATGTTGAACCAGAGCGTGGCCAGGAGCCCGTGCCGCTCGTCCTTCGCGGCAAGCACGCGCTGCGCCACGTAGCCGCCGCCGCCGGGCTCGGCGCCGGGGTACCACGTCGCCCACCACTGGACGGAAAGGAAGACGAACAGCGTGGAGAGCGGGAGCCAGGCCTTGTCGGTGGGCGGAATCACGCCGAACGCGGCCTCCCGCGAGCCGAAGTGGGCCGCGGCCCGCGCAGTGAGGATCTCGAGCCCACCGACGGAGCGGACGGCCAGCACGGCGAGCAGGATGACGCCCGCCATCTTGACCACGAACTGGAACGTGTCGGTCACGACGACGCCCCAGAGCCCCGCGAAGATCGTGTAGCCCGCGGTCACGAGGAAAAGCACCACCGCCGCCTGCCAGGGATTGATGTTGAGCGAGATCTCGAGCACCGTCACCATGGCTCGGGTGACCCAGCCCATGATGATCAAGTTGACCGGGAGCGCGAGGTAGATCGCGCGGAACCCCCGCAGCACCGCTGCCGGCTTGCCACCGTAGCGGAGCTCCGCAAACTCCAGGTCGGTGAGCACGCCGGCTCGGCGCCAGAGGCGGGCGAAGAAAAACACGGTCAGGATTCCGGAAATCGCCCCGTTCCACCAGAGCCAATTGCCCGCTACCCCGTACTTGGCCACGAGCCCCGACACGACCAGCGGGGTGTCGGCCGAAAAGGTCGTGGCGACCATCGACGTCCCGGCCAGCCACCAGGGGAGCGCTCGCCCCGAGAGGAAGTACTCGTCCAGCGAGCTGCCGGCGCGCCGGGTGAACGCGAGCCCGATCGCTGCGGACGCGACGAAATACGCCAGGATGATGACCCAGTCGGCGGGGTTCAGGCGCATTGGGGCTCCGGGTGGAGGGTCACGGGTGCGGTCGGGGCGACGCGGGGCGGTCGAAACCGGCCCCGAGGGGATACGCGGGTGGAATGCGGACCGGGAGCCGTCCGCTGATCGGGCCACCGGAGAGCGCGAGCGCGATCGCGATCTCGGTCAGCGGGTTCGCGGCCCAGCCCAGGAGATACGATCGCACACGCGGCGTCTGGGCGATGACATAAGGCGAGCCGAGCGACACGAAGAGGGTTCGGCCGGCGGGCGACTGATCGATCAGGGCCGCGAGCGCGTCGGGCATGCCGATGCCTCCGCGCCAAGGCACGGCGCGAATCGCGACGGCAAAGACGGCGAACGAGCTGGCCCTGAGGGCCGCGCGCACCGTATCGAAGCTCGCGGGGCCGCTCGACGGCCACAGCCGCACGAGCGAGACGGTGTTACCCTCCGCGCGAAGCTCCTGGGTCAGGGTCGGACCCACCACCGGGTTGCCCTCGTCCCCGTACGCGACGACCGTGATCCGGCGGGGCCTGGCGCGCAGGCTGTCCAGCGCGCCGTCGTCCGCCAGCAGCACGACGGACCGCTCCGAGACGTCGAGCGCCGTGCGGAGGTGTTCCTCGCTTCCGACCACACGTGACACGCTGTCGAGCGGCACCGTGCGTCGGTCGAAGAGACCGAGCCGCTGCTTGAGCGCCAGGATCTTGCGCACCGACTGGTCGAGGCGGGCCTCGCTCACCCGCCCGTCGTTCACGGCTCGCTCCACCGCGTCGATCGTGGCACCCGCATCGACCGGCTGGAGGAGGAGGTCGGCCCCCGCGAGCAGCGCCAGCACGGGAGCCTCGGTCGAGCCATAGGCACTCACCAGCCCGCCCATGTCCAGCGCGTCGGTGACGACGAGACCCTGGAAGTGGAGCGAGTCGCGCAGCAGGCCCGTGAGAATGGTCGGGACCACCGTCCCCGGTCGGCTCTGCCCGCCGTCGAGCGCGGGCAGGGCGACGTGGGCGGACATCACGCCGGTCACGCCGGCCTGGATGGCCGCGCGGAACGGGATCAGCTCGAGGGTATCGAGGCGCGTCCAGTCGGCCGGGACCACCGCCAACCCCAGGTGCGAGTCGGTACGAGTGTCGCCGTGCCCGGGGAAATGTTTCGCCGTCGCGAGCATCCCGTGCTCCTCGATGCCGCGCACCTCCGCCGCGACGAAGCGCGCCACTGCGCGCGGATCCTCCCCGAACGAGCGGGTGTTGATGATCGGGTTGGCGGGATTGCTGTTCACGTCGGCCACCGGGGCGAACGCGAGGTGAATGCCGACCGCCCGCCCTTCCTCCGCCGTCACCCGCCCCATCGCGTAGGCGTCGGAGTCCCGGCCGCCCGCGCCCACGCCCATATTGCTGGGGAAGGGCGTACCGCCGTTCAGCCGGATGGCGGTGCCGCCTTCGAGGTCCGACGCGATCAGGAGCGGGAGCGCCGAGCGATCCTGGAGCCAGTTGAGCCGCGCCGCGATATCGAGGGGCGAGCCGACCGACACGATCACGCCGCCCACATGCAGCGAATCCACCATGTGAACGGTTTCGGCGAACCCCCAGTCGTCGTAGGCGGCGTAGGTCCCGGCCATCCACGGCATCACGAGCTGCGCCACCTTGTCTCGGAGCGACAGCGCGGCGAGCCGGTGATCCACGTCGAGCGGCGGACCCGCGAGGCGGTTGGCGCCTTCCGGGGGAGCGGCCTTGGCCAGAGGCGCGGGGGCGGCCGCCCCGGGCGGTGCCGGTGGCGGTGGGGCGAGGCGGGGCGCACACCCCGCCGACAGTGCAATCGCGATCAGGAGCGTTCGGTGCACAGACGACTCGCGCTCGGGTTCGTCCTCGGGTTTGCCGGGGCTTGCGTGCCTGCGTCGGCGGCCAGGGTGGAGCGGCCGGACCGGCCGGCCGCGTCGGTCCTGCCCGGCATCGACGTGTTGCTTCGCGACAGCGTGCGCCTGGTCCGCGGGCGCCGCGTCGGCCTGGTCACGAACCAGGGGGGCGTGGACGCGCGCGGTGTAAGCGACGTCGCCCGGCTCCGGTCGGCCGGGGTGCGTCTGGTGGCGCTGTTCAGTCCCGAGCACGGCTTTCGGGGAGCAGCCGAGCCGGGGGCTGTGGTGGCGTCGACAGTGGATTCCGCAACGGGTCTCCCAATTTACAGCCTCTACGGCGCCGTCACCGCGCCGACGGCCGAGATGCTGCAAGGCGTGGACCTGCTCCTGGTGGATCTCCAGGATGCCGGGGCCCGCTACTATACGTACATCGGCACGACGATCGACGTCATGGCGGCGGCGGCCCCTCGCCGGATTCCCGTCGTGGTACTCGACCGGCCCGATCCCATCGGGGACCCGGTGCAGGGGAACGTGCTCGATCCGGCGTTCACCTCTCCGGTTGGCCGGCTTCCCGTGCCCATGCGGCACGGGCTTACGATCGGCGAGCTGGCGCGCCTCGCGCGCGCCGAGCTCGGTCTCGCGACCGCGCTCACGGTGGTGCCGCTGGCCGGCTGGCGCCGGAGCCTCATCTGGGACGAGACGGGCCTGCCGTTCGTGGCTCCGAGTCCGAACCTGCGCACGCTCGAGGCGCTCCTCCACTATCCCGGTCTGTGCCTCTTCGAGGGCACCGCGCTCTCGGTCGGCCGGGGCACGGACGCACCGTTCGAGGCCATCGGGGCCCCCTGGCTCGACACCGCGGCGGTGCTGCGCCGGGTGCGCGACGCCGCGCCTCCCGGGGTCCGGTTCCGGGGAACGAGCTTCACGCCCCGCGCACCAGGCGACGGCAAGTTCGCGGACACGCTCGTGGCGGCCATCCGGCTGGAGGTGACCGATCGGCGGAGCTACGACCCGGTGCGGACCGCCGTGATTCTGCTCGCGGCGGTGCAGGCGGTGCATCCGGATCGGATCGGCTGGATCGCGCGCCATTTCGACCGGCTGGCCGGGGGGCCGGCACTGCGCGAGGCGCTGTCGGCGGGGCGCGCTCCCGAGGAGATCGTCGGCGGCTGGGCCGGCGAGCTGGCCGCGTTCCGCGAGCGGCGCAAGCCGTACCTGTTGTATCCGGAGTAGACCGCGGCGAGGGCGGCGGCCGGCCGCCTATCCCAATAGCCAAATCCCGTTCGGCCGGTTATTGTTTCGCGGCGTTTTCGGGGCCGGTGAGCCCCCTGACCACCCTGGCCCGGCCGAGGAGCGACACCCGCTGAAGCCGCTGGACGCCCTGGAACGGCCGTTCTACGCCGCCGTTCGCCCGCTGGTAGACTGGCTGATTCGGAGCGGCATCAAGCCCAACACCATCACGACGTTCGGCACCGGGCTGGTGTTGCTGTCGGCCTTGGCCTACGGTGTCGGCGCCATCCGGATGGGCGGGCTGCTGCTGCTCGCGAGCGGGGTCGTGGACACCCTCGACGGGCAGGTCGCCCGCCGGGGCGCGATGGTCACCAAGTTCGGCGCCTTCTACGACTCGACGCTCGACCGGATCGGGGACGGCGCCACCTTCATCGGCATCGGGGCGTTCCTGCTCACCGCGGCGGACGTCGCGTACCGGCTCCCGGCCGTCATCACCTGCATGGTGGCGATCCTCGCGTCGCTGCTGGTTTCTTACGCCCGGGCGCGCGCGGAGGGGCTCGGCATCGAGTGCAAGGTGGGGATCGCCCAGCGGGCGGAACGGATCGTCGGGCTCGGCGGGGCCTCGCTCCTGGTCGGCGCCGGTCCCCATGGCCTCGTGCTCGAGGCGCTCGTGGCACTGCTCGCCGTCGCCTCGATCATCACGGTCGTGCAGCGATTCATCTATGTGTACCGGCACGCGGAGGGCCGTGCGCCGGAGACGATCGTACGCGCCGCGCCGGAGCCGGCGAAGCAACGGGCGCTCGATTCTCTCGTGAAAGGATCCTAAGCGTGGCGGAACAACGGGCGCGCACGGTCGCGCCGGCCAAGGGTAAGCTGGGTGTGCTCTGCGTGGGGCTCGGCGCGGTCGCCTCCACGTTCATCGCGGGCGTCGAGAATATCCGGCGGGGCCAGGCGCGCCCGATCGGCTCGCTGACCCAGATGGGGACGATCCGGCTCGGCAAACGGACCGAGGGCCGCGCACCGCTCATCAAGGACTTCGTTCCCCTCGCGGATCTCAAGGATCTCGTCTTCGGGGCGTGGGACCCGATCCCCGACGACTGCCACACGGCGTGCCTGCGAGCCGGCGTGCTCGACCGGCACGAGCACGTGGAGCCGATCGCGGACTTCCTCAAGAGCATCAAGCCGATGCCGGCCGCGTTCGATCAGAACTACGTGAAACGGCTCGAGGGAACCAACGTCAAGAAGGCCAAGACCAAGCGGGATCTCGCCGAGCAGCTCCGGGCCGACATCCGCGAGTTCAAGACGCGGCAGCAGTGCGACCGCCTGGTGATCGTCTGGTGCGCATCGACCGAGATCTTCATCAGCCCGGGCCCGGCGCACCGGACGCTGGAGGCGTTCGAGAAGGCAATGGAGGCGAACGACCCGTCGATCGCCCCATCCATGCTCTACGCCTGGGCCGCCCTGATGGAGAACGTGCCCTTCGCCAACGGGGCGCCGAACCTCACCTGCGACTTCCCCGCGCTGGAGCAGCTGGCCAAGACGCGCGGGATCGCCATCGGCGGCAAGGACTTCAAGACCGGCCAGACGATGGTCAAGACGGTCCTCTCGCCCATGTTCAAGGCCCGCATGCTCGGCGTGGCCGGGTGGTACTCCACCAACATCCTGGGCAACCGGGACGGTGAGGTGCTCGACGACCCGGAGAGCTTCAAGACCAAGGAAGAGTCGAAGCTCGGCGTGCTCGAGTACATCCTCCAGCCTCAGCTGTATCCCGAACTCTACGGCAAGATGTACCACAAGGTGCGGATCAACTACTACCCGCCCCGGGGCGACAATAAGGAAGGCTGGGACAACATCGACATCTTCGGCTGGCTTGGGTACCCGATGCAGATCAAGGTGGACTTCCTCTGCCGGGACTCCATTCTGGCAGCGCCGCTTGTGCTCGACCTCGCACTCTTCTTCGACCTGGCCCAGCGGTCCGGCCTGTCGGGGATCCAGGAGTGGCTGTCCTTCTACTTCAAGAGTCCCCAGACCGCTCCCGGCCTCTATCCCGAGCACGATCTCTTCATCCAGCAGACGAAGCTCAAGAACACGCTCCGCTGGCTCATGGGTGAGGAGCAGATCACCCATCTCGGCATCGAGTACTACAGCGAAGCGTGAAGTACTTCCATCGGACCTCCGTGCCGCCGGACGAGGTGCTCGGCCGCGCCGCCGAGTTCTTCGGTGCCCGGCTCCGGCCGATGGAGGAGGGGCCGCGCCGGCGCCGCTTCGCCGGCGCCGTCGGACAGATCGGGGTCAGCGTGGAGGCCGAAGGCGGCCACTACACCCGGATCACGGTGGAGACCAACCAGCCCGGGGAGAGCGAGGCCGACCGGCTCGCCAAGCGCTTCCTCACGCTGGTGCACACGATGGCCGAGCCCAGCCACGCCCCGCGTGGCGCCTACTAGCCAGCCCAGGAGACTCTCGATGAATCGGTGGACGGCGCTTCTTCTCTCGACGGCGGGCCTGCTCATGGCGCGCTCGGCGACTGCCCAGGAGGCGGGGGGGCATGCGGGTGGGGGTGAGGCGAGCCTCAAGATCCCCGACCTGAACTCGGTGCGGTTCCTGAGCAGCGGCATTCCCGGCCACACGCTTCTGCTCAGCGGCCTCGCCGTGTGCGCGCTCGGCCTGCTCTTCGGGCTCGTGATCTACGGGCAGCTCAAGCGGCTGCCGGTCCACGAGTCGATGCGCGAGGTGTCGGAGCTGATCTACGAGACCTGCAAGACCTATCTGATCACCCAGGGCAAGTTTCTCATGGTGCTCTGGCTGTTCATCGGGGCCATCGCGGCGGTCTACTTCGGGGCGCTGGCCCAGACCACCGACGCTACCGGCGCAATGGTGCGCGGGTACCCGGCCCCCAAGGTCGCGATCATTCTGCTGTTCAGCCTGGTCGGCATCGCCGGCAGCTACGGCGTGGCCTGGTTCGGCATCCGGGTCAACACCTTCGCCAACTCCCGGACCGCGTTCGCCAGCCTCCGGGGCAAGCCGTACCCGTGTTACCAGATCCCGCTCAAGGCGGGGATGAGCATCGGGATGCTGCTCATCAGCGTCGAGCTGGTGATGATGCTCTTCATCCTGCTCTTCGTGCCGGGCGACTATGCGGGCCCCTGCTTCATCGGCTTCGCCATCGGCGAATCCCTGGGCGCCGCGGCGCTCCGGATCGCCGGCGGAATCTTCACCAAGATCGCCGACATCGGGTCGGACCTGATGAAGATCGTCTTCAACATCAAGGAAGACGACGCCCGAAACCCCGGCGTCATCGCCGACTGTACCGGCGACAACGCCGGCGACTCGGTGGGGCCCAGCGCCGACGGCTTCGAGACCTACGGGGTCACGGGCGTGGCCCTCATCTCGTTCATCCTGCTCGCGGTGAAGGATCCATCGGTCCAGGTTCAGCTCCTGGTCTGGATCTTCGCGATGCGGGTCATGATGATCGTGGCGAGCGGGGTCTCGTATCTCCTCAACGCCGCCCTGGCCCAGCGCCGCTATGCTACGGCCGACAAGATGAACTTCGAGGCGCCGCTCACGTTCCTCGTGTGGCTCACCTCGATCGTGTCGGTGGTGCTCACGTATCTGGTCTCGTATCTCGTGGTGCCGAGCCTGGGCGGGGACGATACGCTCTGGTGGAAGCTGTCCACGGTGATCACCTGCGGCACCCTCGCCGGCGCGATCATTCCCGAGCTGGTGAAGGTGTTCACCTCGATGGACTCCCGGCACACCCGGGAAGTCGTCACGTCGTCCCGAGAAGGTGGGGCGTCCCTGAACATTCTGTCCGGCCTGGTGGCGGGCAACTTCAGCGCCTACTGGCTCGGCATAACGATCATGGGCCTCATGGCCGCAGCGTACGCGGTGAGCACCCAGGGACTGGGCTCGCTCATGGTGGCGCCGGCCGTCTTTGCGTTCGGGCTCGTGGCGTTCGGCTTTCTCGGCATGGGCCCGGTGACGATCGCCGTGGACTCGTACGGCCCCGTGACCGACAACGCCCAGTCGATCTACGAGCTCTCGCTGATCGAGCAGGTCCCGAACATCACCGCGCAGCTCCAGCGCGACTTCGGCTTCGCGCCGGACTTCGAGCGGGCCAAGCATTTCCTCGAGGAGAACGACGGGGCGGGCAACACTTTCAAGGCCACGGCGAAGCCGGTGCTGATCGGCACCGCCGTCGTGGGCGCGACCACCATGATCTTCTCGATCAT
>JBGQIW010000063.1:0-16097 GCA_041498715.1 Gemmatimonadota bacterium | reverse complement strand
GTTCGACCTGACGGGCGTGACGCCCGGGGTTGAGCGGGGCGATACCGTGGACGTGGTGCTGCAGGGGCGGTTCACCATCCACGGCGTCACCCGTGAGGCATCCATCCCGGCCACGGTCCTGCGGCAGCCGGATGCCATCCGGGTGCGCGCGGAGGCGCCGCTCAGCCTCAAGGACTACCAGGTCGAGGGACTCTCGAAGCTGATGGGCATGCTCAAGATGTACGACCGGATCCTGCTGCACGTCGACGTCACGTTTGTACCGGGCGACCCGACGCTCGGTTCGGCTGGAAGTCAGTAGAGCGGAGGATCCCGCCCCTGTTGCTGCCGCAAGAACTCAGGGCCGCTCAGACGAGCGGCCCTTCGAATTTGTCGGGCGGGCGCTTCGCGCGCCTAGCCGAGCGGCCCGACGCCCGAAACCTCGACCAGTCTGGCCCCGCTCTTCGGCGCCGCGGGATGGATGTGATCGATGCGAGCCCGGCCGTGCCGGCCATCGGCGAACGCGAGGCCCAGCTCCGTCTCCCGCGGCAACCGGATCCCCGAAGGCACGAGGAACCGCGCGCGCCAGCCGCCGTCGTCGAGGATTTCGACGGTCACGTCCGCGCGCTCAAGGACCGTCTTGCCATCGCGTTCGATACGGGCGACGTAGGTAGCCATGTCACAACCTTATGTACCCCGGCCACGCGCCGCCAACTGATCCCGCCCCCATGGCGGCGCAGCCGGAGGCGCAGTTCTCGCTGGCGCGGTTTCGCTGATGATGTTCACCACAGAGGCACCGAGGCACGGAGGCACAGGGAGAACACCAACAGCCGCTTCCTCCGTGCCTCTGTGGTTTGCGGTTGTTTTTTTGTTGTTCGGGGCCTGGTCCCGGAAGCCGGGGCCCAGCGCGAGCCCGTCCTGGGCGCGCCCCCTTGACCGGATCGATGAGTTCGACGATCATGATACCGTGAAGACGCGCTCATCGCCGCGGTCGAGGCTGACCGCACAGCAGTTCGCTCTGATCGGCAAGGCCCTGGCCGACCCTCGGCGCATGGCCCTGCTGGAGGCGATCGCGGGGGAGCGGGAATGCCCCTGCCTGCGGCTGCGGGAGCAATTTCCCGTCTCCAAGGCGACGATCTCGCATCACATCAAGGAGTTGACCCGGGCAGGTCTGGTCGACGCCCACCGCGAGGGACAGTTCCTCCATTGCGAGGTCCGGCGGGACGTGCTCGCGGCGTACACGGCGGAGCTGCTGCGCCGGACCCGCGGGGATCGGCGGACCGCAAGCGCCTAGGTGAAACCCCGCCTGCGATGCGGCGTAGTGCGGGGGCCGAGTTCGACAGTTTCACAACCAGCGTACTTACCCCCGCCCGGGACGCCGTGAGCGGGGCGGGCAAAGCGGAGGACGGTATGCGGACTGTGTCGTTGCTCACATTCGGCGCGCTCGTGCCGATCCTGCTGCTGCCCGGCTGCGCCGGCAAGCCCGCCGACCCGCCGTCCGCGCCGGCCGTGACCGTCGCGGCCGTGCCCGACCGGGACATCACCGAATGGGACGAGTTCACCGGCCGGTTCGAGGCGGTCGACCAGGTGGAGATCCGGCCCCGGGTGGCCGGCTACATCAAGCGCGTCGCCTTCGCCGAGGGGAAAGAGGTCAAGAAGGGCGATATCCTCTTCGAGATCGACGCGCGGCCGTACGAAGCGGAGCTCGCACGGACGGAGGCGGAGCTGGAGCGGGCGCGCTCGGGCGCCGACTTGGCGGCGCGGGACGTCCAGCGGGCGCAGCGGTTGGTGGACGTGCAGGCCATCTCCCGCGAGGAGTTCGACACCCGGGTGAGCGGCCAGGGGCAGGGTGACGCGTCGGTCCGCGCCGCCCAGGCCGCGGTCCGGACCGCCCGCCTCAACCTGGAATGGACCCAGGTGCGCTCGCCCATCGCGGGGCGGGTGAGCCGCGCCGAGGTGACGGCCGGCAATCTGGTCCAGGCCGGGCCGCCCACGGCCACGCTCCTCACCACGGTCGTGTCGCTCGATCCGATCTACGTCTACTTCGAAGGCGACGAGCAGACCTATCTCAAATACGCCGGCCTCGCCCGGGCCGGCTCGCGCCCCAGCTCCCGCGACGTCCGCAACCCGATCTACATGGGTCTGCTGAACGAGGACGGGCAGTTCCCGCACCAGGGCTACGTGGACTTCGTGGACAACGCGCTCAACCCCCAGACCGGGACGATCCGGGCGCGGGCCGTCTTCTCCAACAAGGATCGGCTCTTCACTCCCGGCCTGTTCGCCCGGCTCAAGCTGGTGGGCAGCGGCCGCTACCGCGCGACCCTCGTCCTCGACCGCGCCGTCGGCACCGACCAGGACAAGAAGTTCGTGCTGGTGCTCAAGCCGGACAGCACGGTGGACTACCGGCCGGTGCATCTCGGTCCGGTGGTGGATGGGCTCCGGGTGGTCACGTCCGGCCTCAAGCCGGGCGAGCAGATCGTCATCAACGGATTGCAGCGGGCGCGGCCGGGCCTGAAGGTCACGCCGACAGCGGCGCTGATGACCCCCGATTCCACGGTCGACACCGCGTCGCACTAGGCGCCGAGCTCCGGAGTCACGATGCGTTTCTCCCGCTTCTTCATCGACCGGCCGATCTTCGCGGCCGTGCTCTCGATCATGATCTTCCTGGCCGGCGCGATCGCGATGTTCGCGCTGCCGGTGAGCGAGTATCCCGAGGTCGTGCCGCCGTCCATCGTGGTGCGGGCGATCTATCCCGGCGCTAACCCCCGGGTGCTGGCCGAGGCGGTTGCGACGCCGCTCGAAGAGCAGATCAACGGCGTCGAGAACATGTTGTACATGTCGTCCCAGGCGACGACGGACGGCGTGCTGACGCTGACGGTCACGTTCCGGATCGGCACCGACGTGGATCTGGCGCAGGTGCAGGTGCAGAACCGGGTGAGCCAGGCGCTGCCCCGGCTCCCGGACGAGGTTCGCCAGCTGGGCGTGACTACGGTCAAGAGCTCACCCGACCTGACGATGGTGATCCACCTCGTCTCGCCGGACAAGCGCTACGACATGGTCTATCTCCGAAACTACGCCCTGCTCCAGGTGAAGGACGTGCTGGCCCGCATTCCGGGCGTGGGCCAGGTCATGATCTTCGGCGCCGGCGACTACGCCATGCGCATCTGGGTGGACCCGCAGAAGGTCGCGGCCCGCGGCCTCTCCGCCACCGACGTGGTGAACGCCATCCGGGAGCAGAACGTGCAGGTCGCGGCCGGCGTAATCGGCGGGCCGCCCATGCGGACGCCGGTGGCCTACCAGCTCAGCGTGAGCGCGCACGGGCGGCTGCTCGACGAGCAGGAGTTCGGGGACGTCATCATCAAGACCGGCGCCCAGGGCGAGATGACGCGGCTGCGGGACGTCGCCCGGATCGAGCTCGCCGCCGGCGACTACGCGCTCCGCTCCCAGCTCAACAACAAGGACGCCGTCGCCATCCCGATCTTCCAGGCGCCCGGCTCCAACGCGCTCCAGCTCTCCTCCGCGGTGCGGAAGACGATGGAGGAGCTCAAGCCGAGCTTCCCCAAGGGGGTCGAGTACCGGATCGTCTACGACCCCACGATCAACGTCCGCGATTCCATCCGCGAAGTGGTGAAGACGCTGTTCATCGCCATCCTGCTGGTGGCGATCACGGTCGTGCTGTTCCTCCAGACCTGGCGCGCTTCGGTCATCCCGCTGGTCGCCGTGCCGGTCTCGATCGTGGGCACGTTCGCCATCATGCTGGGGTTCGGATTCTCGATCAACACGCTGTCGCTCTTCGGGCTGGTGCTCGCCATCGGCATCGTGGTGGACGACGCCATCGTGGTGGTGGAGAACGTCGAGCGGAACATCGAGGCCGGGCTCTCCCCCCGGGACGCGTCCTACAAGGCCATGGAGGAAGTGAGCCGGCCGATCATTGCGATCGCGCTGGTGCTGTGCGCGGTCTTCGTGCCGGTCGCATTCCTGAGCGGCCTCACCGGCCAGTTCTACCGCCAGTTCGCGCTGACGATCGCCATCTCAACCGTCATCTCCGCGTTCAACTCGCTCACTCTCTCGCCCGCGCTGAGCGCGATCCTGCTCCAGCCGCGCGGGGCCCCGCCCGACCGGTTGACCCGTGCGCTGAACCGCCTGCTCGGCTGGATTTTCCGTCCGTTCAACCGGCTCTTCTCGCGGGGCTCGACTGGCTACGGCCACGCGGTGGCGCGGGTGATCCGGCGGAGTGGCTTCGCCCTCGCGTTATATGCCGGGCTGGTCGCGCTCACGGCCTTCGGCTTCGCCAAGGTGCCGACCGGGTTCGTGCCCACGCAGGACAAGCAGTACCTGGTCGCCTTCGCCCAGCTGCCGGACGGGGCGACGCTGGACCGCACCGACGCGGTCCTGCGGCGGATGGCGGAGATCGGGCTCAAGCAGCCCGGGGTCGCCAACGCGGTGCAGTTCCCCGGCCTCTCGATCAACGGGTTCGTCAACGCGCCCAACGCCGGCATCATCTTCTTCCCCCTCACGCCGTTCGACGAGCGCCGGTCGAAGGCGGAATACGGCCTCAACATCGCGGGGGCGCTGAACCAGAAGTTCGGCGCCATCCAGGACGCGTTCGTCGTCGTCTTCCCGCCCCCGCCGGTGCAGGGCCTCGGCACGGTGGGCGGCTTCAAGCTGGAGCTGGAGGACCGGGCCGGGCTGGGGGAAGCGGAGCTGTCGCGGGCCACGGAGGCGCTGCTCAACCGGGCCTACCAGACGCCCCAGCTGGCCGGCCTGTTCTCCGGCTTCCGGATCAACGTGCCCCAGCTGTACGTGGACGTGGACCGGGAGAAGGCCAAGCAGCAGGGCATCTCCCTCACCGATCTGTTCCAGACGATGCAGATCTACCTCGGCTCGGTGTACGTGAACGACTTCAACCGGTTCGGGCGGACCTACCAGGTCATCGTGCAGGCCGACGCGCCCTATCGCGCCACCGCCGAGAACATTGCCCAGCTCAAGGTGCCGAACGCGAGCGGCGCCATGGTGCCGCTCGGCTCGGTCATCCGGGTGAAGGAGTCCTACGGCCCCGACCGCGGCCTCCGGTACAACGCCTACCCGGCGGCCGACATCAACGGTGGTCCGGCGCCCGGCGTGAGCTCCGGCCAGGCCCTCGCGGTCATGGAGCAGCTCCTCAACGAGACGCTGCCCAACGGGATCGGCTACGAGTGGACCGAGCTCACCTACCAGCAGATCCTGGCGGGCAACACCGCCGCGTTCGTGTTCCCGCTGTGCGTGCTGCTGGCCTTCCTCGTGCTCGCGGCGCAGTACGAGAGCTGGTCGCTGCCGCTCGCCGTGATCCTGATCGTGCCGATGTGCCTGCTCTTCGCGATCACGGGCGTGTGGCTCACCCGCGGCGACAACAACATCTTCACCCAGATCGGCTTCCTCGTGCTCGTGGGCCTGGCCTGCAAGAACGCCATCCTGATCGTGGAATTCGCCCGGGAGCTGCAGCTGGGCGGGCGCTCGCGGGTCGAAGCCGCGCTCGAGGCGTGCCGCATCCGGCTCCGGCCCATTCTCATGACGTCGTTCGCGTTCATCATGGGCGTGCTGCCCCTGGTGTTCTCGAGCGGCGCCGGGGCCGAGATGCGGCACGCCATGGGCGTCGCCGTGTTCTCCGGCATGCTGGGCGTCACCTTCTTCGGACTGGTGCTCACGCCGGTGTTCTACGTAGTGGTCCAGGGGCTGGCGGAGCGACGGGTGCCCGCCGCGCCGCCGGTCGCCGAGCTGGTGCAGGCGGAGGAGGGGGCCCATGCGTAAGCACGCGATGCTTCTCCTCTGGCTCGGGGTCGGGGGGTGCGCCACGGCGCCCGCCTACCGGCCCGCGGCGGTCCAGGTGCCGCCGGCGTTCCGCGAGCTGACCCGGGACAGCGCGTCGTCGGCTGGTGTGGCGCGCGTCGGCGCGGCGCCTGCGGTCGGCCCGCCGCCCGCCGCGGCCGGAGTCGAGGCCGACGGGTTCTGGCAGGCGCTCGGCGACACGACGCTCAGCCGGCTGGTGAGCCAGGCGCTCCGGGCGAACCTCGACCTCCAGGCGGCCGAGGCCCGCGTGCGCGGTGCCCGAGCCGCGCGCGCCGGCGCGACGCTCGACCTCGTGCCGACCGTCACCTTCGCGGGGAGCTACACCCGCCAACGGCTCTCCGCCGCAACGTTCCCGATCGGGGTGGGCTCGTTCCCCGACCAGGACATCTGGGACGGCGGGTTCGACGCCTCCTGGGAGCTCGATCTGTTCGGGCGGGTCCGTCGCAACGTCCAGGCACAGGGCGCGTTCCTGGCCGCGGCCCGCGAGGATCTGCGGGATGTCCAGGTGTCGCTCTCGGCGGAGGTTGCGCGGGCCTACTTCGATCTGCGGGGCGCGGAGGAGCAGCTCGCGGTCGCGCGGGAGAACGCGGAGAACCAGCGCCGCACGCTCGAGGTCACGCGCGAGCGACTCGACGCGGGCCGGGGCACGGCCTTCGACACGGAGCGCGCCCAGGCGCAGCTCAGCCTGACGCTGGCCTCGATTCCGACCCTGGTGGGGCGGGTGCAGGCGGCCAAGTATCAGATCGGCGTGCTGGTCGGGCGTCCGCCCGAGGCGGTTGCGGAGGAGCTGGTACCTGCGGGCACGCTGCCGGAGCTCCCCCCGTCGGTGACCGTGGCTCGGCCCGACTCCCTGATCCGCCGGCGGCCGGATGTGGCGGCCGCCGAGCGTCTGGCGGCGGCGCAACACTCTCTGGTGGGCTCGGCGAAGGCGGACTACCTGCCCCGGGTGACGGTGGGAGCCGGCGCCGGTTTCACGGCAACCGCCTTCGACTCGCTGGGCGAGCATGGCACCTTCCGCTACGCCGTGGGCCCGGTCATCTCCTGGCCGCTGCTCAATCTGGGCCGGGTGAAGGCGCAGGTGGACGTGGCCCGCGCGCGCGAAGCGGAGGCGCAGGCGCAATACGCACAGGTCACACTGCGGGCGCTCCAGGAGGTGGAGACCTCGCTGGTGCGATATCGGACGACGCGCGAGCGGGTGGGAGCGATCCACGACGCGGCCTCGGCGAGCGAGCGGGCCGCCGACCTGGCACGGCTGCGTTTCACCGAGGGCGTGGCCGACTTCCTCCAGGTGCTCGACGCGGAGCGCACGTTGCTCGACGCGCAGAACCAGCTGTCGCAGGCGCGCACCGACGCGGCGACCGCCTACGCGGCGCTGTACAAGGCGCTCGGGGGGACCTGGCCCACGGGGGAAGGCGGGGGGCGCTAGAAGCGGCACAGCGGCGCCCGGCCTGGGTCTGTCGGGCTTCGACGCAACGATTACCTTAGCCGAGGCTCTCTCTCAGGCAGGAGGTACTCGTGGCTCGCTGGGTCGTTACCCGCACCATCGCCGCGCCGGTCGACCGGGTCTTCAACGCCGTGGCCGACATCGCGCAGTTCTCCCGCGCCATTCCGCACATCGTGAGGGTGGAGTACGTGTCGGACATCCGCGCCGGTGTCGGCACGCGCTTTCGCGAGACCCGCAACATGAAGGGCAAGGAAATCACGACCGAGCTCGAGGTCACCGAGTGGGTCGCGAATGACCACGTCCGGCTGCTGGCGGACAGCCACGGGACCGCCTGGGACAGCGTCTTCGCGGTCCGGCCGGAGCAGGGGGCGACCGTGCTGACGCTAACGATGGACGCGATCGCGAGCGGCTTGATTCCCCGAGTAGTGACCTTCTTCATCCGCGGCATGGTCCAGCAGGCCCTGGAAGGCGACATGGACTCGGTGAAGGCCTTTTGCGAGCGCGAGGCGGCCGCCTGACGGAGGCCGCGGGCGATTGACCCACGACTCACGAGGACGTCTATGCCGCTGGTCAACATCTCCATTCTCAAGGGGCGATCGCCCGCGTACGTGAAAGCCATTGCGGACGGGGTGAACTCCGCCGTGATCGAGACGATGGGTTTCCCCCACGACGACCGCTACCAGATCATCACCGAGCACGAGCCCTACGCCCTCGAGCACCAGACCCGCACGGCCGACCGGGTGATGATGTTCCTCATCATGCGGAGCGGTCGAGCGCCGGAGGCGAAGAAGGCGTTCTACCGAAAGGTGGTGGAGAATCTCGCCCGCGATCCCGGGATCGACCCGGCCAACGTGCTGATCAGCATCGTGGAAAACCGGGACATCGACTGGTCGTTCCGCGACGGCATCGCGCAGTTCGTGCCGTAGGGCCGGGAACCCCGGCGCCGCCACACCGGTTGCCTCCTGGACGTCCGAACGCATTCCTCAACGGAGGCAGCAATGGAGCAACGCCGCCTGGGCCGTCAGGGCCTGGTCATTTCCGCCATCGGGCTGGGCTGCATGGGCATGTCGGAGTTCTACGGCCCCAGCGACGACGCCGAGTCGTTGCGGACCATCCACCGGGCCCTCGAGCTCGGCATCACCTTCCTCGATACGGCCGACGTCTACGGCCCCTACACCAACGAGCAGCTGGTCGGCCGGGCAATCCGCGGCCGGCGGGACGGCGTGGTCCTCGCGACCAAGTTCGGCAACGTCCGCGGGCCCGACGGGAGTTGGGCCGGAATCAACGGGCGGCCGGAATACGTCCGCCAGGCGTGCGACGCATCACTCTCCCGACTCGGCGTCGATCACATCGACCTCTACTACCAGCACCGGGTGGATCCCAAGGTCCCCATCGAGGAGACGGTGGGCGCCATGGCCGACCTGGTCCGGGCCGGGAAGGTCGGTCACCTCGGCCTTTCCGAGGCAGGCGCCGCCACGATCCGGCGCGCGCAGGCGGTGCATCCGATCGCGGCGCTCCAGACCGAGTACTCCCTCTGGAGTCGGGACCCCGAGGATGAGATCATCCCGACGTGCCGGGAGCTTGGCATCGGCTTCGTGGCCTACAGCCCGCTCGGCCGCGGCTTCCTGAGCGGCCAGATCCGCCGGCTGGAAGACCTGGCGCCGGACGACTGGC
This sequence comes from Gemmatimonadota bacterium, assembly GCA_041498715.1. GTDB lineage: Bacteria > Gemmatimonadota > Gemmatimonadetes > Gemmatimonadales > GWC2-71-9 > DASQPE01. Next base: position 7,177 of record JBGQIW010000063.1, on the reverse strand, counting down.
GCCGGCACAATCCACGGTTCCAGGGCGAGAACTTCGCGAAAAACGTGGCGCTGGTCGTGCGGATCGAGCAGCTCGCACGGGCCAAGGGCTGTACCCCGTCGCAGCTCGCGCTCGCCTGGGTGCTGGCCCAAGGCGACGACATCGTGCCGATCCCCGGCACCAAGCGGGTGCGCTATCTCGAAGAGAACGCCGCGGCCGTCGCGGTGCGCCTGACCGCCGCCGAGCTGGCGGAGATCGATGCCGCGTCGCCGAGGAACGTCGCCGCGGGTGACCGGTATCCCGCGGCCGGGATGGCGCGGGTCAACGCCTGATCGGCAGCGGAGGGCACCCATGCGAATCGGTATACTAGGGGCCGGCCGCATCGGGGCGACGACCGCCCGGCTGTTCGCCCGGGCGGGGCACGAGGTCGCGCTCAGCAACTCGCGCGGCCCCGCGTCGCTCGAGGGTCTGGTGGCGGAGATCAACCGGGAGGTGGGCGCGGCGCGCGTGAGGGCGGCCACGCCGCAGGACGCGGCGGCGTTCGGCGACGTGATCCTGCTCGCCCTGCCGTGGCGAGCGAGGGAGGCCTGGCCTGCGCCCGCCGCCGTGCGCGGGAAAATCGTCGTCGACGCCATGAATGCCTACGCCGCCACCGGCGTCGTCGATCTCGGCGCCTCCAGCTCGAGCGAGGAAGTCGCCAAGCGGCTGCCCGGGGCCCGCCTGGTGAAGGCGTTCAACACGATCAACTGGGAGCACCTCGGCGGGCAGGGACGGCCGGACCTGCCGCTGCCCAGGCGGCGCGCGATCTTCCTCGCGGGCGACGACGCCGAAGCCAAGCGGACGGTCGCGCGGCTGGTCGAGGAGATCGGCTTCGCGCCGGTGGACACGGGCACGCTCCGGGAGGGCGGGCGGAGCCAGCAGCCGGGGACGCTGGTGTACAACCGCAACCTGACGCATGAAGAAGCCACGGCGATTCTCGCCGCGGCGCATTAGCTAGGAGGCGCATGCAATACGCGCAGCTGGGCCGCACCGGACTCACCGTCTCCCGCGTTTGCCTCGGGTGCATGAGCTACGGCAGTCCGGCCTGGCGGCCGTGGGTACTCGACGAGGCGGCCGCTCGCCCGTTCTTCCGCCGCGCCGTCGAGGCGGGCATCAACTTCTTCGACACGGCCGACATGTATTCCAACGGGGCCAGCGAGGAGGTGACGGGCCGGGCGCTCCGCGAGCTGGCCCGGCTGGACGAGGTCGTCGTCGCCACGAAGGTCAACTTCCCGCTCACCGAGGGGCCCAACCAGGGCGGGCTCGGACGCAAGCATGTGATCCAGGCCTGCGAGGCGAGCCTCCGGCGGCTCGGGCTCGAGACGATCGACCTCTACCAGATCCACCGCTTCGACCCTATCGTCCCTCTCGAGGAGACGCTGGCGGCGCTGGACCACCTCGTGCACGCCGGCAAGGTGCGCTACATCGGCGCAAGCTCGGGCTACGCCTGGGTGATGGCGGAGGCACTGTCGCTCTCCGAGCGGAACGGTTGGGCCCGCTTCGTCTCGATGCAGAACCATTACAACCTGCTCTACCGGGAAGAGGAGCGGGAGATGATCCCGCTTTGCCAGCACGCAGGCGTGGGCGTGATTCCGTGGAGCCCGCTGGCGCGCGGGCTACTGGCCCGGCCCCGGCCGGCCGACGCGCAGATCAAGAGCGGCGGGACGGCGCGCGCCGCGACCGACGCGTACTCGCCGCGGCTCTACGACGCCGCCAACGACTGGGACGTGGTGGACGCGGTGGAGCGGGTGGCAAAGCGCCGGGGCGTGTCGATGGCAGAGGTGGCACTTGCGTGGCTCCTCGGACGGCCGGGCGTCACGGCGCCGATCGTCGGCGCGACCAAGCTCGAGCACCTCGAGGCGGCGCTGCGGGCGCTCGACCTTTCGCTCGCGGACGAGGAGCGGGCGTCGCTCGAGGCACCCTATCGGCCGCACGAGGTGCGGGGCCTCTGGGCCTAGCGAGTCAGCTTCTTTCCCGAGCTCGGAGGCGTCTCCATGTTCAAGTCAGATCCGACCCTCGGTTTCTTCCGCGTGCCGACCCCCGCGGTCACTCTTGGTATGCTGGCGCTCATGCTCCTGTCGTGCGGTCCGCCGCCGGGCCGGGTCTACTTTGCGGTCGGGCCGCCGCCAGAGCGGGTGGAGGTGATCGGGGTGGCGCCAGCTCAGGGCTTCGTTTGGGTCCGGGGGTATTGGCGCTTCGATCGTGACGGCTACGTCTGGGTCCCGGGACGCTGGGTGGCGCTCGATCGGCGTTACCGCGAGTGGATCCCCGGTCACTGGAAGCACGACCGGCGCGGGTGGTATTGGGTGGACGGCCACTGGCGCTGAGCCTGTGATCCTGGGCGCCGGCCTCGCCGGCGCCCGCTTGCCAGTCGCGGTCTCCCTCGGCTTACATTCTTCGCCCCCCAATTTCACGAGACTCCGCCATGCTGCGTTCGCGGCTTCGCGTATGCCTGCTCGCGTCGGTCGCATTCCTCCCTGTGTTCTCGCGCGCTCGCGCCCAGGATGCCACGAAGGGCCCGCCTCCGTTCGAGGCACTCAAGTTCCGCTCGATCGGTCCCGCCGCGGGCGGCCGGGTCTCGCGGGTCGCCGGCGTGCCGGGAGATCCGCTGACCTACTACATCGCGGGGGCTGCGAGCGGCGTCTGGAAATCGGTGGATGGGGGTGCCTCCTGGAAGCCGATCTTCGACGACCAGCCGATTTCGTCGATCGGCTCGATTGCGGTCGCGGCCTCGGACCCGAACGTCGTCTACGTCGGCTCGGGCGAGGCCAACATCCGGGGCAACGTGGCCGCGGGGAACGGCATCTACAAGTCGCTCGACGCGGGGAGGTCCTGGACCCGGGTGTGGAAGCAGGAGGGGCAGATCGGCACCATCGTGGTCGATCCCAGCAATCCCGACATCGCCTTCGCCGCGGTCCTGGGTCACGCCTTCGGTCCCAATCCCGAGCGCGGCGTCCTGCGCACGCAGGACGGCGGCAAGAGCTGGCAATTCGTCCTGAAGAAGGACCCCGACACCGGCGCCTCGGACGTGGCGCTCGATCCGTCGAATCCGAACATCGTCTTTGCCGGTCTGTGGCAGGCCCGGCGCCGGCCGTGGGACCTGACGAGCGGGGGCCCCGGGAGCGGCCTCTACCTCTCGCGCGACGGCGGCACCACGTGGAAGCAGCTCACCGGCAAGGGGCTGCCCGACGGCATCTGGGGCAAAGTCGGCGTCGCGGTGGCGCCGTCGGACGCCCGCCGAGTATATGCGCTGATCGAGGCGGAGCGGGGCGGCCTGTTCCGCTCGGATGACGGGGGCGACACCTGGGTGCTCGCGAGGGGGCATCATGCCCTCCGCCAGCGCGCCTGGTACTACACCACACTCACCGTGGATCCCGGCAACAAGGACGTCGTCTGGTTCCCCGAGGTGCGACTGCTCAGGACCATTGACGGCGGCCGCACGATCGTCTCGGTCAAGGGGCCGCACCACGGCGATCACCACGACGTGTGGATCGACCCCCGGAACCCGCGCCGGATGATCGACGGGAACGATGGCGGTGTGGACCTCTCGCTCACCGGCGGCGAGCGCTGGGTCGCCCCGCCCCTCCCGATCGCCCAGTTCTACCATGTGGCCGTGGACGGTGCGACCCCGTACCACGTCATGGGAGCGATGCAGGATATCGGCACCGCCTGGGGGCCGAGCAACAGCCTGGTAACCGATGGACTCCGGCTGGCACACTGGCGTTCGGTCGGCGGCGGCGAAGCGGGGTTCGTCGTGCCCAAGCCGGACGACCCCAACGTCATCTACGCCGGCGAATATCTCGGCATCATCACCTACTTCGATCAGCGCACCCGCCAGCCGCGCAACATCGCGGCATACCCGGAGAACGGGTCGGGCCACGGGGCCGAGGACCTGAGGTACCGGTTCCAGTGGACCGCACCGATCGCGACGTCGCCGCACGACGCCAAAGTGGTCTATCACGGCGGCAACGTCCTGTTCCGCTCCGCCGACGGCGGGCAGACCTGGGCCGCGATCAGCCCCGATCTCACCCGCAACGACAAGAGCAAGCAGAAATGGGCCGGCGGCCCGATCACGGGCGACAACACCGGAGTCGAGTTCTACGGGACGATCTTCGCGGTGGCGGAATCTCCCCGTGAGGCGGGGCTCATCTGGGCCGGAAGCGACGACGGGCTGGTCCATGTCACCCGGGACGGCGGCAAGAGCTGGAGTGACGTAACGAGGAACGTGCCCGGATTCCCGGAATGGGGGACCGTGAGCCTGATCGAGCCGTCACCATTCGACGCGGCCACGGCGTATCTGGTGGTGGACGCGCATCGGCTGGACGACACGCATCCCTATCTCTGGAAGACGAGTGATTACGGCAAGGCCTGGAAGCGGCTCAGCGCCGGCCTGCCACAGGACGTCTACCTCCACGCAGTCCGCGAGGACCCGAAACGCCGGGGCCTGCTCTACCTCGGCACCGAGCGAGGTGTGATGGTCTCGCCCGACGACGGCGCCTCGTGGCAGCCGCTTCACTTGGGGCTGCCGACGGTCGCGGTGCACGACCTTGTCGTCAAGGACAACGATCTCGTGCTGGCGACGATGGGGCGCTCGCTGTGGATCTTCGACGACCTCACGCCGATCCGGGAGACGTCCCCCAAGGTACGGGAGGAGGACGTGCACCTGTTCACTCCCCAGCCCGCCATCCGCTGGCGGGTGCGGAGCGAATGGCACGGCGCGGACGAGGAGGGGAGCCGCGAGCCGGGCGTCGCCCCCAATCCGTCGCGGGGTGCGGTGGTGTATTACTACCTCAAGCGGAAGCCGAAGGACGAGATCCGGCTCGAGATCCTGGACTCCACCGGCGGCGTGATCCGGACGCTCCGGAGCACACCCGAGCCGGCGAAGTACCCTCCCGACGACCCCGACGAGCCGAAGGAAGCGCCCAAGCCCGCGCTGGGGTCCGATTCCGGGGTGCAGCGCGCGGTATGGAACCTCGCGTACGCAAGCGGAAAGGAAATCAAGGGCGCCAAGGTTGATGAGGGCGAGCCTGACCGGGGGCCGCTGGTCCTGCCGGGGGCGTACACGGTGCGGCTCGTGGTGGAAGGGAAGGCGTTCACGGCGCCGCTCACGGTGCAGCCCGATCCCAGGGTGGCGGTAACGCCGGAGGATCTCGCCGCCCAGGTCCGCTTCGCCCTCGAGGCGCGGGATCAGATCACCCGGCTCACGGGCGTCGTGGAGGATGTGCGCTCCTTGCGCCGGCAGCTGGCCGTCCGGGGCGAGGTCTGGAAGACCGTCGCTAAGGCGAGCGGGCTAGTCTCTTCGGCGCTGGCGCTGACGCTCAAGCTCGACACGCTGGAGGCGAGGCTCCACAACCCGCGCGCCGAGGTGGTGTACGACATTCTGGCTCAGCAGGGTGGGGCCCAGCTCTATTCGCGCCTCGTCCCTCTGTACACCTGGGTCGTCGAGGCCGACGGCCCGCCGACGCAGGGCATGCGCGAAGTGTTCGCGGCGCAAAGGCGGGAGCTGGATACGCTGGAAAGCGAGTTCCAGGGGCTGGTCGCGAACGACCTGGCGGCGCTCAACCGGACGGCGCGCGATCTGAACCTGGCGGACGTGGAGCCGCCGGCTGAGACTCCGGCGCGCTGACGCCCGAGTCAGCCGCCAGCCGCCCGATGACGCGGGCCAGCTCGGCCAGCTCGAACGGCTTCTCGATCACGGGGCGGTCGGTGCGGGCAAGCAGCGCCGCCGCTTCAGGCGAGGCCACGTCCCCGGTCATCACGATCAGCCGGCGGAACAGGTCAGGCCGGTCCCGTCAGCCGCGAAACAGATCGTCCACACCCGCGCGGAGGTAGGTGTCAGTCTTGTTGATCCAGTCCTGGCGCGCCGGGCAGAACACGTCCACGTCGACCGTGTCCTCCAGCGCTTCGGCCTTGTGCCGGAGATTCGGCGGGATGGCGAGCACCTCTCCCGCGCGCACGATCACTTCCTCCCGGCCGTCCTCGCCGAGCCAGAAGCGGAGCGCGCCCTCGAGGATGTAGCTGAGCTGTTCGTTGTCGTGGGAGTGGGCCGGGACGATGCAGCCCTTCTTCAGATACACGTGGGCGAGCATCATCCGCTCGCCGCACACCAGCCGGCGGTCGAGCGTCTCGGTGACTTTCTCGCGGGGCATGTCCTCCCAACGATAAAATCGCGCTGACGATTCGGGCATGAGCTCCTCGAGGCGAGGGAGGGGGCCGCCTCAATATTAGCTTCCCCCCGTGCCGTCGCTCGACCTCGCCCGCCTGCGCCGCCGCCTCCCGCCGGCGCCGCTCACCCGATTCGCCCCCAGTCCCACGGGTTATCTGCACCTCGGCCACGCGGTGAACGCCGTGTTCGTCTGGGGCGTCGCGCGGGCGCTGGGCGGGCGCGTGCTGCTGCGGCTGGAGGACCACGACCGCGGCCGGTGCCAGCCGCTTTACGAGACGGCGCTGTTGGAAGACCTCGAGTGGCTGGGCCTCGAGCCGGACGTGGGCACGCCGACGGAGCTCCGCGCCGGCCCGTCCGGCTTCCGCCAGAGCGACTGCGCCGAGGGCTCCCGCCGGGGCCCGGCCGCGGCGTCCGCGTCCCATTGGGTCCCGGGACGGAGCGGTTCGAGGACGGGCTCCTCGGCTGGCAGGAGCAGGAGCCGGAGGCGCAATGCGGCGACCTGCTGCTGCGCGACCGGTTGGGCAACTGGACCTATCAGTTTGCGGTGACGGTGGACGACGAGCGGCACGGGGTGGATCTCGTCGTGCGGGGCGCCGATCTCCTGGGATCGACCGGGCGCCAGATCCGGGTCGCCGGGTTGCTGGGCCGGACCGAGCCTCCAGTTTTTCTGCATCACCCGCTGCTCTTCCAGGCGGCCGGGCAGAAACTCAGCAAAGCGAGTCACGACACGGGACTGCACGAGCTGCGGGCCGGCGGCGCCCGGGCGGCGGAGGTCCTCGGCGAAGCCGCATTCCGGGCGGGCCTTCTCCCCGACCCGAAGCCGGTCCCGGCGGCGGCGCTGGGCGGCTTGTTCGGGTAGGGGCCGGCCACCTCCTCAGGTGGTCCGAGCATCCGACCGCTTCAAGTGTCTGCTTGACAAACCCGTTAGCGACACGATACTTGTCGGACCGGTCGCCGCCCCTTGGGCGCCGCCGGCAATCTCGCTTTCGAATC
>JBGQIW010000062.1:0-16165 GCA_041498715.1 Gemmatimonadota bacterium | reverse complement strand
TCACCGCACGTCACTGGGCCGAAGCCGTCGTCGCCTTGTGGTCGTCGGCCGACCCCGTACTCCAATCCACCGTTTCGCGAATGCGCGCGCTTGCCGCAACCCGCGGCTAGCTGAAATTTTTTTTCAGGCGAAAAAAGGGGGAGGCCTATGGCGAGTCGAGCGGGAGTCGCGCTGCGGCGGACAGGCGTGTGCGTCGTAGGCGCGCTGATCGGCACCTTGGTGGCGGCGTGCCAGGAGTACCACACGCCAGCCCCGCCGTTCCGGGATGCGGCGTCAGCCACGCCGGACGATCTTCGCAAGTACTGCAACGATCCGGCGCTCACCTTCGATGCGACGGCCGCGCGAGATACGACCCTCCCGCCCGACGACACGCACGTCACCCTTCTCCCGGAGAAGGGGAGTGCTGGACTCACCGACGGCGCACTCGCCGAGGGCCGCATCATCGCACTGATCACCGTGACGAAGGGCGCGTTCCCCGAGTTGGGTGCGAACGGCCCTGGGTCAGTCTGCTGGTTCGTTCAGGGCAAACTTCCCAATCGATTGGACTCGAAGTTCATCCCTCAACGCAACAGCAAGGATTCGGTGCTCTGGCTCGGCACGCGCACCCACCCGGAAACGCCGCCCCACAAGAGGGCGGAGGTCAAATGGAAGAGCCCGGCGGACACTCTCGCGCAACGATCTGGGCTCCCGGTTCATCTCGCCTCTCTCGTTCCCGCGCCGCCGCCGGGGATGCGGGCCCTGGCCTGGAGCACCTGCACGGGCGGCTATTGCTGCAGTCCTTCGAATTCCCACCAATGACTTCAGCTCGGGCGGGCCTTGATCAAACGGACGCCCCCCGACCCCGTTTCCACCGAGATCTTCCCCTTGCCGCCACCCACCGTCCCCCGCAGATGATCGCGGGCGGTCCGGGTGACGGCGAGGGGGAAGTCGGTGTTGATCTCGCCGCTGCCGGTGTCGATCGCCAGCTCGGCGCTCAGGCTGGCCGGGGCGGTGATGGCGACGTCGCCCGAGCCGGTCTCGACGTCGAGCCGCTCCACGTCCCCCTGGAGCTCGACGGTGACGGTCCCGCTCCCGGTCTCGAGCCCCACCCGCGGCGCCTTGGCGCCGCTGATGCGCACGTCGCCGGATCCCGTCTCCACGCTGAGCTGCTCCGTCTCGACCCCTGACGCCGAGACGTCGCCGGAGCCGGTCTCGACCACCAGCTTGGGGCCGTGCGCCCGGGTGATCTCGACCCCGCCCGACCCGGTCTCCGCGTCCAGCTTCCCCTCGATGCCGGACAGGTGAACGTCGCCCGAGCCGACCCGCACCGTCAGCTCACCCTTGGCGCCGTTCACGGAAACCGGCGCGCTCGCCGCCTCGAGCCGCAGGCGCCCATCGACGTTGGTGACCGTGACCTTACCGACCGCGAGATGCAGCGCGAGCGTGCGGCCGGCCGGAACCGATACTCGCAGGTCGGCCCAGGCTGCGAGGCCACCGGGCCGGGATGAGATCCGGACCCGCCGACCCGTGTGATCCGAGGCGTCGCCATCGTCGTCGTGATGGTTACCGAAGGTGCCGTCGTCCCGCACCCGAAGCTCGGTCGAGCCGTCGGGCATCGCAGGATAGGTGATGCGGTCGCCGGGAGAGATGACCCGGAGCGTGGCCGCCCCGTCCTGGTCGCCCTCCGCCACCTTGAGCTGGGCGGCATCGGATCCACCCCGCGTCACCTCAACCGAGACGGCGTCGCCGGTTCCGGCGTCGAGCTGGACGGTGCCGGCGAGGTCATAGAGGGCGATATCGGTACCCCGAAGGGTATGCCGGGAGACGGTCTGTGCGGCGAGCGGCACGACCCAGAGAGCCGCAAGCGGGAGAAGGCGAAGGGCGGTCATCGGTGGCTCCAGAGTCGGCGGACGGACGCCGGGCCGGCCCTCACGGCCGGTCGGCAACGCCGATTAGACGGGCCCGCCCGCAAGATGGTTGCAGTGTGGACCGAAAGTCCTTATAGCTACTGCGACCCCACCATCGGGCCCAGCCATCAGACGCGACCTGCTTCCGCTGGTCCAGAAGGCGCTCGGCGACCGCTACACCGTGCACCGGGAAATCGGCCGCGGCGGGGCCGCCCGGGTATTTCTCGCCGAGGACGCGTCCGGGCGCTCGCTCGCGCTCAAGGTCCTGCATCCGGAGCTGCAGGTGAGCGTCACCGCCGATCGCTTCCTGCGCGAGATCCGGCTCGCGTCCAGGATCGACCATCCCCTGGTCGCGCGGGTGCTCGACTCGGGCGAAGCCGAGTGGCTGGTCTACTACGTGATGCCGTTCATCGAGGGACCGACGCTCCGGGCGCACCTGGACCGCGTGCGCCGGCTCCCGGTCGCCGACGCCGTACGGATGGCCCGGGACCTCCTGGGCGCGCTGACCGCGGCCCACCAGGTGGGGATCATTCACCGGGACGTGAAGCCGGAGAACATCGTGCTGTCGCCCGAGGGCGCGGTGCTGCTGGACTTCGGGATCGCCCGCGCGATCGAGGCCGCCGGCACCAGTCAGCTCACCCGCTCCGGCATCGCGGTCGGCACGTCCAGCTACATGAGTCCGGAGCAAGTGCAGGCCGAGACGGACATCGACCCGCGGAGCGATCTCTACTCGATGGGGTGCGTCCTGTTCGAGAGTCTCGCCGGCCGGCCGCCGTTCTGCCACCCGAACGAGGTCGTAGTGCTGCAGATGCATCTGAACGAGGCGGCCCCCGACGTCCGCACCTTCCGGGAGGACACGCCGCCGGCGCTCGCCGAAGCGGTTGCGCGGGCGCTCAAGAAGAACCGGGTCGAGCGGTGGGAGTCGGCGGATGCGATGGCGAGCGCGCTCGCCTAGCTGCCCAGCCACGCCGCGTAGTCGGGCCGCATCACGAGCTCGCCGCCCTGGATGATCTCGCGATCCCAGGGCAGGATGATCAGCTTCTCGGTCGCGAAGGCAAAGAAGTCGGGCGCGTAGTCGCCGGTCTTGAAGGACACGGCGGTACGCACTTCGAGCGGCCGGAGCGACCGGACTTCGCTCAGCGCCAGCTTGATGGTGTTGCCGGTGTCGCAGGTCTCGTCCACGATCAGCACGCGCCGCCCGCGGATGCTGGACGGCGGCCCCGTCACCACCACCGGATCGGCGTCAGTCTCCTTCCGGGTCACCACCATCGAAGCGAAGTCGCACTGCATGATCGAGGCGACCACGACGCCGGGAATGACGCCGGCCTTGGCGACGCCCAGCACGACCTCCGGCTGATATTCGCGCGCCACCCGCAGGGCCAGCGCGCGGCACAACTCGCCGAAAAACGGCCAATCCACCTCGAGCACGCCGCGGGGCGCGGGGGTCGTCGTGCGGCGCATGCACACCTCCGGGGAACGGAGCGCCCGGACCGGGCGCGATGGACGGACCGGGGAAGCTACGCGCCGGCACGTCGAGCGGCAACTCTCGTTGCGGCCCCCCCCCACGCAGGACTATTATTGGCCGACCTGCGTAATTCATAACGCGCAAAGGACTTCCATCGGCGAGCGCCGGCGAATCGATGAGCTTTTGGCGACGGTTGTTCGGCAAGGAAGCGAAGGAGCAGCCACAGCGGCTGGATTATCTGAACGAGGGTCTCGCCCTCGAGCGCCAGGGCGATTACCAGGCCGCGCTCACCTCGTATCGCCTGGCCTACCGCGACACCCCGAACGACAGCCGCATCCTGCTCAACATGGCGATCGCGTTCACCAAGACGGGCCAGCCGGACGAGGCGATCCGCCACTACAAGCGGGCGCTCGAGGTGGACCCGACCCTGGGCGGCGCGCACTACGGCGTGGCGTTCCTGCTCCTCAAGCGGGCCGAGACCCAGCAGGCGGCGGAGCACCTTCGCGCCTTCCTGGCGCGGCCACCCAAGGGACCCGACGCCGACCGCTGGGTCCGGCACGCCGAATCCACCCTGCGCGAGATCGACGGCGCAGCGGCGCCGGAGCCGTTGTGAAATGTCGATGCCTTCTGGCGGCGCTCGCGGCGGTGACGGGCTGCAGTAACCTGACGGAAGCTGGCGGAATCGTGGGACTCGAGATCCGGGTGCCGCGCACCCCGGTGGTCGAGGTGGGCCAGACCATCCAGCTGCGCGCGCGCGCGCTCGACCAGCAGGGCGACAGCGTGGCCGCGACCATCACCTGGCTCACGCCGGACACGACCGTGACGCTCACGCCCACCGGCCTGCTCACCGGCCGCACCGGCGGGACGACCGCCCGGGTGCAGGCCCAGGTCGGGACACTCGTGTCCGATTTCGTCATCTTCACCGTGAATCCCCGGCCGGACACGCTCGCACTGGCCGGCGACTCGGTCCTGACGGTCGCGCCCGGTGTGACGTCGTCGGCTCCGCTCCTGGCTTCGCTCCGGAGCTTCACGCCGCCGGAGCCGCTGGCGGGCGACGTGATCACCTACACGATCGCCACCCCGGTGTTCGCCGACCCGGCGCAGCGAACCGTGGAGCTGCCGGGTGGCGGGCTGAGCCTGGCCGCGATCACCGGCATCGAAGGTGCTCCGGCGACCGCGGTCACCCTGAATCGCGTCACCGGCCAGTCGTCTCCCGACAGCGCCATCGTGACGGTGGCGGCCGCCACGGCGACGGGCGCCACGGTGCCCGGCTCGGGCCAACGCTTCATAGTGCACTTTCAATAGGCCGTCATGCCGGATCCGCGGACCTTGAACGAGCTGTTCTTCGGCGCCATGGACCGCCAGGCCCTCGAGCCCGCCGTGTTGCGACGCAAGAACGCGGGACGCTGGGAGGCCATCAGCGGGGCGGCGGTGCTCGAGCGGGTTCAAGACGTGAGCCTCGGGCTCCGAGATCTCGGGGTCGGCCGGGGTGACCGAGTGGCGATCCTCTCGGAGAATCGCCCGGAGTGGGCCATCGCCGACTACGCCTGTCTCGCCCTTCGCACGGCCGACGTTCCTGTCTATCCCACGCTTCCCGCCAAGCAGATCGAGTACATGCTCCGCGACTCCGGCGCCGTGGCGATCTTCGTCTCCACCAAGCACCAGCTCGCCAAAATCCTGGGACTCCGAGCGAGCCTCCCTGCGCTCAAGCACGTGATCGTGTTCGACGATCCGGCTGTGGTGGAGGGTACGCTCCCGTTCGTGGACGTGGCGATCCGCGGACGCCAGGCCCGCGAGCGCTTCCCCGACTGGCGCGCGGAGGCGCTCGCGGCCGAGCCCGGCGATGTCGCCACGATCATCTACACCTCCGGAACGACCGGCGACCCGAAGGGTGTGATGCTCACCCACGGCAACATCGCGTCGAACGTCGTCTCCTCCCTCAAAGTCCTCGCGCTGAGGGACGACGACGAGTGCCTCTCGTTCCTGCCGCTCTCGCACATCTTCGAGCGGATGGTGGGACACTACACAATGCTCCAGTGCGGGGTGACCATCAGTTATGCCACGAGCTCCGATACGGTGGCGGCGGAGATGACCGAGGTCCGGCCGACTTTCATGGCCTCGGTGCCGAGGCTCTACGAGAAGATCTACGCCCGGGTGCTCGACTCGGCATCCTCGGGATCACCGGTCAAGAAGCGACTGTTCTTTTGGGCCAAGCGGAGCGCGGAGACCTGGCTCGAATACAGCCTGGCCCGCCGGCCCCTGCCCGGTGCGGTCGCCTTCAAGAAGCGTGTGGCCGATCGGTTGGTCTTCGGCCAGCTCAGGAAGAAGACCGGCGGACGGATCCGGTTCTTCGCCTCGGGCGGGGCACCCCTCAATCCGGAGATCGCGAAATTCTTTCACGCGGCGGGGCTCCCGATCCTCGAGGGCTACGGACTGACGGAGACGTCACCCGTCATCAGCTTCAACACGTTCGACCAGATCAAGCTCGGTACCGTGGGCCGGCCGATCCCGGGGGTGGAAGTCAGGATTGCCGATGACGGCGAGATCCTCACCCGCGGACCGCATGTGATGCTCGGCTACTACAACAAGCCGGAGGCGACCCGGGAAGCCATCGACCCCGATGGTTGGTTCCACACCGGCGACATCGGCCTGCTGGACGCCGACGGGTTCCTCCGCATCACCGACCGCAAGAAGGATCTCATCGTCACCGCCGCCGGCAAGAACGTCGCGCCCCAGCCGATCGAGAACATGGTCAGGACGAGCAGGTTCGTGTCCAACTGCGTCATGCTCGGCGACCGGCGGAAGTTCCCGGTCATGATCGTCGTCCCGAACCTGGACCAGCTGAAGGCGTGGGCGGCGCACAAGGGGCTGGTCGCGCCGGACGAGCGGAGCCTGCTGGCGCTGCCCGAGGTCGCCGCGAAGATGGATCGGGAGGTGCGGAAGACGCTGCGGGATCTGGCGCAGTTCGAAATCCCGAAGAAGCTGCTGCTGGTGGCGACGGACTTCAGCGTGGACGGCGGAGAGCTGACGCCCACGCTCAAGGTGAAGCGGCGGGTCGTGGAGCGGAACTACGCCCGGCAGATCGAGGAGCTGTACCAGGACTAGCGCCTGAGCGCCACCCAATGCCCCTCGGCGCTCGCCAGGAGCTCGAGCTCCGGGAGAGCAGGCTCGGTGCCCTGCCCCACGACGCGCAGGCCCGGCAGCGTCGCCCGAGCCGCCTCCCGCACCCAGCGCGTATCGCCCGCGACCTCCCCGCCGAGGACGACCCCGCGAAGGCTGCGCGCCTTGAGAGGGAGTATCGGTGCCCGGACGACGCTGAGGAGCGGCGCGGCATCCGATATCCCGGCCGGCGGGTTCACCGCCACCAGCGCCACGCCGGGCTGCGCCTCGGCGAGGCCGCGCCACGACTCCGCTGCCGTTCCCACCAGCGCCGCGTAGCCACCCGCCCCCGAAAGCCCGAGCAGCACGTGCATCGCCGCCGGATCCAGCGCCGTGCCCGAGGGCGGGAGCGGCGCGGGTCCCCCCAACTCGGCGACGCCCTCGGTCACCTCGTAAGTACGCCCGCAGACCGGACAGCCCAGCCGGCCCGTGATCACCGACCGCTCGACGATGCGATCCGGCAGCAGGACGAGATACTGCTCCGCGTGGTCCACGGGGCAGCGGAGATGGTCGGTGAGCTCGATGAACACGGAACTACAGTAAACAGTAAACGCTGTTCACGGTTTGAAGACCACCCAGGTGAGCAGCCCCGGCTGCACCACCACCCGGCGAAACACCTTCACACCGCCGATGTCCGTCCCCAATATGTAGGCGCCCGGGGGCACGTCGCTCACGGCGAAATGCTCGCCGTAGAGGGGGTGCGAATGGGCGTGGTCGGCGTAGGTCTCGATGTAGGAGAACGGGGTGTCACGGGGGTCGGGCTTCTCCAGGCCGTAGATCCGGGCGCCGGGCACGGCGTGTCCTTCGGTATCGAGCACCTGCCCGGCGAGAATCCCGGTGCCGGGCAGGGGCTCGAGCCACAGCTCCGGATTGGTGCTGTAGGGCGGGAAGCGCTCGAGCGAATCCACGATCATCACGGCCGAATCGAGCGGGGCGACGTGGACCTCGAGATGCAGATGCTCGTTGGTGGCCCGGCCGGTGTTGCCCACGCGGGCGATGCGCTGTCCCGCGGCGACTCGCTGACCCAGCTTCACCTCGACCTTGCTGTTGTGGTAGTACACCGACCAGATGCCCCGCTTCCGGCCCTCGACGGTCAGCACGGAGTCGTGGCGGACGGCGACCGTGAGCGCGCCCTGCTCCGCCCGTCCGGCGTACGTAACCGTTCCCGACCCGATTGCGAGGACCGGCGTGCCGTCCGGGTTGTTGAACTCGACGCCCTGGTGCTGCTGGAAGTTGCCGCCCATCGTGGACCCATAGCGGTAGGTCTGGTCGATGTAGGGATTGTCGGCCGGATCGATCGGCCGGCGAAACCAGCTCGTGAGCGGGGGACGCGGGGTCTCACCACCCTTGCTGGCGCGACGGTAGCAGGGCAGCGTGTCTACCGCGGGTCGGAGGCCGCACTGCGTGCCGTGGAACTGCTGCCGCCCGATCAGAATGGCGTCGGCCGAGGTGAACGGCGCGGCGGCGACGGCCTCCACCTCCCACTTGGCGCCCGTGTGGCGCACGCGCTCGTTCCCGTGCAGCGTGGAGACGAGCCAGCCTCTCCGGTCGGCCGTGAGCCGCCGGACGTACTCGCTCGTGAGCAGCGCGACGGCCGTATCGGCGGGACCGAGGGACTCGGGGCCGGCCGAGTCCACGATGGCGATCCAGCGGGCACCGTCGTCGGTGGTGAGCTGGAGACCGTCGGCCGTCGCGATGACGGTGGTGTCGCCGCGGACGGCGATGCCGTCGGGTGCCACGTATTGCCACTCGGGGCCGAGCGTGGCGCCGCCCCAGTTCCGCCAGGTCTGCCCGCCGTCGACCGACAATCCCCAGCCGTTACCCACCGTGCCGTACCAGACCTCGCCCCGGGGCCCGAACGCGACGGCCTGCACGTAGTCCCACGAGAGCGACGTCGCCGAGCTGTCGTGCCGGATCACGTCCCAGGCGGTCGCGCCTGGGCGCAGGCGCAGGAGACCCCGGCCGTAGGTGCCGAGCCAGATCGAGCCGCCCGCGTCGCGCGCGGCCGCGAGCACGTGGACGCCCCAACCGGCGGAATCCGGCAGCGGCGGAAGCGCCGGCGCCGGCGGCTTGTTTTGCTGGGCGGCGGCGGTCGCCGGGACCGCCGCCGACATCAGGAGCGCCCAGAGGCGCGCCACGTGCGCGCCGCGTCCCCGCCGATCGAGCGGGCCCATCAGAGCGCGGGATTGAGGCGGAGCCAGTCCACGTGCACGTTGGCCGCGCGGGTGACGACGAAGAGCACGGCGTCGGCCACGTCCGCCGGGCGGAGCATGGCCCGCCGAGGCACAAAGCCGGGACGGTGGTCGGGGTCCACCGGGTCCCAGAGGGTGGTGTCGGTCGGGCCGGGGGAGACGAGGGTGCAGCGAACGCCGGTGCCGCGATACTCCACCACGAGTGCCTCGTGCAGACCGCGCAGCCCGTACTTGGTGGTGGAGTAGACCGTGTTCTCGGGAAACGCCGTGTGGTCCGCGATGCTGCCGATCGTGACGAGCTGTCCGCTCCCCCGGCCCCGCATCGCCGGAAGAAATCCGCGGGCGACGGCGAAGGCGCCGACCAGGTTGACGGCCAGGTGCCGCTCCAGATCGGCCGGGGTCGTCTGCTCGAACGGCATCCGCTCGAAGATGCCGGCGTTGCTCACGACGATGTCGGGAGTTCCGATGCGGGCGAGCACGTCCTCCGCCAGCCGGCTGACGGCGACCGGGTCGCTCAGGTCGCAGGGCAGGTCGTGGAAGCCGTCGTGGACGCCGGCGGCCAGGCTGCGCGCGACGCGGATCACCTGCGCGCCCGCGCCCCGGCACGCCGCGGCGATCGCGGCGCCGATGCCGCGCGAGGCCCCGGTCACCAGGGCGACCCGGCCCCCGAGCACGCTCACTCCGACGGATGGTTGTGGGCGAGCCGCAGGAACTCATCGCGGGTCTTGGAATCGTCCCGGAAAATGCCGCGCAGCGCGCTGGTCACCGTGCGCGAGTTCTGCTTCTGCACGCCGCGCATCATCATGCAGAGATGGGCGGCCTCGATCACCACGCCGACGCCATGGGGCCGGATCACGTCCATCACCGCGTCCGCGATCTCGTCGGTCAGGCGCTCCTGCACCTGAAGCCGCCGGGCGAATACGTCCACGATCCGGGCCACCTTGGAGAGCCCCATGATCTTGCCGTTCGGCACGTAGGCGACGTGGGCCCGGCCGAAGAAGGGGAGCAGGTGGTGCTCGCACAGCGAGTACAGCTCGATGTCGCGCACCATGATCATGCTCTGGTGCGACTCCTCGAACACCGCGTCGCCTACTGCGTCGGCGACCGACTGCCCGTAGCCCTGGGTGAGGAAGCGGAGCGAGCCTTCCACCCGCTCCGGCGTCTTGACCAGCCCCTCCCGATCGGGATCCTCCCCCAGGGCGACCAGAACGCGGCGCACCTGCTCGGCGAACGGCTCGCCCGCGCCGTGGGCGGCGGGCCCGGTCGCGGCGTCAGCCGCCTTCGTACTCGACATAGTTGCGGGGGGTCTCCCAGAGCCGGAGGCGGAGGCGGAGGCCGGCGGGGATCGCCGGACACAGCTGGCGCCACGCCACGACGGCGATGTTCTCCGCGGTGGGGATCAGGTCGCTGAACCAGGGCACGTCGACGTTCAGGTTCTTGTGGTCGAGGTGGCGGATGACGCGCTCCTCGACCAGCTTCTGGAGCAGGGTCAGGTCGAGCACGTAGCCCGTGTCCGGGTCGATCTCGCCCTCGACCGCGACGTCGAGCTCGTAATTGTGCCCGTGAAAGTTCGGGTTGGCGCACTTCCCGAAGGTGGCCCGGTTCCACTCGTCCGGATACTTCGGGTTATACAGACGGTGCGCGGCATTGAAGTGCACGCGCCGCGTCACACTGCATCGCGGCATCCACGACCTCGGGGTGGGGCTTCAGGGAAGAACGCCCGGGCCCGGGCCCGGCGTCAAGCGCGGCCAGCCCGGCCGAACGCACAATCGCCGGCCACGAGGGCCGGCGATTGTACAGCTGTCGGAACGGCAACGGAGAGTGTTGATTGAAGCCCAATGAGAAAGCTTGGCACCCTCACCATGACGTCTGTCTTCCCCCGGGGGGCATGACATCAGCCACGGCATGTGGGTCCATCACTGGACCTGTTGGCTCAAGAACGGTGTCCCCGCTGCCGTGCCACTCCCAAGATAGGAACGCGTCATGGACCCGTCAACGGTTCTCCCAGGACAGGCAATGAACGCAACACTCGTGCTCGCCGTGGCCGCGATTGCGCTGTGGGTCGTGCTGCTGTTCACGCTCCCGCCGAGCGGATGGCTACACATTCCGCTGGCGCTGGGGGTCACCCTGTTGGTCCTCTGGATCGCGACCAGCGACGACGTAACGAGCAAACCGTGAGCGAGCCGCAGCGGCGCACAGCCACAACTGCGAACCACAGAGGCACCGAGGCACGGAGAACAAGCACTATAGGCGGTCGCTCCGTGTCTTTGTGCCTCTGTGGTTCGCAGTTGCAGTTCACCCCCTCACAGTTGTTCAGATCTCCCAATTCGACAGGATTATCCCCGTCTTCGGCGCCGGCGGCGCGTAGCCCCGGAGCATCATTCTGAGATCGGTCCAGTGAACCCGGAATCCCTGCTCCACCAGCCGGAGATAGGCTTCGCCGAATACGCTCTGGCAGCGGATGGCCAGGCGGCGGACGCGCTCGTGGTGCGCCGCCCGCTGCACCGCTTCGATCACCTGGTCGAGGTCCTCGACCGCGCGCGCCACCAGCTTGAGAATCCGGACCTCGTCCTTGGGCCGACCCGCGGCCAGCGGCGCGGAATGCCAGAGCGCGAAGCCCGTGAGCGCGCCGTCCCGCCGGATCAGGGTCGTGTCGCCGATGCGCAGCTCATGGGTGAGCGCGAGCTCCCGGGTGAAGTCGGTGCCCGGGAGCAGCTGCTCGAGCAACGTCCGACACTCGCCCAGCACTGCGGGCACGTCGGCCACGGCCGACAGCACCTCTCCCGATTCCGCGGGTCGGCGGCCGACGTCGCGGACCAGCGTGACGGTGAGATGTCCCGGCATGAAGCCCAGCCGGCTGTAGAACCCGATGTTGTCCACCGTGCGCGGCATGGTCTCGAGCCCGATCGTCCGCGCGCCCTCCGCCTTGAGCCACTCCACGCCGGCGAGCACCATGGCCGAGCCGAGGCCCTCGCCCTGGCGGTCCGGTCGCACGGCCAGGGGTCCCATCCAGCCCTCGACGCCCGAGCGGTGCACCATGTTGAAGGCGACCAGCTCGCCGCCTGCGTCCCGCCAGACCATGGCGCCGTCGCCGGCATCCTCGATCGCGTAGCGCCAGATGGCCGAGTTGAGCTGCGGTACCCGAACGCCGACCAATCCGTCGCGGCTGTACCGGTCGGTGAACGCCTCGGCGAAGACCCGATTGAGCGGATCCACGTCGCGGAGGGTCGCGTGCTCGGGGCCGCGGACGCTGCGATCAGGCCGCCACATCGTGTCCTCCGGCCGCTCCGTCCTGAATCACAGCCGCTCCCTTGGCCAAATCGTAGCTGACCCGGATGAGCCGGTCGAAGCTCTCCGCCCCGAGATCGATATGTGTGACCAGGATGACCTGGGGGAACCGGTCGGCCAGGCTCCGCAGCAGATCCACTACGGCGACCCGCCGATCCTCGTCGAGCGAGCCGAAGACCTCATCCAGCAGCAGCAGCGAGAGCGGCTGCCCCGCGCGCGCGGCAATCATCTGGCTGATGGCGAGCCGAAGGGCCAGGTTTGCGACGTCCTCTTCACCACCGGAGATAACGGTCCTGGCATCGCTGTCGTCGAGCAGCCGAATCTGGTAGTCCTCGTCCAACTCGAGCTCGGTGTATCGCCCCCTGGTAAGATCCGACAGGAACGACGACCCAAGCGCGGACAGATCCGGACGCACCATGGCGTTCAGCTCGGTCCGGAGACTGGACAGCGTGCGGTCCGACTCCTGGTCCAGCTTCAGCTCGGCCGCAGCCCGCCGAGCCTCCTCCTCCCGCGCGGACCGCTCCGCCCGCCGTCGTGCCACGGCCTCCACCGCCACCACCGCGGCCCTTTGCTCCGCCTGGACCTGCACCATCGCCATTTCAGCGGCTCGGCGCGCATGGTCGGCGGCCTGCTCCGCGTCCCTGGCTTCCCGGAACCCCCGCTCGTCGTATGCCAGCGCGGCCACTTCCGCGCGGAGGCTCGCAGCCCGGGCACCCGCTGCGTCGAGCGCTTCGCGCGCCGCCGCCAGCTCCGCGGCCACCGCCGCGCCCTGATCGGCCATCGCGCGGAAGCGGGCCGCCTCCACCACCAGCGGCTCCAGGGCTTTGATCAGGCGTTGCACCTCCTGGTAGCGCTGCTCGTCGTGTCCGCTCGGTAGCAGCGCCAGCTCGCTCTCGAGCGCGCCCAAACGCTCGCGGAGCCGGGCCTCTTCGGCAGCGAGGGCCGCGGCCTCCTGGACCTGGGTCGCGAGCCGGCCGACTTCGGCCGACGCGTCCTGGAGCGCCTGTTCCAGCTTCTCCCGGCGGTGGTCGGCGGCGGCGAGCTCAGGTGGCTCGGCCTTGAGCTGCTCCATCCGCTGCCGGTAGAAGTTTCCGTTCGACACGACCTCCTCCAGCTGGCGGTCCAGCAGCTCCAGGACCTTGCCGTACTCCACTCCCAGCGGACGGGCGCACGTCGGGCAGTCGCCATCCGGCCCCGCATGCACCACGCGGTCGCGTTGCTCCCGGAGGTCCTTGAACTGGTCGAGCAGCGTGGCGCGCTTACTGGTCGCATCCTGGGCGTCACGGACCCACGCGGTTCGCTGGGTTTCGGCCTCTGCACCGGCTGCGGCGAGCCCCGCTTCGGTCTCCTCGAGCCGCGCGCGCGCCAGCTCGAGCACGTCGGCGGCCGGAAGCCGATCGCGGCGCTCTGCCGTCGCTCCGAGCGTCCGACGCACCTCCGCGAGCTGGGCCTGGACCCGCTGCCGCGCGGCAAAGCCATCGGCCTGCCGGGCGAGCTGCTGCGCCTCGTCCTGCAAGACGAGCAGCGGCTCGAGCTGCTGCCACAGCTCGTCCAGCCGCCGCTGGGCAGTCGCGACCTCGGTGGCCTGGCGGTCCAGCCGCTCCACCCGATCGGCGGCGGCGGCCGTTTCGTGGTCGGCGACTCGAAGGTCGCTCTCACGCGCGAACGCCTGCTCACGTAGCCGCTGCAGCCGCTCCCAGATCGGCCGCACCTCCGCGAGGCGCCTGGAGGCCGCCTCCAAGGCGTCGCTCGCCCGCCGCTCGGCAGTGCCCGCCGCTGCGAGCCGCGTTCCCGCCTCGGTCTCTTCCCGCTCCAGCTCCGCCGGGTCCGCCAGGCCGGCCCGGAGCGTGTCCACCCGGGCGCGCAGCGCCGACCGGCTCTCCTTGAGCTTGTCCTGCGCAGTCCTGATACGCTCATAGCCGAGCACGCGGGAAAGAAACTGCGCCCGGTCCGACGGCCCCATCGCCGCCATCACCGCCAGCTGCTTCTGGCTGGTGAAGTAGGTGTTGAAGAACTCGTCCCGTGTCATGCCCAGCAGGCGGCCGATCCGCTCGGTCACCGCGCCGAGGCTGTTTGCGACCGCCGCCGCCCCACCGTCCTGATATAGCGCGGCGTGGTTAAGGCCCCGGACGACACGATAGTGATGCGCCCCGAGAGAAAACTCGAGCTCCACCTCGACCTGGGCCCTCGATGGCGCGTTCCTGCGACGGATCGTATCGCGGTTGCCGCGCGCGGCGGGCATGCCGTAGATCGCCCAGGCGATGGCTTCGAGCAGCGTCGTCTTTCCGGTGCCGTTCGGCCCGATGATGCCGGTCAGCCCGGGTCCCAGCGCGAGGTCCGTGTCCTCGTGCTGGCGGAAGTTGCGCAGCCGCAGGCGGTGGATCTGCATCAGCCGCCCGCCAGGTCGCGCTCGACCGCGTCCATCAGCTCGAATCCCCGCCGGACAAAAGCCTCGCGATCTATGTCCGCGGGCAGGGGCCAGCGGGCAAAATATGCGGCTACGAGCTCGGGGAGTGTCTGGCGCTCGCCCGGTGACCCGACTCCGACGATTCGCTGCGTGACCGGCGGGCGTACGTCCAGATGGAAATGCAGCGCCTCCGTCTTGAGCGCCCGGACGGCGGCGTGATCCAGCTCGCGGGCCACGTGCCGGGGGACGTCGTAGACCCGGAGTCGCACGATCCGGTCGCGCACCCCACCCGCGACGGCGGCGACCCGCTCCGCGATCAGCGCGTCCACGTCGGCCGCGATGAGCCCGTCGGCCTGAATCGGCTCGAGATCGAGCACCGCCCGGGCGGGCGGCACCGGGCGGCGCTCCACCGTGCCAGCCTCGAGGTCCGCCAGCAGCCACCCCTTCCCCTCCACTCCGTGCGCGTGGTCGTCGGCCAGCTCACCCCAGATGTTCGGGCTCACGTAGTCGAGCGCGCCCGCGTACCACGCCCGCGGTCCCACGCGGTGCTGCGTGTGGTAGTGGCCGATGGCAACGTAGGTCCAATCATCGAGATGGAGATCGCGCGGAGCGACGATGGCGCCGCCGTACTCGACCCCGGTCCGGTCGAACGGAAAGGCCCCTTCGACTTCGGTGTGCAGCACGAGCACCTGACGGCGCGCGCTCCCCTCGGGCCGGAGCAGCGGCCGTTCGGTGCCCATGAGCGCCTCGTGCGGCACGGCGAGCACGGACAGGTCGAGCGCAGGGAAGACGAGCCGCCGCGGCTGGTCGATCGCGACCTCGACCCCCAGCTCGGTGAAGAGCCGGAGGATCGAGCCGGTCTCGGTGGAGCGCGGCGTGTCGTGATTGCCCGCGATCAGCACGACCGGCGCGTCAGGCAGCGCCTCGCGCAGCCGCTGAAATTGCCCGAAGGCGAAGACGATCGCCGCATTGGTGGGCCGCACCGTGTGGAACAGGTCGCCGGCCACGACCACGATGTCCGGCCGCGCCGCGATGACGCCGTCCACCGCCGCCCGGAACGCCTGGGCGACGTCGGCTTCGCGCTGGTTGATGCCGTTGGGGGTCTGGCGATGGTACTGCCGCGCCCCGAGGTGCGGGTCGGCGATGTGGGCGAGCTTCACGGGGTGGAGAATGCAGGCGTGCGGGCCAGGTTGCAAGGCATTCGGCATCCGCGACTTGCGCCAGACCTGCCCGGCGCCTACGATGGAGTTATATGGGCACCCATACTGATTCCCCAGAGCGGGCGGGCGCGGACGGCCGGCGGGCCAGCCGCATGGACGACGTCCGCGCCGCGCTCGACGCGCTCCGCCGGATCGTTCAGGGCATCCGCCTCTCGGCGGCCCACGCCGAGCGCGTGACCGGCCTCACCGGCGCGCAGCTCTTCGTGCTCCAGCAGCTGGCCGAGGGACCGGCGCAGTCGCTGAACGAGCTGGCGCTCCGGACCCGTACGCACCAAAGCTCGGTGTCCACGGTAGTCGCGCGGCTCGTGGGCCGGGGGCTGGTCTCGCGCCGCCGGGCCCCGGCCGATGGACGCCGGCTGGTGCTGGACCTCACCCCTTCAGGCCGAGCGCTGCTGACCGACGCGCCCGAGACCGCGCAGAGCCGCCTCATCGCCGGGCTGGAGCGGGTGCCCCGCACCGCCCGGCGCACGCTCACCGGCCACCTCGAGCAACTGGTCGCCGCGCTCGGCATGGACGCGGAGCCGGCGCCGCTCTTCTTCGAGTCGCCC
>JBGQIW010000061.1:0-16439 GCA_041498715.1 Gemmatimonadota bacterium | reverse complement strand
TGCCGCGCCAGCTGTCGAAGACGGCATTCGGCCTGGGCGCGGACGGGTGGGTCACCCTGGATCGGGCCGGGGTGTGGGTGCTGACCGGCTGGGCGGGCGCGAGCCGGGTCGGCGGCACCGCCGCCCGCATGATCGATCTCCAGACGAGCTCAGTCCACTACTTCCAGCGACCCGACGCGGACTACATGCGGGTGGACTCCACCGCCACGTCGCTCTCGGGCTGGGGCGGGCGGATGACCCTGAACAAGCAAAAGGGCGATTGGATGTTCAACGCGGCGGCCGGGGCGATCGACCCGGGCTTCGAGGTGAACGACCTCGGCTTCCAGACCTGGGCTGACCAGCTCAACGCGCACGTCATGGTGGGCCGTCGCTGGACGCGGCCGAGCCGCCTTTTCCAGAGCGTACAGCTCAACCTCGCGACGTTCCGCACGTGGGACTTCGGCGGAGACCTGACCAGTGTCGGCTATTTCGGAATGGGCATGTTCGACCTGCTCAATTTCTCCCACTGGCAGTGGACGGTCGAGTACGATCCGCAGAGCCTCAACGCGCGCCGGACCCGCGGCGGGCCGCTCACCCTGAACCCGCCGGGCGTGGACTGGTCCATGACGTTCACCTCCGACCCACGGCGCACCTGGATCGCCGGGGTGAGCCTCCAGGGCGACGAGTACGCGCGCGACCGGCAGCACAGCTGGTCCATCGCGCCCACGCTCGAGTGGCACCCAAGCTCGCGGGCGCTGGTGCAGTTCGGGCCGAGACTCGACAAGCTGCACACGACGGCACAGTACGTGGACACATTCGACGACCCGGCGGCCACGCAGACATTCGGGCACCGCTATCTCTTCGCCGATCTGGAGGAGATGCAGCTCTCGGCCAGCGTGCGCGTCAACTGGATCTTCACGCCGCGCCTGAGCCTCGAGGTCTACACCCAGCCGCTGCTTTCGTCGGGGCAGTACCGGGGCTTCAAGGAGCTGGCCCAGCCGCGGACATACGATTTCCTCGCCACCGGCTCGGCTCAGGTCGCGCCCGACGACGCCAGCAAGCTGGTCGTCACCCCCGCAACGCCGGGCCTCGCCCAGCTCGAGTTCAGCAACCCGAATTTCTCGCTGGCGTCGCTGCGCGGGAACGCGGTGCTGCGCTGGGAATACCGCCCCGGCTCGACGATGTTCGTCGTCTGGACCCAGACCCGCTCCGACACGATCACCGACGGAACCTTCCGGGTCGGCGACGGGCTGGACCGGCTGTTCTCCGCCGCCGGGAACAACGTCTTTCTGGTGAAGTTTTCGTATTGGTGGAGGCCGTAGGGGGCGCTTACATTCCCGCCCATGCTGTTCCCCCGGCATCCCGGCGTCGCGCGGGCGGGTGGCGTGGGAGTCGCGCTCTTCGTCGCTGCCTGCGGCGCCCCCAAGCCGCCCGCTCCCCCGCTCGTCCTCGCGCCTCCGACCGACACCCTTCAGGCCCCGTTCCACGACGCCGCGGGCGCCGTGTGGCTCGGCGCCGGCCGGTGGGCGCTCGTGTCCGAAGGCAGCGGCGTGGTCGGCGTCGTGGACTTTCCCGCACATACGGTGACGCCGCTGGGCGGGCCGAAGACGCCCGAGCTCAAGAATCCGTTCGCCCTCTTCCGCGCAGCCGACTCGCTGTGGGTGGCGGACTGGGGGCTCCGCCGGGTCACAGTCTGGAGTCTTGCCGGCAGGTTCGGCCGCGCCGTGCCCGCGCCGGACATTACCCGGGGCTCACTCCCGAGAATGCGCGATACTGCCGGCCGGTTCTACGTGCCGATGCTGCCGCCCCCCGGGCGCAACGGGGCCGGCAACCGCGACTCGGCCGCCGTGGTCCGCACCGCCCCAGACTTCAGCCGAATCGACACACTCGCGCGGCTCGCGCCGCTCGATATCGCCGAGGTCGAGGACGAGGCTGGCCAGCGGTTCGAGCGTCGGGTCTTCAGCGGGGCGGATCAATGGGGCGCGTTGCCGGATGGCTCGCTCTGGGTAGCCCGCGTGTACCAGAACCGGGTAGACTGGCGCGACCCCGCCGGGCACTGGGTCGAGGGCGATCCGCTCCCGGACCGGGTACTCGAGGTGACCCGCGCCGACCGGGAGCTGTTCGTGCGCAGCTTCCCGCCGGAGCTTCGGACCATGGCGGAGCAGCTTCCCTTCGCGCCGGTGAAGCCGCCTTTCGAGGCCGCCTTTACCGCGGCGGACGGCCTGGTCTGGCTCCAGAAGAGCCGCTCCGTGGTCGATTCCGCCGGCAGCTGGCACGTCGTCGAGCGGCAGGGCCATCTCCTGCGAGAGATCCGCCTCCGGGGCCTCGGCCGTATCTTGGCTGCGGCGCCGGGCGCGGCGCTGGCGATCGAGCCCGACAGCGGGGGCCTCCGCATTCTGCAGCTCGTGGTCCCGCCACTCGTTTCTCAAGGAGCATCGTGATGACCGCAGTGAGGTCGTGCTGGCCCGTGTTGCTCGCCGCGGCTGCCGCCTGCACCGATTCGAAGGCCCAAGGCCACGACCTCAAGGTCGACGCAAGGCTGCCGGTCATGTTCACCCAGCTGAGCAACGTGGTCGAGCTGCACGACGGCCGGATCGTCTTTGCCGACACGAGGGACCGGCTGTTCCTCCGGGCCGATCTGGGAACCGGCAAGGTGGATACGATCGGCACCCGGGTGGATTCTTTGCCCGCCGGCGCGCCGGCCTCGGTCTACAAGTTTCCGGGCTGGGTGGCCCACCTCGCAGGCGATACGGTCGCCTTGGTGGATTTCGCGGCGCTCAGGACCACACTGTGGACCGAGTCGGGGCAGCCGGTGCGTGCGCTCGCGCTCCCGCCGGCCGGGGGCACCACGCCGGTGCTGGCCTACGACCAGAGCGGCTTCGGCTACAAGGCTGACTACCAGGCCATCGTGGGCGGCGGTGAGCCGGGCAGGGTCGTGCGGCCCGACAGCGTGAGCGTGTTCCGGCTCGAGCTTGCCACCGGGCGGGTGGATACAGTCGCTCGGCTCGCCGCGCCGGAGTACGGCAGCGCGACCTTCGGCGAGCAGATCCAGCAGGTCGCCAAGATCTTCGGGCCGAACGACCTCTTCGGCGTGCTGCCGGACGGCCGTGTGTGGGTGGCGCGTGCGCGCGAGAACCGGGTGGACTGGCGCGGACCCGGCGGCGTCTGGCTGCGGGGCAAGCCGCACGACTACGCCAAGGTGCCGGTGACCGACGCCGATAAAGCGCGAGTGATCGCGAAGATCCGGGAGCAGGGCAAGGGACGGGGCCTGCCGGACACCTTGCGCCTCGAGTGGCCGTTCGCGGAGCACAAGCCGCCCTTCGAGACCGGCATGGGCAGCCCGGCGGGCGAGGTCTGGCTCCAGCAGCCGCGGGCGGCGGACGCGACGGAGGCGGTCTACGACGTCTACGGGTCGGACGGCGGGTGGCAGCGGGTCGTCACCTTGCCTCCGGGCGTGACGCTGGCCGGGTTCGGGGGCAAGGACGTGGTGTACGGAGTTCTGAAGGACGGCGACCGGAAAACGGTGGTGAGACTGCGGTAAACGCGGTCAGTCCAGCAACTGAGTCTCGTCTGCCGGCCCGCCCGGCTTCCGGTCCGTCTTCCGTCGGTCCCGCCGCTGACCCTGCTCGTACCACCGGCGGGTGATCTCGCCCGCGAGCTCCCGGTTGCCGAGGCCGAAGGCCAGGCCGGCCGCCAGCGCCACGGCACCCAGCACCAGCGTGAACGCGGCGGTCACGATTTCCTGCTCCACGCCGACCTGCTGCAAGGCCAGGAACACCGAGATCAGCACCACCGCGCCTTTGGCCAGCTTGGCGACGGTAGGAACACCGGCGACGTTGCCGGCGGAGGCGAGAATCACCCCGCGCACGAACTCGCCCACCAGCATGCCCAGCACTACCACGACGATCGCGGCGAAAAGGGTAGGCAGGAACGCGAGCATCGTCCCGAACATCTGGTTGATGCTTTCGAGACCGAGCGCCGCGCTGGCCAGCAGGATGACGACCAGCATCACCAGCCAGAAGATCAGCCGGGCGAGCGCGCCGATCGGATCGAGCCGGGAACCGGTCCTCTCGACGACCTGGTCGATGCCGCCCGCGTGCGCGACCCGGTTGAAGTCGAGCCGCTTGAGGGCCTCGTCCACCCACCGCTGGACCTGGCGCGCGAGGAAGTAGCCCGCCAGCAGGATCAGGGTCGCGCCGATCAACGGCGGCAGGATCTGGGTCAGCTGCTGCGCCCCGACCCGGAGTCGCTCCAGCATCTCGTTCACGCTGCCACCTCGATGACGAGCTTACCGAACTGCGCGCCGCCCGCCAGCCGGCGATAGGCGTCCACCGCCTCGGCCAGCGGCACCACGCGGTCCACCACCGGCCAGAGGCGCCCCAGGCCGGCGAGCCGGACAATCTCGCGGTATTCCTTGTGGCTCCCCATCGTCGAACCCATGAGGTTCCACTGGTGCCAGAAGAGCCGGCGCAGGTCCATGTCGACCATCGGGCCGGTCGTGGCCCCGCAGGCAACGAGCCGGCCGCCGCGCCGGAGGGCGCGGAGCGACTGCGACCAGGTCCGCTCGCCCACGCTGTCCACCACGACGTCGGCGCCGCGGCCGCCCGTGAGTCGCTTCACTTCGGCCGGGACGTCGTCCCGACCGTGGTCCAGCGCCGCGTCGGCGCCGAGCGCGCGGGCGGCCTCCAGCTTGTGCGGTGTCCCGCTGGTCACGATCGCGTAGGCACCCAGCAGCTTCGCGATCTGGAGCGCCGCCTGGGCCACCCCGCCGCCGACGCCCCAGATCAGCACCGTCTCACCCGGGCGAAGCCGCGCCCGCGTGGTCAGCATGCGCCACGCGGTCAGCGTGGCGAGCGAGAAGGCCGCGGCCCGCTCCAGCGGCATGGCGTCGGGGACCCGCGCGACGTTGCCCTCGGGCAGCACCACAAACTCGGCCAGCGTGCCCGGCAGATGCTCGCCCAGGACCCGGAACGCCCGGCAGAGCGATTCCTCACCCTCGAGGCAGGCCTGGCAGGTGCCGCAGGAGATCGCCGCGTTGAGCATCACCCGATCGCCCGGCGCCACCGAGCGGACGGCCGGCCCCACGGCTTCCACGAGCCCGGCGCCATCGGAGCCGACGATGTGAGGGAACACCGGCGTGGGCCCCGGCAGGCCGTCGGCGACGAAGAGGTCGAGGTGGTTCAGCGCCGCGGCCAGGATCCGCACCTTGACGTCGGCGGCCGAGCGGAGCTCGGGCTCAGGCAGGTCGCGGAGCGCGAGCCGGTCCAGACCGCCCACGCCGTCCAGCGCGAGCGCGCGCATCAGAATGTGGCCGTCGGTACCTGCTCGCCGGGCCGGAGTTTGAGCGGCACCGGCTGGGCGCCGAGGGCAAGACCGCGCAGCCAGACGCGATATTCGAACTTGCCCTTCCCGGCCTCCTTGCCGGTCACGAAGATGACCCGCTCGCCCTCCCGCGAGGGCGAGAGCGCCACGAGCGGCTGGTCGGTCTGGAAAAGAGCCACGGGCGCGGCGCCGTCGGGCTTACGCATGATGCGCCACTCGCGGGAGCCCTTGCTGCGCTCCTCGCCGTAGAGCAGATCACCGTTCGCGAAATACTGCGGGACGCCCTGGCGCAGCATGCCGGTCGTGGCCCGCGTCTGGCCGCTGCCGTCGAGCGCCATCCGGAAGATGTACGGCGCCCCGCCGCGAATGGACACGAACGCGATCGTGCGCCCGTCGGGCGAGACCGCGGGCGACTGGTTGCCGCCGGCCGAGCTGGTGAGGGCCTGGGCGTCACCGCTGTCCGCGGGCATCAGGTAGATCTGGGGCACGCCGCTTCTGGCAGAGATGAATACCAGCTTGCCGCCGTCGGGCGTCCACACCGGGCTCCCGTCGGTGCCGGCCTCGGTGGTGAGCCGCTGGATGTGGCTGCCGTCGGCGTCCATCACGTACAGGTCGTAGTCACCCCCGCCCCCGCGGTTCGAGCTGAACGCGATCCGGGTTCGATCGGGCGAGATGGCGGGCTCCGTGTTGGTGGCGCTGTCGGCGAGCACGACGAACAGTGATTCCGGCTTCGCGGCCGACGCCTGGTAGATGCCGAGACCGCCCCGGCGGTTCGAGACCAGGAGCAGCTCACCGACCACGAACACGTCGGTGGAGGCGGCGGCACCCCAGCTGGTCGTCGCGGTCAGCTTGGCGTGACCGAAACCGAGCGCCTCGACCGCGCCCTGCCCGTCGACCGTCGCCACCTCGGGCCGATCGGACACCCAGGTGAGATCGGCAGCGGGACCGACGGCCTTGCCCTGGTCGTCGGCGAGGGTGGCAGCGAGCGTCGCGTGGTCGCCGGGCGCCAGCGCGAAGCGGCCTCGATCGAGCTTGAGCATGCCGGGCACGATCTGGATCGCCCACGTAGCGGGAGCGAAACCGGGCACCTTGGCGGTGAGGCTTGTGGTGCCGAGCGCCTTGGCCGTGAGCTCGCCGGTGGCGCGATCGAACGCCGCGAGCGCGGTGTCTCCCACCTCCCACCCAATACGAATCTCGGGAATCGGCGTCGAGTCCACCGCCTCCGCCGCGATCGTGAACTTGTGCTTGCGATTGAGCGGGATCAGGATCGGCCCGGCGCCCGGCTTGGGCGTCACGATGATCGCCCGCACCGGCTTGTGGACGACGACGGCCGCGCGCCGTTCCTGCCCCGAGAGCCAGGCGACGATCTCGGCCGTGCCCGGAGCCACGCCCTGCACGATGCCGGTCGGGCCGATCCGGACGACCGAGGTGTCGGTCGAGTGCCAGACCACGCCTTCGGTCATCTCCCGGTTGGCCTGGGAGGGGACCAGCAGGCGGAGGGTGTCCAGGCCCTCGGGCGGCAGCAGGACGCGGCTCTCCGACAGAGCAAGATCGACCGTCTCCACCTCGACCGGCGCGGTCGCGACCATCCCGCTGGCGAGCGCCGCCTGAATGATGCTCCGGCCCGGCCCGCGCGCGAGCAGCGCGCCGGTCGAGTCTACCGCGACCACGTCCGGACGGAGCGACTTCCATACGACCCGCCCGAGCTCGGCCGGCGTGCCGTCGTCCTTGAGCGCCTTGGGCTCGAGCTTCGCGGTCTCTCCCAGCACCAGCCGGAGCGACGCCGGCTCGAGGGTGAGCGCGGCGACGCCGTGAGCGCCGACCGGCGCGCCGGGCCCCACGCCGCCCACGAGCACGGCGAGCGACGCGCGCCGGTTGCCCACGCGGGCCTCGAGCTTCGCGAGACCCGGCTTCACGCCGAGCACCGTGCCGTCGGTCTGCACTTTGGCGACGCTCGAATCCGAGGTCCAGAACGTGAAGCGCGCGTTGGGGATCAGGTTCCCCTGCCGGTCGAACGCGGCGGCGAAGATCGTCTGTTTCTGTCCCACCGCGAGCGTCATCGTCTGGGGCGAGACCTGCACGTCGCCGACGGTCTGCGCGCGGAGCGGAGCCGCCAGAGCGCCGGCAACGAGCGCCAAGGCGCACGCGGAAAAGCGGAGTTGGGCTCTCACGGTGGAAGCGACACTCGGTCGGAGGACGGTGAGGGGCAAGATACCTCAAGCGTAACAGTTTGTCAAAACAGGACTTACGGTCTCGCTTCCGGCCGGACGGCGGCGCCGCGCCCCGGACGCGAGATCAGTCTTGCAGAAGGACCCTTTCCGCGCATCTTATATCAGTTGTACCAGCGCCGTTCGACTTCTCGCCGGCGCGTCTTACGTCTCGACCAGCGGCGGGTCCCGCGCCGCATCAGCGATGGAGGAAGCACTTATGGCCGCGCTGCACTCCCTGGAGATGGGCTGGTCCGGCTCGGGCTGGATGGATCCGTTGCCGCTGTCGAGCGAGCCTGCGCCGACGCCGCCGGGTCCCGCGCCCACTCCGGCAGCCGCGCCCGCCGCGTCGCGTCCCGCGGCCTCCGCCAAGCCGGTCGCGCGTCCCGCCGCGACGAAGAAAGCCAAGGCCCGTCCCAAGAAGAAGGCCGCAAAGAAGCCCGCCCGGAAGAAGGTCGCCAAGAAGCGCGCGGCGAAGAAGCCAGCCCGCAAGGCCGCGAAGCGGCGGCCGGCAAAGAAGGCGGCCAAGAAGCGCACCGCCAAGCGGCCGGCGCGCAAGAAGGCCGCGAAGAAGAAGAGCCGCCGACGCCGCTGAGCGCGCCTCGGTCCAGCGCCCCGCTCACGCGGGGCGCTTCGTTTGCCGGCTGGCCCGCCCGCTCCGCTCGGCCTGCGCGAGCGCCACCGCGCAGTTGATCAGCGCGATGTGCGTGAAGCCCTGGGGGAAGTTCCCGAGGAACTCGCCGGTCTTGGGATCGATCTCCTCGGAGAACAGGCCCACGTGGTTCGCGTGGCGCAGCATCCGCCGCACGATCAGGTCGGCCCGCTCGTATTCGCCGGTGAGCGCGAGCGCATGGGCCAGCCAGAAGGTGCAGATCGAGAATGCTCCCTCTTCCCCCTCGAGCCCGTCGCTCGCCCGGTACCGGTAGACCAGCTCGCCGTCTGCGCTGGTGAGCTCCCGGGCCACGGCCCGCACCGTCGCGCGGACGCGGGGATGGTCCGGCGGGAGGAAGCGGACGATGGGGATCACGAGGGCGGCCGCGTCGAGCGCGTCGGTGTCGTAGGCCTGGACGAACGACTGCTTCGCCTCGCTCCAGCCCCGCTCCATGATCTCGGCGCGGACGGCTTCGCGCTCCGCCTTCCACCGGGCCACGTCGCCGTCGAGCCCCAGCTCCTCGGCCATCGCGATCCCACGGTCGAGCGCCACCCAGCTCATCACCTTGCTGAAGACGTAGTGCCGAGTCTCGCCCCGTACTTCCCAGATGCCGGAGTCGGGATGGCGCCAGTGAAGGCTCACCCAGTCTACCAGCTTCCGCAGCACTCGCCAGGTCGCGTCGGTCATCTGGTGGTCGCGCCGCCACAGGTCGGCGGTCTCGAGCACCTCGCCGTAGACGTCGAGCTGCAACTGGCCCGCGGCGCCATTGCCGACGCGCACCGGCCGGGATCCCTGGTATCCGCTCAGGTGATCGAGCTGGCGCTCGACCAGATCGCGGCGCCCGTCGATACCGTACATGATCTGGAGATGGCCTTCGGTCTCGTGGCGGCACACTTTCTTGAGGAAGCGCATGAACGCGTCCGCCTCCGCATGATGGCCGACGTTGGCGAGCGCGGCGAGGGTGAAGGCCGCATCCCGGAGCCAGACGAAGCGGTAGTCCCAGTTCCGGCTGCCGCCGATCGTCTCGGGGACCGAGGTCGTCGGCGCGGCGATGATCGCCCCGGTCTCCGCGTGGGTGAGCAGTTTGAGCGCGAGGGCCGCGCGCTTCACCATCGTCCGGTAGGGACCTTGATACCGCACGTTCGCGGCCCACTCCTGCCAGAACGCTTCCGTACTCGCCAGCTTCTCCGCGCTCTCATAGCGGTCGGCCGGATGGATGTCGTCGTCGTCGTAGCGGAGCACCAGCCACTGCTCGTCACCCTTGGTCATCTCGAACACGGCGGTGGCGGTGTTCTGCTCCACGGACCAGAGCAGGGGCCGCGCGCTCGCGAGGGTGACGACCTGATCGGTGCGATCGGTGGCGAAGAGCCCGGCCCGCAGCACTTCCACCCGCGTGGTGCGGGCGCCGTACTCGAAGCGGGGCATGAACACGAGCCGGATGCGCGCCCGGCCGCGGGTGCAGCGGACCCGGCGGTGGATCTCGGGATGACGCCCCGGCGGTCGGCCGTCCTGGCCGACGGGCATGAAATCGGTGACGGTGACGACCGCCCCTGCCGTTGTGGCGAACGTGGTCTCGAGAATGTTGGTGCGGGGGAGATACCGCTGCGTGGACGTGGCCGGCTCGTCCGGTCGGATCGACCAGGTCCCGCCTCGCTCGGGATCCACCAGTGCGCCGAACACACTGCCGCTGTCGAAGCGCGGGAGGCAGCACCAGTCGATGGCGCCGTCCAGGCCGACCAGCGCCGCGGTCCGCATATCCCCGATCAGACCATATGCGGAAATCGACTGCTGCGTCATCGGCGCGTGGGCTCCTCCCGGACGAAACATAGCATCGGCCCGGCGCGACCTTGCATCGACCGTGCCGCCCATCCAGCTTCCAGCGACTTCATCCCACAGCCGCGATGATCAGGACGCTCCTGCGCGTGCTCCCGTGGGCGGTGCTGCTCGCGGCCTGCCGCCAGGGTGCGCCCCCCGCTGCCGCCGACCCGGCCCTCGCCGGCCGCCTCACGACCCAGCTCCTCCGCTCCGCCGACGACTGGAATCGGGGGAATCTGGAGGGGTTCATGAGTGACTACGCGCGCGACAGCGCGACCTCCTTCGTGGACGGCGGTCGCGTGCGGCAGGGCTGGGACTTCATCCACGCCCGCTACGCGCCCCGCTTCGAGCCGGGCGCCACTCGCGACAGCCTCCGGTTCGAGGAGGTCGCCGTTCGGCCTCTCGGCGACGGACACGCCCTGCTCACCGCGCGGTTCATCCTGTTCCGCGGTGGGCAGACCACTGCCAGCGGACCGTTCACCCTGGTGATGGAACGGCGGGCCGACGGCTGGAAGATCCTCCACGACCATACATCGAGTGATCCGCGCTAGCGTCGCCTTCGCCCTGCTGGCGGTCGCGGGGTGCGGGCCCCGCGGCCCGAGCGGCGTGGCACTGGTGGGCGCTACCCTCATCGACGGCGGCGGCGGACCAGCGCGGCCGGACGCCGTCATCGTCGTGCGCGGCGGCAAGATCGAAGCGGTGACGTCGGTCGGGCAGTTCACCCTCCCCAGGAATACGACCCAGATCGACGTACGGGGCAAGTGGATCGTGCCCGGCCTGATCGACGCCCACGCCCACGTCGCGCCCTGGGCACTCCCGCGCTATCTCGCCTGGGGCGTCACTACGGTGCGCGACGTGCACGGCGCGAAGGACACGATTCTCGCGCTTCGCCAGCGCGCCAATCTTGGCGGGATCACGAGCCCCCGGATCTACAGCGCGGGGGCGATGATCGACGGGCGCCCCACGACGTACAGCGACGCCATCGGGGTGGACGACCCGTCGGACGCGCGGAAGGCGGTGGACCAGCTCTCCGTGGCCGGCGTAGACTACCTCAAGGTCTACACCCGGATCGATCCACCGCTCCTCAAGGCGATCATCGACGAGGCCAACACCTTCGGGCTGCGGGTGACCGGCCATCTGGGCCTCACCGACGTGGTGACCGCAGCCCGGCTCGGCATCCGGGGCGACGAGCACATGACGGGGGTGCCCGAGGCGGCAGTGGGGGATCCGGCGCCGATCTTCAGCGCGCACTATCGCGGCTTCTGGGCGGGATGGACCGCGTTCGAGCGGGGCTGGGCGGCACTCGACTCTGCGGCGCTGGCCAGAGTGGCGTCCGTCCTGGCGGCGCACAAGGTGTTCGTCATCCCGACGCTGGTGCTGCACGAAACCTTCAGCCGGCTCGACGACACGGCCGTCACCCAGCAGCCGGAGCTCGCGGACGTACCGCGGGCGGTGCAGACCGGATGGGACGTGCCCGGGATGATCGCGCGGGCGGGGTGGAGCGCGCTCGATCTCGCAGAGTTCCGGAAGTCGCGGCCGAAGCAGGACCTTTTCCTCCGCCTGTTCTTCAAGGCCGGCGGTACGATCGCCGCGGGCACTGACGCTTCCAACCAGCTCCTCATCCCCGGCTTCAGCGAGCACCGCGAGATGGAGCTGCTGGTCGGGGCCGGGCTCTCGCCCAGGGAGGCGCTGCTCGCCGCCACCCGCAACGGCGCCCAGCTTCTCGGAGTGGACTCGCTGGGCCGGATCGCGCCGGGCAAGGTGGCCGACCTCGTCGTGCTCGGCGCGGACCCGCTGGCGGACATCCGCAACGCGCGCAAGGTGGAGCGGGTGATGCTGCGGGGCAGCTTGATGTCGGCCGACTCCGTCCGCAAGGCGTGGTAGCACGCGGCCCGGTGGCCGCGCATCCTTCCTTCATCGCCCAACCCTCCGGAGGCAGCATGCCCGATGAGCCCCAGGACCAGACACCACGCATCCGGCTTACGTCGCTCTCGCACGGCGCCGGCTGAGCCTGCAAGCTCGGCGCCGCCGACCTGGCGCAGGTTCTGCGCTTTCTGCCCCCCGTCGAGGATCCCCGGGTCCTCGTGGACGCCGCCACCCGCGACGACGCCGCCGTATTCCGGCTGGCGCCGAACCGCGCGCTGGTCGCGACGGTGGATTTCTTCACGCCCATCGTGGACGACCCCGCCGACTGGGGCGCGATCGCGGCGGCCAACGCACTGAGCGACGTGTACGCGATGGGCGCGACCCCGCTCTTCGCGCTCAATCTCGTCGGCTGGCCGCGAGAGACGTTGCCGCTCGACGTGCTGGGCGAGGTGCTGCGCGGCGCCGGTGAGATCGCGCGGGAGGCGGGCTGCCCGGTGCTGGGCGGCCACTCGGTGGACGACCCCGAGCCCAAGTTCGGAATGGCGGTGATCGGCGAGGTGAACCCGGACCGGATGCTCACCAACGCCGCCGCGTGCGCGGGCGACCTGCTCGTGCTCACCAAGCCGCTGGGCACCGGCATCCTGGCGACGGCGTTCAAGCGCGACGCCCTGCTCGAGGCCGGGATGGCGGATGCCGTGCGCTCGATGCGCACGCTCAACGCCGGAGCCATGCGCGCGGCGCTCGACGTGGGCGTCAGCGCCGCCACCGACGTCACCGGCTTCGGCCTGGTAGGCCACCTGCTGGAGCTGCTCGAGGCGAGCCGGGTCGGGGGCGTGCTGGCCTTCGATGCGCTACCGCTGCTACCCCATGCCCGGAGCCTGGCCGGCCGCGGCTTCATTCCCGGCGGCACCAAGCGGAATCTGGAGGCTGCCGCCGAGCGGGTGACGTGGGCGGCGGACCTTACTGAGATTGACCGCTGGCTCGCGGTGGACGCCCAGACGTCGGGCGGGCTCCTGCTCGCCGTCCCGCCCGAGAACGAAGGGGCGCTGTTGGCCGCGCTCCGGGAGCAGGGCACGCCGGCCGCAGTGACCGTCGGCCGCCTCAGCGGCGAGAATGCGGGCCGCCTCAGCGTGGTCCGCCGGCTCGATGCCGCCCGCTAACCTCCTTCAAGCGAGCCCAGGAATGCGCTGTAGCGCCGAACGCCTCGACCAGCTGGAGCGGGCCGTCCGCGAGGGGCTGCGTGTCGCCCTGACGACGCGGCGGGGCACGGAGTACATCGTGATCCCATCCCGGATCGCGACCGACGGCCCCGGAGACGCGTTGGTGGCCCGGCTGCCGATGACCGGGGAAGAGCTGCGTTTCGCACTCGACGACATCGCCGCATTCCACGTGCTGGCCAGTCAATGAGCAGTGCGTCGCCCATCGCGGTGCTGCACCTCGACGAGAGCTGCCTCGGCAACGGCCGGGAAGGCGCCACGCCGGGCGGGGCGGGTGGACTGATCGAGGCGCGGACCCGGGGCGGCGTGCAGCGGCGGGATTTCTACCTCGCGGCTCCCGACACGACCAACAACCGGATGGCGCTGGCCGGGGCGATCGCCGCGCTCCAGCTGCTGGCCAAGAAGGGCGCCCGGGTGCGCGCCCTGATCGTGTCCGATTCGGAGTACCTGGTCAAGGGTATCCGCGAGTGGGCGCCGGCGTGGATGGCGCGCGGCTGGAAGCGGAAGGGCGGCGAGATCGAGAACCTCGAGCTGTGGCAGGCACTGGTCCGGTCTGGCAGACTGCACGACGTTCAGTGGACCTGGGTCCGCGGTCATCGCGGGCACGCGAAGAACGAGTACGCCAACGACCTCGCCGTGGCGGCGGCCCAGCGGCAGGAGACGTCTCCCGGAGCGGTCGAGTCGGGTTTCACCGCGTGGCTCGAGGCCAGGCGGGAGCGCGGGCAGTTCGCCGATTATGATCCCGACGACGCCTTCACGGTGCTGGAACGGCGCCTCGCGGCGGGGGAGACGTTCCCCATCGCTGAGGAGCGGTGAGATGACGAGACCGCCGGTTCGACGTAACCCCAGTGCCACCTGGCACTTAGCGCGGCGCCCTGGAGGCGGATCTCGCGGGAAACCGCCGCGGCTCCGGCAGCGTTTCTTGACCGGAGGCATCCATGACGAAATCGAGAACGATGGTGGCGTTGTTCCTGTTGGCCTTGGCGGGCTCCGCCTCGGCTCAGACGCACGGGACCGAGGCCGCCGTGAGAGGATGGAACCCCGTGGACTACCGGAAGCCCAGCGAAGCCGAGCTCAAGGAGCGGCTGACGCCGACGCAGTATCGCGTGACCCAGCAGGAAGGCACCGAGCCGCCGTTTCTGAACGAGTACTGGAACAACCACGCGGCCGGGATCTACGTGGACGTGGTCTCGGGTGAGCCGCTGTTCAGCTCGCTCAACAAGTACGACTCGGGAACCGGCTGGCCCAGCTTCACCAAGCCGCTCGAGCCGGAGAACATCCAGACCCACGACGACAAGAAGCTC
Source organism: Gemmatimonadota bacterium (assembly GCA_041498715.1). GTDB lineage: Bacteria > Gemmatimonadota > Gemmatimonadetes > Gemmatimonadales > GWC2-71-9 > DASQPE01. The sequence goes on along the minus strand of JBGQIW010000061.1, from coordinate 2,077 downwards.
GTCTACGTGCGCACCGAGGTGCGTTCCGCCCATGCGGACTCGCACCTGGGTCACGTGTTCGACGATGGCCCCCGGCCGACCGGGCTCCGCTACTGCATGAACTCGGCGGCCCTCCGGTTTATCCCGGTGGACCGGCTGGAGGCGGAGGGCTACGGGAAGTATCTCGCCCTGTTCAAGGGCTCCGCGGCCGGGACGGCCCGGAGCGAGCGCTGACGCTCCCGGGAACTCGGCGAGGCCCCGTCACCCGACGGGGCCTTTGCCTTATCTGAGCGTGTAGCTCAGCCCCAGCCTGCCGGTCACCGCATCCGCGGGAGCGGCGTAGATCTCGCCCGTGACGCCCAGGCCGTGAGCCGCCTCCCACATCAACCCGCCGAAGACGACGCCACGGGTGAGGTTGACCTCCACCCGGGTGCTGTCCGTGCTGCCGAACCGGTTGGTGAAATCCACCTGAAAGCGGGGCCGGAGAAAATTCACGCCCCCGCCGACGTACGGATGGATCCGTCCGCCTGCAAGGGCCCACCCAAGGGATGCCTCGGCGCCGAACGTCGTTGGGTGGTAGCGGTCGTTGGAGCGGGTGCCCTGGTAGCATTCGCTGGTCGGGTCGCTGAGCTCCGCGTCGTCGCAGGTGATCGGCGCCTCGACCAGGCCGAACGTCGCGTGCGCCCGCACCCCGACGGTCATCGGCCCATGCCCGACCGCGAACGCCCGGCCGAGCGCGACGGCGCCCACGTCCGCTTTGACCCCGTTCACCCGGACCGGTGGGATCCAGCTCGCCTCGAGCAGGAGCCCGCCCGGTAGCCCGACGGCGACCCGCGGGCGCGGCACGGCGAAGAGCAGATCGGTATTCTCGGGGCCCTTGCCGGGCCGGCAAATGGTCGGCGTCCGGGTCGCGGCGTCGAGTGTGGGGAGATAACTCCCCTCGAGCGTGAACCGGACGCTGCCTGCCCGCGTCTCCATCGGCGCGGCAAGGGGCCCAAAAGCGAGGGGTACGGCGAAGTTCGCGAACACCTTCGCCTCGTTCGAATTGGCGGGCGGCATGCAGACCGTCTGCCCCGCAAGGGGCCCGACGAGCGCCGCAGACAGCCACGACGTTACGACCAGCCAGCGCATGCGCCCTCCCTCGCTTGACACTCAGGGATGCGATCCCTAACCTGCGCTCACGAACGGACCCAAGGACCGCGTGAGCGATCTCCAGCGCTTCTTCCACCAGCTCGTCGCCAAACTCTCGGCCACCGACCCCGCGCGGCTGTACCAGCCGCTTGCCGTGGCGGACATCCAGGGGTCGGTCATTCCTTATGGAGCCAACCGCCGCGCGCTCGCTCTCGAGAGCGCGGAGGACTACGACGTGCTGTTGCTCCGGCTCTGCTCCGGCGAGGGCGGACTGGCCCGCACCGAGCCGCCCGAGATCCAGCAACGGTTCGAGGGCGAGCTCGCCGGCCCCAACCCGGACCTCGGCTTGCTGCGTACCCACGGCGACGCCCTGGTCTGGCTCTCGGGGAACGCGGTGGCCCGCGCCCTGGCCCTCGACCCCCACGCCGCGTATGTGCCTCCTCCGTTCCCGGCGCAGGAGACGTTCAGCCCGGCCCCGGGCCACACCGCGAGCGCCACCCCATCGCCCGGGGACGAGGACGAGCTCCCGCTGGACGAGATCCGCGCCGGGGCCGCCGACGCCGGACACCCCGCCGACGCGGCGGGCCTCATGTGCCTCTATTGCGGCGGTACCCTCCCCACCGGCCGCCAGGTGAACTTCTGTCCCCACTGCGGTCAAAGCCAGACGACCCTGCGCTGCCCTGCGTGCCAGGCCGAGATCGAGCTCGGCTGGCGGCACTGCGCGGGCTGCGGCGCCCCGGTGGCCGACCACTAGCGGTTTGCTTGAACACCCCCTCCGCCGGGGGCATATTCCGGGTCCATGTCGTCCCTCCGTCCCGCCCGCCGGATCCCCGACCGGAGCACCCCGTGAGTCGAGCCGAGCGCGAAGAGCAGGTCGTCTTTCTCTCCGCCGTCCGGACCGGCTTCGGCAGCTTTGGCGGCACCCTCAAGGAGCACACCGCCACCGACCTCGGGGTGCTGGCCGCAC
>JBGQIW010000060.1:0-16469 GCA_041498715.1 Gemmatimonadota bacterium | reverse complement strand
CGCGCGCGCGGGCGGGAGGTGGCGGTCGTCGGGCGGGGGAAGAGCGGGGTGGCGGCGACACTGCTCCTGCGCGCGCGCGAGGTGCCGGTGTATGCCTCCGACAGCGGAACCGGTCCGGCGCTCGAGGCCCAGGCCGGCGAGGCCCGCCAGGCCGGGGCCGCGGTGGACCTCGGCGGCCACGATCTCAACCGGATCCGCCGGGCCCAGGCGGTCCTGATCTCGCCGGGCGTGCCCCCGGACGCCCCGCCGCTCACCGCCGCGGCCGCCGCGGGCTTGCCCGTTCTGGCCGAGGTGGATCTCGGGTTTGCCGAGCTCACGCACGCCCGCTGCGTCGGGATCACCGGCACCAACGGCAAGACCACCACGACCTCGCTCGTGGCCCACCTGCTGACGTCGGCGGGGCTCCGGGCCGAGGCCGCGGGCAACATCGGCCGCCCGCTGTGCGACGTCGTGCGCGAGGGCAAGGAGCCGGACTGGATCGCGCTCGAGCTTTCATCCTTTCAGCTGCACGACGCCCCGCACCTCTATCCGGCGATCGGGCTGCTCACGAACCTGGCGCCCAACCACCTCGACCGGTATCACTCGCTGGCGGAATACTACGGGGACAAGGCGCTGCTCTTCGGCAACGCCGATGCTGACTCCGTCTGGGTGACCAACGCGGACGACCCCGCGGTGCGCGAAATGGTCGCGGGGGTGCCCGGACGCCACGTCCGGTTCTCGATCCATGAGCGCGCCGACGGCTGGTACGACCGCGCCGGGCGCCGGCTCATGCTGGGTGAGCGACCGCTGCTCCCGCGCGACGAGCTCCCGCTGCTGGGCGATCACAACGTCGCCAACGCACTCGCCGCCGCTTTGGCTGCGCGAGAGGCCGGTGCGGATCCGTCGCGGCTGGCCGACGGCCTCCGCACCTTTCGCGCGATCCCCCATCGAGTGGAGCCGATCCGCGAGGTCGGCGGCGTGCTGTGGATCAACGATTCCAAGTCCACCAACGTCACCTCGACCGAAGTGGCCGTGGCGGCGCTCGACCGGCCGTTCGTGCTCCTGCTCGGAGGCCGGCACAAGGGTGCGTCCTACGCGCCCCTGATCCCGCTGCTCCGGGACCGATGCCGAGCGGTGGTGGCCTACGGGGAGGCGGAGCCGATCGTGACGGCGGACCTGGCGGGGGCGGTGCCGGTGGAGCGGGGTGGCCGCGACTTCGGCGCGGTGCTCGCCGCGGCCCGCCGGCTGGCGCGCCCGGGAGACGCGGTGCTTCTGTCTCCTGCCTGCTCCAGCTACGACATGTTCCGCAACTACGAGGAGCGGGGCGATCGCTTCCGCACCGCCGTGGAGGCGATGTGACCACGGCCGAGCTGCCGATCCGCCACCCGGGTGACGTCCGGTGGGAGACCCGCCTGCTCGGCGTCGTCACCCTCGTGCTGCTGGTGTTCGGGATCGCCTCGACCTACGGCGCGTCGAGCCTGGTCACGGTGAACGGCAAGGCCGCCGGCATGGGGTTCGCCTGGCGCCAGCTCACCGGCGCCATCCTCGGTGGCGTCCTGCTGCTGGTGTTGGCCCGGATCGACTATAGCCGCTGGCGCCAGTGGGCCTGGCCGCTGCTGGGCGTAACCGTGGTCCTGCTGCTCGTCCCGCTGCTGCCCTTCACCCACGCCATCTCACCGACGATCAACGGCGCCCGCCGCTGGGTGGACATCGGGCCGATCAACTTTCAGCCGTCCGAGCTGGCCCGTCTCGCGGTCGTGATCTGGTGCGCGATGCTGGCCTCGAAGAAGGGCGAGCAGGTCCGCGAGTTCAAGAGGGGCGTCCTGCCGTTCACGGTGATCCTGGGGCTCGTGGCGGCGCTCATCGGGCTGGAGCCGAACCTCTCGATGGCCACGCTCGTCGCCCTGCTGGGCGGGATCGTGCTCTTCGCGTCGGGAGCCAAGATCGGGCACTTTCTCATTCTGGGCGCCGTCAGCGTCATCCTGGTGTTTCACCGGATCGCGGACGCCCAGTACCGGTTGGCGCGGGTGCACACGTTCCTCAACCCGGGGCAGGGCAACCTCGAGGGCGGCTTCCAGCTGCATCAGTCGCTCGTCGGCATCGGGTCGGGCCGGCTGTTCGGGGTCGGCTTCGGCCAGGGGCAGCAGAAGCTGGGCTATCTCCCGTACGCCTATTCCGATTTCCTCTTCAGCACGATCGGCGAAGAATGGGGCTTCCTCGGCGTCTGCCTGGTGGTGGCCCTCTTCGCCCTGTTCTGCTGGCTCGGGTTTCGGATCGCGAAGACCGCGGCAGATCCGTTCGGCCAGTACCTCGCCGCCGGCCTCACGGCGACCGTCGGGCTCACGGCCTTCATGCACATGGCTGTCTCGCTCGGCCTCATGCCCACGACGGGCCTCACGCTGCCCTTCATGTCGTACGGGCGCTCGAGCCAGGTGATCTCGCTGGCTGGTACCGGCATCCTTATCAGCGTCGGACGGCTCCGATGGCGTCCGGCAGCGGCGGCGCAAGCGCCGCGGTGAAGCGCATCCTGATCGCCGGGGGCGGCACCGGCGGCCACCTCATGCCCGCCCTTGCGATCGCGCAGGCGGTTCGCGAGCTCGACCCCTCGGTCGAGCCGGTGCTGGTCGGAGCCCGCCGGGGTGTCGAGGCGCAGGTTCTGCCCACCCGGGACTTCCGCTATCATCTGCTGCCCGCCGAGCCGCTATATCGCCGGCAATGGTGGAAGAATCTCCGCTGGCCGTGGCTGGCCGTTCAGCTCATGCGCCAGGTACGGCGGCTGTACGCGGCGGAACAACCGGTCGCGGTGCTGGGCACGGGCGGCTATGCGGCGGGGCCGGTGGTCTACTGGGGTGCGCGCTCGGGACTGCCGACCGCGGTGCAGGAGCAGAACGCCTATCCGGGGATCGCTACGCGGCTGCTCTCGCGAAGCGCGCGCCACGTGTACCTGGGGCTTCCCGAGGCCCGCCCGCTGCTCCGGATCGGGCCGCGCACCGAGGTCTTCGACACCGGCAACCCGATCGCGCCGCCGACGCCGGAGCGCCGGAGCGCCGCCCGCGCACGCTTCGGGCTCACCACCGACGCGCCGGTCGTGCTGGTGACGGGCGGGAGTCAGGGGGCGCTCGCCCTCAACCGGGCGGTCGCCGCGTGGCTCGAGTCGCCGGCGCGGCCTGAGGCCGTGCTCCTGTGGGTAACTGGGCGCGGTACGTACGACCAGTTCGCCTCCTACCATCGGCCGCCGGCGGTACAGGTGATCGCGTTTCTCGACCCCATGGCGGACGGCTACGCGGTCGCCGATCTGGTCGTGTCGCGTGCGGGGATGATCACGGTGGCCGAGTTGTGCGCCTGGGGCCTGCCGAGCATCCTGGTACCGCTTCCGACCGCGGCGGCAGATCACCAGACCGGGAACGCCCGGGTCCTGGGTGAGGCGGGGGCCGCGCTGCTGCTTCCGCAGGCGGAGCTTTCGGGGGAGCGACTGGGCGGGGAAGTGAACGGGTTGCTCGCCGCCGGGGACCGTCGGCGGACCATGGCCGAGACAGCCCGGCGCCGGGGACGGCCCCACGCCTCGCGGGACATAGCGTCCAAACTTTTGACACTGGTCGGCTGAAGGTCGGGCTGTTGCAAACCAAGGCGAGATTTTAAATTAGCTCATTCACAATGGCATTGTTCGATTCCGCGGATCGACGTCCGGTCCACTTCATGGGGATAGGCGGCGCCGGCATGAGCGGGCTGGCGCTGATCGCCTGCCGCCGCGGAGTGGTGGTCACCGGGTGTGACGCCGACCCCTCCGGCGCCCAGGATCTGGTGACCCTTGGCGTTTCGGTGTCCACGGGGCACTCGCCGGCCCACGTCGAGGGCGCCCGCGCGGTGGTCTACACCGCGGCCGTCAAGCCGGACCACCCGGAGCTGGCCCGCGCGCGGGCGCTGGGGCTGCCGGTCGTCCCGCGGAAGGTGGCGCTGGCCGAGCTGGTGGCGGGGCGGGCGGTGCTGGCGGTAAGTGGCACGCACGGGAAGACCACGACGACTGTGATGGCCACCGAGGCGCTGGCGGCTGCGGGATGCGATCCTACGGGTATCGCGGGCGGCCGGGTCGGCTCGTGGAACGGGAACGCCCGGATCGCGGGCGACGCGGTGTTCGTGGTCGAAGCCGACGAGTACGACCAGGCGTTCCTCACGCTGCATCCCACCGTGGCGGTGGTGAACAACGTCGAGCCCGATCATCTCGAGTGCTACGGCTCGGTGGCGGCACTGGAAGACGCGTTCGTCGAGTTCGCGTCCCGCGCAGAGCTGGTTCTGGTGGGCGCCGACGATCCCGGCGCGCTGCGGGTCGCTGCCCGCGTCGGGGCGAAAGTCCGGAGCTTCGGTCTCGGCCCGGCGGCCGACATCCGGATCACGGACGTGACCCAGACACCGGGCGAGACCACCGCGCAGGTGACGCTTCCGGGCATGGATCCGCTGACGGTACGGCTTCAGGTGCCGGGCCTGCACAACCTCCGGAACGCAGTCGGTGCGCTGGCGGCCACGCTGCATCTGGCGCCCGGGGGTGTCGAGCCGGCCCTGGCGGCGCTCTACCGCTTCCGGGGTGTGGGTCGCCGGTTCGAGCGACTGGGGGAGTTCGGCGGGGTGGAGATCGTGGACGACTACGCCCACCATCCCTCCGAGCTCGTGGCCACGTTGGCGGCCGCGCGGCAGGCGTTCCCCGGGCGGCGGCTCGTGGCGGTCTTCCAGCCTCACCTGTTCTCCCGCACGGCCGCGCACGGCGTCGCCATGGGCGAGGCGCTGGCGGAGGCCGACGTCGTGGTGGTGACCGAGGTGTACGCCGCGCGGGAAGAGCCAATCCCGGGCGTGAGCGGCCGGCAGGTGGCCCAGGCGGCGGAGCGTGCGGGTGGGTCCGCGATCTTCGAGCCGGACCGCGCGGCCGTGGGACGGCGGGTGCTGGACCTGCTCCTGCCCGGTGACGTCGTGCTCACGCTTGGCGCGGGCGACATCACCCGCGTAGGCGCGGAGCTGGTCCAGTGGCTCCGGGCCGCCTGAAGCCCGGCTGGAAGGCTCTCGCAGCGGTGGTCGGCGGGGCCGCGCTCTGGCTCGGCGGCCCATTCCTGCTCCGGCGGATGGATTTCTTCCGGGTGCGGCAGATCGAGATCTCGGGCGCCCGGTATCTTGCGCCGAAGACGGTCACCGACGCCCTCGCGCTCCGGCGGAACGCCAGCGTCTTCGACCGGGTCGGCCCGCTGGAGCGCCGGCTCGAGAGCCTGGGCGGGGTGGAGCAGGTCGAAATCGGGCGCCGGTTGCCGGGGACGCTGACGGTGACCGTGCGGGAGACGTCCCCGGTCGCGCTGATTCAGCGGAAGGGCGCGCTCACGCCGGTGGACGACCGGGGCCGGGTGCTCCCATACGACCCGGCGCAGACGGTGCCCGACCTGCCGATCGCGGCCAGCGCGGATTCGGGGCTGACGCGGGTGCTGGCGACCGTACGGGACGCGGACCCGGGCCTCTTCGCCCGGATCGTGAGCGGCGCGCGAGTCAAGGACGACGTGGTGCTGGAGCTCGACGGACAGCGATTCTGGTTCACGGCCGATGCAACGACGGAGGACATACGAGCAGTGACGGCGGTCGCGCAGGATCTCGCCCGACAGCAGCGCCCCTATCGGGAGCTGGACGGGCGGTTCTCGGGTCAGGTGATCGTGCGGTGGGCGGGCGCGTGAGCGCGCAGCCCCAGCGCCTCGTCGCCGGGCTCGACCTGGGCTCCAGCAAGGTCGTCGCGATCATCGGCGAGGTGTCCGGTGAGGGCCGCGACGCTGGCGTGAAGGTGCTGGGCATCGGGGTGGAGCGGAGCAACGGGATCCGGCGCGGCGTGGTACGGGACATGGAGGAGACCACCCGGGCGATCGACAAGGCCATGCGGGACGCGCAACGCATGGCCGGCGTCGAGGTGGGGACGCTCTACTGCGGCATCGCCGGCGAGCACGTCGCCGGGCGCAGCTCGCACGGGATGGTGTCGGTGACGGGCGACGAGATCCGGACCGGCGACGTGGCCCGGGTGAACGACATGGCGAGCAACGTGTCCTTCGGCCGGGATCACGAGCTGCTGCACGCCATCCCGCTCGACTACATCATCGACCAGCAGGGCGGGATCAACGAGCCGATCGGGATGACCGGGTCGCGGCTGGAGGCCGAGGTGTACCTCGTGACCGTGCTGTCGAGCGTGCTCCAGAATCAGCGGAAATGCGTCGAGCGCGCGGGCTACCACGTCGGCGAGTTCGTGCTCGAGCCGCTGGCCGCCTCGCTCGCCGTGCTCACCCCGGACGAGGTGGAGCTGGGCTGCGCGCTGGTGGAGCTTGGGGGCGCCTCGACCAACGTCGCCGTGTTTCACAGCGGCAAGATCCGCCACACGGGATCGCTGCTCTGCGCCGGCGGGCACGTCACGGCCGACATCATGCACGGCTTCCAGGTCACGCAGCAGGAGGGCGAGCGGCTCCGGGAGCGGCACGGAGCCGCGTTCGAGCCGCTGGTGCCGGAGAGCGATCTGGTCGACCTTCCGTCCACGCCGGCGCAAGGCGGCCGCACCGCGGGCCGCCACATGCTCGCGCACATCATGCGCATGCGCTTCCAGGAGATCCTCGAGTTCGCGCAGGACGAGATCAGCCGGGCGGGGTATCACCAGCGGCTTCCCGCCGGCGTTATCTTGACCGGAGGCGGCGCGTTGACGCCGGGCATCGTCGAGCTCGCGCGCGATGTCTTCGCGATGCCGGCCCGGGTGGGCATCCCCGGCCAGCGGCTCCGCGGCCTCGCCGACAGCGTCGAATCTCCCAGAATGGCAGTGGCAGCAGGCCTGAGTCTATACGGCGCCCGGCACGTGGCCCTGGGGAGCGGCTTTGGCTCCGGGGGTCGCCGGTCGCCGGCGGTGGAGAAGGTGCTTGGCCCGGTGAAGCGTTGGCTCCAGGACTTCTTCTAGTCGGAACCGAGGGAACACGCCATGATCTTTGAGCTGGAGGAGAGCGGCGTCCCGCAGAACGCCAAGATGAAGGTGGCCGGCGTCGGCGGCGGCGGCGGCAACGCCGTCAACCGCATGATCGACGAACGCCTCATGGGCGTGGAATTCATCTCGGTCAACACGGACGCCCAGGCGCTTCGGATGTCCAAGTCGGACATCAAGATCCAGATCGGGCGCAAGCTCACCCGGGGGCTCGGCGCCGGGGCCCGGCCCGAGATCGGCCGACAAGCCATCGAGGAAAACAAGGACGAGGTGGCCCAGGCCGTGCAAGGGGCTGACATGGTCTTCGTGACCTGCGGCATGGGCGGCGGGACGGGCACGGGCGCGGCGCCGATCGTGGCCCAGCTGGCCCGGGAAGCCGGGGCCCTCACGGTCGGGATCGTGACCAAGCCGTTCCTGTTCGAGGGGCGTCGGCGGATGCGCCAGGCCGAGACCGGCATCGCCGAGATGCGGAAGAACGTGGATACGATGATCGTGGTGCCGAACGAGCGGCTCCTCGCGGTCGTGGGCAAGGGCATTCCCTTCCAGGACGCGCTCAAGAAGGCCGACGAAGTCCTCCTCCACGCCACGCAGGGCATCGCGAGCCTGATCACGTCGACCGGCATCATCAATGTGGACTTCGCCGACGTCCGCACCGTGATGCAGAACGGCGGCGCCGCCTTGATGGGCACCGGCATCGGGCGGGGCGAGAACCGGGCGCTCGAGGCCGCGCAGCAGGCGATTTCAAGCCCGCTGCTCGACAACGTTTCCATCACGGGCGCCCTGGGCGTCCTGATCAACATCATCGGTGGCGAGGACCTGACGCTGGGCGAGACTACGCAGATCAACGACATCATCCACGACGCCGTGGGCGACGACGCCGAGATCATCTTCGGCGCCGGCACCGACCCCGCCATGCAGGGCGAGGTGCGGGTGACCGTCATCGCGACCGGGTTCGACCGCGCCGTGACCGGAGAGACGCCGGCCGCCGGCATCCGGGGGACCCGCGCCGGGGTGCTGGACTTCCCCAAGCGGCCTCCCCAGGCGCAGCCCCAGCCGCCGGCTGCGCTGCCCAAGGCCGCGCCCAAGCCGGCGCCGCAGCCCGCGGCCGACGTGCCCGACATGGAGATCCCGACCTTCATCCGCAGGCAGATGGATTGATGGGCCGGCTCCGGATCGCGCTCGCCCTCCTCGTCCTTGTGGGCGCCGCGTTCGCGGCCCGGAGCGATCGTTGGCCATGGCACCGGTTCGAGGCCCGGGCGGCGCTCGTGGCCCCCGCGGTCACCCCGCTCTTCGCCCAGCCGACCGTAGTCGAGACCCTCGACACCCTGCACCGGGGCGAGACCGTGGGAAGGCTGCTGCAGCGCCACGGCGTCCTCGGTCTCGACCTCGCGCGGTTCGATCCGGTCCGTTCCCTCGATCCGCGCCGCCTTCGGGCCGGCCTGGTCTTCAGCTTCCGCCATAGCGCACCCGACTCCGCCCCCACCGCCGTGAGAGTACGCACCAGCCACGAACGGCTCGTCACGTTCACCCGCGCTTCCTCGGGATGGACGGTCGGGGCCGAGACGATTCCCTGGCGCTCCGAAGCGGTTCGCATCGAAGGGGGCATCGACAACTCGCTCTACGAGGCGCTGGATGCGCAGGTGAGCGACCAGCAGCTCAACAGTGGCGACGGCGTGCGCCTGGCGTGGGACCTGGCCGACGTGTTCGCCTGGGAAGTGGACTTCACCCGGGACATCCAGCCGGGTGATCACTTCGCCGTGGTGTACGAGCGGCTCACCTCGCCCGAAGGCGCAGTCCGGTTCGGCCGGATTCTCGCCAGCGACCTCACGATCAGCGGCAAGCGGCTCACCGCCGTTCGCTTCGACTCCGCGGGCGCCGCGGCGTTCTTCGACCCCGACGGCAGCTCGCTTCGCCGCGCCTTCCTGCGCGCGCCGGTCGAGTTCCGCCGGATTTCCTCGACCTTCGCCCGGGCGCGCTTCCACCCGATTCTCGGCATGTGGCGAAAGCACGAGGGCACCGACTATGCCGCGGCACCGGGCACACCGGTCATGGCCGCGGGCGACGGGGTCGTGCTCCGGGCGGGTGAGAGCGGCGGCTACGGCAACCTGGTCGAGATCCGGCACCGGAACGGCATCACCACGCGCTACGGACACCTTCGCGGCTTCGCGCGCGGGATCCACGCCGGCTCCAGGGTGTCCCAGGGTCAGGTGGTTGCCTACGTCGGCTCCACCGGTCTCGCTACCGGGCCACACCTCCACTACGAGTTCCGGGTCAACGGGGTCGCGCAGGATTCGCGGCGGATGAACGTGGGCCAGGGCGAGCCGGTGCCGGCGGCGCTCAAGCCGGCGTTCGAGCGCACCCGGGACAGCCTGCTGGCATTGCTGAGGCCGCGGATGCTAGCTATTAGCCGTTAGCTATTAGCCGTTAGCGGTCAGCTTGCGTCGTGGGACCGGCTCTCCTCTCGGGACGAGGAGGGCCGTTTCAGCTTGGAGCAGCTAACGCCTAACAGCTAAAGGCTTCCATGCACCTTCTCCCCGCCATTGACCTCCGCCGTGGCCGCGTCGTCCGGTTGAGCCAGGGCGAGGCCGACCGCGAGACCGTCTACGGAGACGACCCGCTGGCCGTCGCCGAGCGATTCGCTGCCGAAGGTGCCGCCTGGATCCACCTCGTGGATCTCGACCGCGCCTTCGGTGAGGGCGACAACGCCGCGCTGGTCGGGCGGGTCATTGCGGGTCTCGGCGACCGGCTGCGGGTCCAGGCGGGAGGCGGGTTCCGCACGCTCGAGGCGGTCGAGCGGATGCTCGAGCTGGGTGCGGCACGGGTCGTCATCGGGACCGCGGCCGTGCGGAGCCCGGAGCTGGTGCCGGCCGCCCTTGCCCGGGCCGGCGCCGAACGGTTGGCGGTGGGGATCGACGCACGGGCCGGGATCGTCGCCATCCGGGGCTGGCGCGAGCAAAGCGGGGAGCGGGTCGACGACGTCGCGCGACGGGTAATCGGCGAGGGGATCCGGACGCTGGTATACACCGACGTCGCCCGCGACGGCATGCTGGAGGGACCGGACGTGGCCGGCGCCGCCGCGCTGCGGGCGCTTGGTGCCGAGGTGATCGCAAGCGGCGGGGTCGCGACGCTGGACGACGTCCGGCGGCTGCGCGATGCCGGGCTCGCGGGTGCGATCGTCGGGCGGGCGATTTACGAGGGGAGGTTTACCGTGCGGGAGGCGGTCGAGGCGACCAAAGAGTGACATGCGCGTCCTCCTCGTCCTGACGCTCGGCCTCGGGCTCGCCGGGTTCACGTATCTGTATCTCGAGCGGCTTGGGCGCCGCGGCCTGGTCCCGCTGCTCTGCCGCGCGGCCGCGTGGACCGGATTGGGTCTGCTGCTCCTCAATCTGAGCTGCCCCGTTGCCGCGCCGACGCGGCGCCCGCTCGTGCTGCTCGACGGCTCCCTCAGCCTGACGGCGGCGGGCGGGCACTGGCGCGCTGCCCGTGATTCGGCCGCCCGGTGGGGCGACGTACGGGTGTTCGGGGACGAGCGAAGCGGCGCGGACACCGCGCCGGATCGGGGCCGCTCGCTCCTCGCTCCGGCACTGCTCGCGGCCTCGGCATTGGACCGGCCGGTGATCGTCCTGACCGACGGCGAGCTCGAGGACGTGCGGGATGTGCCCCCGGACCTCCTTGCCCGCACGACCGTGCGCGTGCTGCAGCGCACGCCCGTCGCCGACGTCGCGATCACCGCGGTGAGGGGGCCCTCGCGCATCACCAGCGGCGACTCGCTCGTCCTGGAGGCGGACGTCGAGACCCTGGGGGCGCCGGCCGCGGACAGTGCGGTGGTTGCGCTGGAGGACGGTAACCGCCGCCTCGCCCGCCGGACCCTCAGGCTGGGCGCGGCGCGGGCCGGCCGCGTTCGGCTCGCTGCCTCCTCCGCCGGCCTCGCGCCCGGCGACCACGTGGTCCAGGTCGTCCTGGTAGACCAGCGGGACGCGGAGCCGAGGACCGACCGGCGACTCCATCTGGTGACCGTCGTCCCCACACCCGGCATCGTGCTGCTCGCCGGTCCTGCCGACTGGGACGCCCGGTTCCTCTATCGGGCGCTCAAGGACGTCGCCCAGCTTCCCGTGCGCGGCTACACGCGGGTCGAGGCGGAGCGCTGGCGGTCGATGCAGGACCTCTCGGTCGTCGGAGCGGACCAGGTCCGTCAGGCCGCCCGCCGAGCGGATGTCGTCGTGCTCAAGGGCAACGTCGGCGGGGTTGCCGAGGGAGGACCCGTGAGGGGCGTGTGGCGCTGGCCCAGCGGGGAGACGCCGGAGGGCGCGCCCACGCCGGGTGACTGGTACCTCGTGCCGGCAGGCACCTCGCCGCTCGAGGGGGCGTTCGCCGGCTATCCGGTGGACTCGTTCCCTCCGGCGATCCAGCTCATCGAGCTGCGCTCTCCCCCGGCCGACTGGATCGCTCTCTCCGCGCAGGAAGGACGCCGGGGGCCGCAGTGGCCGGCGGTGGTAGGGCGCGACCTCGGCCGGACGCGCGAGGTTACCGTGCTCGCCGACGGGCTCTGGCGTTGGGCGTTTCGCGGAGGATCCAGCGAGCAGAGCTACCGCGCGTGGGTGGCCGCGACGCTGAGCTGGCTCCTCGGCGGCGCCGATACCGTACAGGGCGTCGCACGACCGGTGCGCGGGGTCGTGTCCAATGGGCGTCCGATCGTCTTCGAGTGGGTGGGGCCGGGTGTCGCGAAGCCCGTCGCGGTGCAGTGGACCGGCGGGCACGCGGCGGCCGACACGCTCCGATTCGACGGCGCGGGCAAGGCCACGGTCTGGCTCCCGCCCGGGGAATACCACTACCGGCTCGCCGCTGGCGGGGCGGGGACCGTGGCGGTCGAGGAATACTCCGACGAGCTGTTGCCGCGTCCGGTGGTCGTCACGTCCCACGAGGCGCGCGCTTCGCTCACCTCCGCCACCCGCTCGGCCCGGGAGTGGCCGTGGCTGTTTGCGCTCTGCGTGCTCGGGCTGGCGGGGGAATGGTTTGCCCGACGGAGGTTGGGGCTGAGATGACGGCGGCGACCGGTGAACGGGGGGCTCCGTGCCAGGGTGCCCCCCGTTTACTGTTTACTGTTCACTGTTCACGCGGGTTTCATGGCCACTCGGCTCGGCGACAACAAACAGTCTCTCTGGTCCCGCCTCAAGCGCATCGCGTTCACCGACGTGAACGCGATCATCCGCGGCCTCAACGCGGACGACCTCGAGGCGCTCGAGCGGCTCCTCATCGAGGCCGATTTCGGCGTGCCGGCAACGGTGGAGCTCACGACCGCGCTGGAGGAGGAGGTTCGGAAGGGCACCCTCAAGACCGAGGCTGATCTCAAGCGCGCGCTCAAGGCGCGGATCGTCGTCATGCTGACGGGGCCGGCCGAGCCGGGGGCGATCGCCCGGGCGGACGGTGAGGGGCCCACAGTGGTGCTGATGGTCGGGGTGAACGGCACCGGCAAGACGACGACCAGCGCCAAGCTCGCCCGCCGGCTCGCGCGCGAGGGCCGGAAAGTGCTGCTGGCAGCGGCCGACACCTATCGCGCGGGCGCCATCGCTCAGCTCGAGATCTGGGCCGAGCGGCTCGGCATCCCCTGCGTGTCGGGTTTGGCCGGCGGCGATCCAGCGGCCGTCGCGTTCGACGCGATCGAGGCCGCCCGCTCGCGCGGGCTCGACACCGTCATCGTTGACACCGCCGGCCGGCTCCACACCCAGGAGGGTTTGATGGAGGAGCTGCGCAAGGTGGCGCGCGTCGTGGCGCGGCGGGTGCCGGGCGGGCCGCACGAGACCTTGCTCGTGCTCGACGGCACCGTCGGCCAGAACGCGATCCAGCAGGGACGGCTCTTCGGCGAGGCGGTGTCGCCCACCGGCATCGTCATCACCAAGCTCGACGGGAGCGCGCGCGGGGGGGCCGTGGTCGCGCTGCGCCGCGAGCTCGCCCTCCCGATTCGCTTCGTCGGCCTGGGCGAGTCGCTCGACGATCTCGAGCCGTTCGATCCTGAGCGGTTCGCCGCCGGCCTGGTCGGCGAGGCGGCCTAAGAGCCGGCCGATGCCCCCGGCGCCCGCGCGTCTGCTCCGCCTGGACACACCCGTCCAGTTCCTCAAAGGCATCGGCGAGCGGCGGGCCGAGATTCTGGCCCGGCTGGGCATTCGCACCGCGCAGGACCTCCTCTGGCACCTTCCCCATCGCTACGTGGACGCGTCGTCCGTCACCCCGCTTGCCAGCGCGCGGGTGGGGATGGAGATCGCCGCCGTGGGCCGGGTCGCCAGCAAGGGCATCGTTCCCACCCGCAAGGGCCTCCGGATCTTCCATGCCGTCCTCAGGGACGCGAGCGGCGTCCTCGAGTGCGTGTGGCCCGGCCAGCCCTTTCTCGATCGTACGATCGAGGTGGGACAGACACTTCTGGTCTCCGGACCGATACGGTTCTATCACGGCCGGCAGATGGCGCCGCGGGAATACCTGATTCTGGGAGACGCCGACGGCGACGGCGATCCGCTGGGCGCGGGCAAGGTGTTACCGGTCTACCCGGCGACCGAAGGCCTGAGCCACAAGGTGATCCGCGGGCTGGTGGACCGACACCTCGATGCGCTCATCGCCGCCTCGACCGACATCATGCCCGAGCGCGTCCGCAGCGCGGCCGGTTTGCCGGCGCTGGCCGACGCGCTGCGCATGGTGCACCGCCCCGGGACCATCGCCGAGGCGGAGCAGGGACGGCGGCGTCTCGCGTTCGACGAGCTGCTGGACCTTCAGCTGATGCTGGTTCGAGCCCGGGCGATCGCCAAGCGGGCCCGCAGCGGCGTGGCCTTCGAGGTCAAGCGCGACCTCACCACGCGCCTCCGGGAAAGCCTCCCGTGGCCTCTCACGAAGGACCAGCAGCAGTCGCTCCGCGAGATCACGGCCGACATGACCGCTCCGGAGCGGATGCACCGACTGCTCATGGGCGACGTGGGAACGGGCAAGACGGTGGTAGCGCTGTTCGCCATGCTGCTGGCGGTCGAGAACGACTACCAGGCGGCGCTCATGGCGCCGACCGAGCTCCTGGCCGAGCAGCACGCCGTCACGCTGACGCAGCTGATGGAGCCGTTGGGCATCCGCCCCGAGCTGCTGCTGGGCCGGCTCACGGTGGTGGAGAAGGCCGCCGTGCGGAAGCGGCTCGCTGCGGGCCAGGCGCGGCTCGCCATCGGTACCCACGCCTTGCTGCAGGACAGCACCGCGTTTCGGCGGCTCGGTCTGGTCGTGATCGACGAGCAGCACCGCTTCGGTGTGGAGCAGCGCGCAGCGCTGATCGGCAAGGGTCCGGCCCCCGACGTCCTCCTCCTCACCGCGACGCCCATCCCGCGCTCGCTCGCCCTCACGCTCTACGGCGACCTCGACGTCTCGACCCTCCGGGAGAAGCCGCCCGGCCGGGGCGCCGTGCGCACCGCGGCGCGGACACCGGGCCAGCGGGACAACGTGCTTGCGTTCGTCGAGCGGGAGTGCCGGGCCGGCCGTCAGGCATACGTCGTCCTGCCGGTGATCGAGGAGTCGGAGCGGGCGGATCTCCGTGCGGCGACCACCATGGCCGAGGCCCTGGCCACTCGCTGGCCGGCCCTGGCCGTGGGACTGGTCCACGGGCGGCTCAAGCCCGACGAGCGCGACGCCGTGATGCGCCGGTTCCGGGCCGGGGAGATCCAGGTCCTGGTGGCCACCACCGTGATCGAAGTCGGGATCGACGTGCCCAACGCGACGCTGATGGTGATCGAGCATCCGGAGCGGTTCGGATTGGCTCAGTTGCACCAGCTCCGCGGACGGGTGGGGCGGGGGGTGGGAGAGAGCTACTGCATTCTGATGACCACCGGTTCGGTCCCGGAGCGGCTCAAGGCTTTCGCAGCGACCGACGACGGATTCCGGATCGCCGAGCTGGATCTGGCGGAGCGGGGGATGGGCGACCTCATCGGCGCCCGCCAGGCCGGCGGGTTCGAGGTCCTCCACGCGCGCCTCCCGGATGACACCGACCTGCTCACCCGCGCCCGCGACCTCGCGGCCGAGCTGCTCGGCCGGGACCCGGCGCTCCAGCGCCCGGAGCACCGGTCGCTGCGCGACCGCGCCGTGGCGCGTTATCCGCGAGCGGTGGAGCTGTTCCGGGTGGGGTGAGGGGGCCGACTACTCGTACCGGAGCGCTTCGATCGGGTCGAGGCGGGCGGCCCGTCGCGCAGGCCAGAGCCCGAACACGATGCCCACACCCGCGCTGAAGCCGAAGGCCAGGGCGACCGACCCCGGTGACACGAGCGTGTTCCAGTGGAGCAGCTTGCTCGCGGCGAAGGCGGCGCCGGCGCCGAGCAGGATGCCGATCGTGCCGCCGAGCGTGCACAGCACCAGCGCCTCGATCAGGAACTGGAGCATGATGTTGCGGCGGCTTGCGCCGAGCGCCATCCGCACGCCGATCTCCCGGGTGCGCTCGGTGACCGAGACCAGCATGATGTTCATGATGCCGATGCCGCCCACCAGCAGGCTCACGGCCGCGATGCCCGCCAGCAGATAGGTGAACACCTCGGTCGCCTGTTGCTGGGTGCTGAGGATGTCCTGCTGGTTCCGGATCTGGAAGTCGTCGTCGGCGCCGGGCCGGATCTTGTGCTCGCGCCGCAGCACCCGCTCGATGTCCACCATCCCCCGCTCCAGCGGAATGCCCGGCATGATCTGCACCGTGATCGAGCGCAGCCGGTCGGTCCCGAACACCCGGTAGCGCGCGGTCTGCAACGGGATCAGGACCTGCTCGTCCACGTTGGCGAACGAGCCGGCCGATCCCTTCTCCGCCAGCACTCCGACCACCTCGAAGCCCAGGCCGGCGATCTGAATCTCCTGGCCGATGATGGCCGCCTGGTTCACGCCCATGAGATCGGGCACCGACGCGCCGATCACGGTATAGCGCTGCCGCGCGGCGTCGTCCCCGGCCGAGAACATGCGGCCGTACTTGATCGGCGAGTTCTGCACCGCCGAGTAATCGGTCGTCGTGCCGTCGACCGTCACGTTGGCGTTGCGGTTGCCCAGCTTCACTTGCAGCGACTGCTGCATCTCCGGCACCACGGCCGTGAAGAGCCGCCCGTCGCGCTGCAGGGCGACCGCATCGTCGAGTGTGAGGCTCACCCGGTTTGCGCTGGCGACCCCGCCCTGGAAGCTTTGTCCCGGAAAGACGCGCAACAGGTTGGTGCCGAGCGCGTTGATGCTCGCCTCGACCGCCTGCTGGGCTCCGCTGCCGAGCGCCACCATCGCGATGAGCGCGCCGACGCCGATGATGATGCCGAGCGCCGTGAGCCCCGCACGCAGCAGATTCGCGCGAATGGACTGCAGGGCGGAGGCGATGGTCTCGGTGAGCTGCACGATCAGCGCGGCGGAGCCGCACCTCCGGTCGGGCCGCTCTGCTGCCGCATCCCCGGGAGCCCGCCGCCTCCGGTCATGTTGGTGATGCGCTGCTTGAACTGTTGCTGCGACTGGACCAGGCTCGCGCTCGGCAGGATGTAGACCGAGT
>JBGQIW010000059.1:0-16564 GCA_041498715.1 Gemmatimonadota bacterium | reverse complement strand
GACGCGGTGTAGGCGGTCCCGCCCACGAAGCCGTTGCGGCCGGCGAGGCTGGCGATGTTGACGACGGTTCCGTGGCGCCGACGGCGCATGTCCGGCAGCACTTCGCGGGTCATGAGGAAAAGGCTCCGGAGATTCGTCGCCATCGTCCGGTCCCATTCCTCCAGGGCCAGGTCCTCGATCGGCTTGGCGATCAGGACGCCGGCGTTGTTGACCAGCGCGTCTACGGGGCCGAGCCGGTCGACCACGTGCCGGACGATGGCCGAAGCGTCCTGCTCGTTGCCGACGTCGCCGGCGCGGCCGGCGGCACGAATCCCCTCTTCGCCGAGCTCAGCGACGAGGGTGTCGAGCCGGGATGCGGTCCGGGCGCAGACGCCGACCTGCCAGCCGGCCCGGCCCAGGGCGAACGCCGTGGCGCGGCCGATGCCTTCGCTGGCTCCGGTAACGAGGACGGTGCGGGGCGCGGGCATGGCGCAACAAAGATAGGCGCGAGGGCTGGCTACCGCCGCTGCGCCATGAGCTCACGCTGGAGGTGGTCCAGCCTCTCCATCACGGCCCGATGCTGCTGCTCGGCCAGGTCGGGATGGCGGCCGCGGAAGTAGATCGTGCCGTTGGGATACAACATCGCGCTGTCGATCTCGGCCAGCGTGTCGAACCCCCGCTCGTGAGCCCTGGCGATGAGCTCGCCCGCGTTGACGCGGAGGCGACGCATCTCCGGCTCTTCCAGCCGGCCGCCCTTGATGAGGGTCACATCGCGGTCGGCGTCGGTGAGACGATCCTGCGACGGGCCGCGGTAGTAGTGCCGCACCAGAAGCCCGTTGCACACCATCAGCGAGGCTGCACCGATCAATCCTCCCAGGAGCGACGTGTCGTTCCCGATGATGGCGTTCTGCACCGTGTTGGACAGGGTGAGCAGGACGACGAGATCGAACGGGTTGAGCTGGGCCAGCATCCGCTTCCCGAACTTGCGCAGAACGAAGACCAGGAACAGGTACACCGCCGCCGGGCGCAGCAGCTTCTCCACCCAATGCGGCCAGTCGTTGGTCATCTCCGGTGTTCCCAGTGCGATCAGATCCCGCCACACGCTCAGCAGGTGACTCTCCATCGGGTGGCCCCTTCCGCGATTAGCTTGCGTTCGTGTCGCTTCCACTCGCCCACCCGATTGTACGCCCCAACCCCGGGGGCCGAAAGCCGGACGAGCCTGAGCCCGGGTGGCGGGAACGGCTCCGGGCCCTCCGGAACCTCCCGGCGCTGCTGCGGCTGGTGTGGGCGACGGAGCCCCGCTACGTGGTCGGGATCCTGTCGCTTCGGGTGGTTCGGGCCGGTGTGCCCCTCGCCGTGCTATGGGTAGGGAAGCTCATCGTGGACGAGGTCGTCGGCGCGGTCGGCCGGCCGGCGGCCGAAGCTCCCTGGGCCCGCCTCGGTACGCTCCTCGCCATCGAGTTCACCATCGCGGTCGTGGGCGAGGGGCTCTCCCGGGTGTCCGCCCTGCTGGAGAGTCTGCTGGGCGACCTGTTCGCGAACCGCACCAGCGTGGACCTCATGCGGCACGCGGCGACGCTGGACCTCGAGCAGTTCGAGGACCCCGACATCTACGACAAGCTGGAGCGAGCCCGCCGGCAAACCGTCAACCGGATCGGCCTGTTCACGCTGCTCCTCTCCACGCTGCAGGACCTCATCACGCTGCTGACGCTCTCCGTGGCGCTGGTGGCCTACGTCCCGTGGCTCCTGCTCCTGCTGGTGATCGCGGTGCTGCCCTCGATGCTGGGCGAGACCCACTTTGCGTCGCTGGGCTACTCGCTGCTCTTCTCCTGGACCCCGGAGCGCCGGCTGCTCGACTACCTCCGTTACGTCGGTGCCAGCGACCTCTCGGCCAAGGAGGTGAAGCTCTTCGGGCTCTCGGATTTCCTGGTGGGACGGTACGAGCGGCTGAGCCAGGAGTTCTACGACGCCAACAAGGCGCTCGCCCTCAGACGGAGCCTCGTCTCGAGTCTGCTGGCCGCGGTCGGCACGCTGGGCTACTACGGTGCGTACGTCGTCATCATCTACCTCACGGTGATCGGGCATCGCGGCCCTGCCGGGCTGTTCACCATCGGCGTTCTCACCTTTCTCGCCGGCTCGTTCCGGCAGAGCCGAGACCTCATCCAGCGGGTGCTGCTCTCGCTGACGCAGGTCTTCGAGCAGAGCCTCTACCTGGACGACCTCTTCAGCTTCATGGCGCTCGAGCCCAGGATCCGCGGGTCGGCCAGGGCGCGGCCCGTCCCGACCCCGATCCGGGACGGGCTCGTGTTCGAAGACGTCGGCTTCCGCTATCCCGGCGCCGAGGGCTGGGCGGTGCGGCATCTGGATTTCAGCCTGAGTCCGGGCGAGCGCATCGCTCTGGTGGGCGAGAACGGGGCGGGCAAGACGACGCTGGCCAAGCTGCTCGTCCGCCTCTACGACCCGACCGAGGGGCGGATCCTGCTGGACGGGGTGGACCTGCGGGAGTACGACGTGGACAGCCTGCGGCGGAACGTCGGCGTGATCTTCCAGGACTTCGTCCGCTACGACTTCGTGCTGCGGGAGAACATCGCGGTGGGCAGCATCGACCGGCTGGAGGAGGAGCCGCGGATCCTCGGCGCGGCGGAGCGGAGCCTGGCGGACTCGGTCGCCCGCCGGTTGACGGGGCACTACGATCAGATGCTCGGCCGCCGGTTCGACGGCGGGGTCGAGCTCTCCGGCGGCGAGTGGCAGAAGGTGGCGCTGGCTCGAGCCTACATGCGCGACGCGCAGCTCCTCATCCTCGACGAGCCCACCGCGGCGCTCGACGCCCGCGCTGAGTACGAGGTGTTCCTGCGGTTCTCGGAGCTCACTGCCGGGAAGATGGCCGTGCTCATCTCCCACCGCTTCTCCACCGTACGCATGGCCGACCGGATTCTGGTCTTGCGCGGCGGAGAGCTGGCGGAGCAGGGCACGCACGACGAGCTGGTGGCGCTGGGCGGGCTCTACGCCGAGCTGTTCCAGCTCCAGGCCGCAGGGTACCGATGAATCAGACTGGGGCGGCCGGGCGTGATTTGACAACCTCTTTCCCGAGCCCCAACTTGACTTTCCCTACAGCCTTGGGAGGTGGCGGCCATGAAGGCATATGGCTCGAACGCCATCCGCAACGTCGCCTTCGTGGGACACGGCGGGAGCGGCAAGACGTCGCTCGTGGATGCACTGGCCTGGGTGTCCGGCGCCAGCCGGCGGCACGGGTCGATCAAGGACGGCACCGCGCTCACCGATTACTCCCCTGACGAAATCGAACGCAAGCACTCCATCGGCCTCGCCCTCGCGTACGCCGAATGGCTGGATACCAAGCTCAACCTGATCGACACTCCCGGCTATCTCGACTACTTCGGCGAGGTAGTGACCGCACTCCACGCCGCGGACGCCGCGGTCGTGGTGCTGAGCGGGACCGCCGGCGTGGAGGTGGGCACCGAGAAGGCCTACGAGACCTGCGATCACCTGCACCTGCCGCGGATCCTGTTCGTCTCGGCGATGGACAAGGAGCACGCGGACTTCGAGCGGGTCTTCCAGGACGTGAAGGCGCATTTGACGCCGAAGGTCGTCCCGGTCGAGATCCCGATCGGCGACGGGCACGACTTCCACGGCATCATCAACCTGTTCTCGGGGCACTGCCACTTCTACAAGCGCGGCACCAAGAGCGGCGAGTACGACATCGTCCCGATCCCTCCCGAATACCAGGACCGCTTCCGCGAGTACACCGAGCACCTGACCGAGACCGTCGCCGCCACCGACGACACGCTCATCGAGCGCTATCTCGGCGGCGAGGAGATCCCGCGGGGCGAGGTGATCCGGGCCATGAAGCAGGGCATGGTCGAGGGGGCGATCGTGCCGCTCTTCTGCGGCAGCTCGGACCTCACCTACGGAATGCGCGCACTGCTCAAGAAGATGGTGGAGCTGTTCCCGTCGCCGACCGAGGTGCCGGCGCCGGTGGACGCGCCGCTCGTCGGCCGGGTGTTCAAGACGGTCTCCGAGCCCCACGTGGGCGACGTGACGTTCTTCCGCCTGTACCGGGGCGAGCTCAAGAACGGGGACGAGGTCTGGAACGCCCAGCACGAGACGCCGGAGAAGCTGAACCATCTGTCGATCCAACAGGGGAAGGAGCGGGTCGAGGTGGAGCGGCTCTCCGCGGGCGACATCGGGTCGGTGGCGAAGCTGCGGGACACGCACACCGGCGACACCTTTTGCCTCCGGGACCATCCGGTGCGGCTACCGGCCATCCCGTTCCCCGACTCGGTCGCCACCTCGGCCGTGATCGTGAAGCAGCGGGGCGAGGAGGACAAGCTGGCCGCGGGGCTCCACAAGCTCCACGAGGAAGACCCGACCTTCCACTTCGAGTACAGCTCCGAGCTGGGCCAGACGCTCATCCACGGCATGGGCGAGCGGCATTTCGAGACGATTCTCGGCCGCCTCGTCCGCAAGTTCGGGGTTCACGCCGAGCTCGTCCGGCCGCGGGTCGCCTATCGGGAGACCATCAAGGGCAAGGGCGAGGGCCAGGGAAAGCACAAGAAACAGACGGGCGGCCGGGGACAGTACGGCGACTGCTGGATCCGCCTGTCACCGCTCCCCCGCGGCAGCGGTTACGACTACGTGGACGCGATCGTGGGCGGGGTGATTCCCAACAAATACATCCCGGCGGTGGATCGCGGGATTCAGGAGGCAGCGGCCCGCGGGATCGTGGCGGGCTACCCCTGCGTGGATTTCCAGGCCGAGTGCTACGACGGCTCCTACCACGACGTGGATTCGAACGAGATGTCGTTCAAAATGTCGGGCATTCTGGCGTTCCGGAACGTGGCGCCGAAGTGCCGGCCGATCCTGCTCGAGCCGTTGCTCGACGTCGAGGTCTGGTCCCCAGAGGACGTCCTGGGCGACGTAATGGGCGATCTCTCCGCCAGGCGCGGGCAGATCCTCGGCACCGAGCAGGACGGGCGGCTCACCAAGGTCCGCGCGATCGTGCCCGAGGCGGAGATGTACAAGTACTCGACGACGCTCCACTCCATCACCCATGGGCGCGGTACCCACCGCCAGCGGTTCCGGGCATACGCCGAGGCGCCGCCGGACGTGGCAGCCAAGGTGGCCTCGGAGAACGAGAAGGACCGGGAGCACGCCGCGGCGAGCTGACGGCCCGTCCCGGCGGGGTGCGTCGGGGCGATGAGCCTGGTCTTTCGGCTGCTCGCCGACCTGGTCGTACTGTTGCACTTGGCGTTCGTGGTCTTCGTCGTGCTGGGTGGGTTCGCGGCGCTTCGCTGGCCGTCAGTGCGATGGGCCCATGTGCCGGCGGCGCTGTGGGGTGCCTGGATCGAGCTGAGCGGCCGGATCTGCCCGCTCACGCCGCTCGAGAACCTGCTGCGCGGGCAGGCGGGTCAGCCCACCTACACCGGCGATTTCGTCGGTCGGTACCTCCTGCCGGTCCTCTATCCAGCGGGGCTCACGCGACGGGTGCAGTTGGTGCTGGCCGCGGTGGTCGTGGGGGTCAATCTCGGCGTCTACTGGTGGGCGTGGATCAGCCGAGGCTCACCCACTCCTGCTCGAAGGCCTCTCTAGGGGACGAGAGTCTTGGTGTAAACCACGAGATCGTCGCCGGGCGAGTAGAAGGCGGGAATGCGGGCGGTGGGACGGTAGCCCCGCGCGCGGTAGAACGCGCGGGTGGGAGCGTAGGCGGCGCGGCCGGCGGTCTCCACAATCACGAGTCGGGCCCGACCGGTGAGCCGCCGTTCCATTTCGGCGAGGAGCGCCGTCCCGACACCGGCGTGCTGCAGCGAGGGATCCACGGCCATCCAGTAAAGATCGTACGTCCCCTCGGTGCAGGGAGTCGGGCCCCAGCAGATCCAGCCAACGAGACGGCCCTCGACGTCTGCGCCGAGGGCCGTATAGTCGGGATCGGAGGAGGAGCCGGTGCCGGCGACCGCGCCGTCGAAGACTTCCAGGGCAACCGGCACTTCGTCTTCGCGGAAGAGGCCGACCGCCCGGGTAATCTCCTCGATGCGGCGGCGGTCGGCAGCCGCGAGCGGCCGGAGCGTCGGCCGGGCCAGCGTCCCGGTCAGGCGGCCGGCACCCCGCTGGCGAGCTCGGCGGCGAACCGGCTGGGCTGCATCCGGGTCAACGCCTCGTCCACGATCTGGTTGACCAGCTCGTCGTAATCCCAGCCGAAGGCCTGCGCCATGCGGGCGAGCCCGGCGTTGCTGGAGAGGTCGGGGGACGGGTTGACCTCGAGCACGTAAGGCTGGCCGTCCTCGGTGACCCGGAGGTCGACCCGGCCGTACCCCTCGGCGCCGGCCAGCAGCTCCCACGCACGCCAGGCGACGTGGGAGATCCGCTTGGTCAGCTCGGGGGTGATCTCGGCCGGGCAGACCGGAACGGTGCCGAGGTCGTCCGGGCTCCCGGTGCTCCACTTGGCCGCGTAGGTGACGATGGGCCAGGTGTCGGCCGGCATCGAGTCGAAGCGGATCTCGGAAATCGGGAACATCTGGCGGCCGACGAAGCCGACGTTGAATTCCCGCCCGGCCACATACTCCTGGATCATCACGTCCTCGAACTGCTCCGTCATCTGGACGACCCGCTTGCGAAGTGCCTTGCGGGTCGTGCAAACCGCGCTCCCGTCGATGCCCACGCTCGCGTCTTCCGCCGCCGGCTTCACGATCGCCGGGAGCGGAATGTCGCCAGGGATCGAGGTGCCCTGCGCGAGGACGAAGCTCGGGATGGGGATTCCCGCGTTCCGGAGCAGCGTGTTGGCGACTTGCTTCCGGTGGCAGACGGCGACGGGCCAGGCCCGGCAGCCGGTGAACGGGAGCCCGGTGAGCTCGAGCGTGTTGACGACGAAGTCCTCGTACTTGGCGTGGCCGTTGATCCCCTCGCACAGGTTGACGATGAGGTCGGCTTTGCGGGCGCGGGAGAGCCAGCGGAACTCGCCCAGGCGGACCGGGACGAGCTCGACGTCGTGGTCGCGGCGGCGGAGCGAGGTGCGGACCTCGTGCACGTTGCTGAGCACGGCGGCCACATCCTGCGGGCTCCACTCGGCGCTGCCCGCGTCGTAGATGATCGCTGCTCTCATGAGGCTACCCCTGCCAAGAGTGAACCGCCGCTGATCCGCCGCCAGGCGATGTCCGCCACGGTGCAGATCAGCTCGTCGTACGACATCCCGGCCGCGGCTGCGGCCTTCGGGAAGCAGGAGTTGTCCCGCGGGTCCGGCAGGATGCCCGGCAGCGGGTTCAACTCAACGACCATGGGGCGACCGGCGGCGTCACAGCGGAGATCGACGCGACACCAGTCACGGCAGTCCAGAGCGTGGTAGGCACCCAGCGCCGCCTCGCGGACCTGCTCGGCGAGCGGCTCGGGGATCCGGGCCGGGCACTCGAAGATCTCGAGCGGATGGGCCGGCGTGTCCCAGAGCCACTTCGCCTCGTATCCGTAGATCGGCGGGGCGCCCCGAGGCAGTGTGTCGAAGCACAGGGCGACGATGGGCAAACACCGTGCCTCGTCCCCGTTTCCGAGGATGGCGACGGTGAACTCGCGGCCGGGCAGATAGGTCTCGATGAGGACGGGCTCGCGGTAGGTGGCGAGAAGATAGCCGACCTGGGTGGTGAGCTCGCCCCGGTTGTGGCAGACGCTCTTGCTCGAGACGCCCTTGCCGGAGCCCTCGAACGCCGGCTTCACGAACAGGGGGAAGGGGAGTCGCGTGGAGCGCGCATCGGCGACCGTGCGCGCCAGCCGGAAGGGCGCCGTGGGCACGCCATAGCGCTCGAGGATCTCCTTGGCGCGGCCCTTGTGAAGGCAGAGGCCGAGCGCGAGGGGATCCGAGGCGTGATAGGGCACGCCGAGGAACTCGCAGATGGCCGGGACGTGGCTCTCACGGCTCGCGCCGAAGAGCCCCTCGGCGATGTTGAAGACGAAGTCGGGCCGGTAGTCGCGGAGCCGCGTGGGGAACTCGGCGTCGGCCTCCAGGCGGATCACCTCGCCCACGTTGGCCAGCGCGTGCTCCACGGCGTCGATCGTCGCCGGGTCGTCCCACTCGATGTAGAGGTCGGGCTGCGGGAGGTCGGGCCGGAGGGCCCGACTGGGAGGTTCGTCGGTCGTGGGGGAGTCGATCGTGGGCCCGGTTGTTCCAACCTCGGGCTTCACGTTGAACGCGAGTCCGATCCGAATTGGCAGAGCGCCCTCTACAAAAAAGGCCGTCCGCGCGAGACGAGCCGTGACGAGTGACTACCTGACGATTCTAAAGTAAGGAAAAGAATTCAGGTGCACAATAGGTTTTTGCAAGACTACACCTTGTGGAACCCGACCCGACCCGCCTCCGTCCCGTCCGGAGCGCGATAGATCTCGACGTCGGCGAAGAGCGCGGGCGCTTCCTCGCGGAGCACGCGCAGGCAAGCGATCGCCATCCGGCGGATCTCGAGCTCGGCACCTTCGGCCAGGCGGAGCTCGAGCATCGTGCGCCACGCGCGGACGTTGGCGCTGACGACGATCTTCACCTCGGTCGCATTGGGCAACACGCTCCGCGCCGCCTCCCGGGCCATCTTCCGCCGATGCATCCGGTCCTCGATCCAGGCGTACTTGACCATGAGCCCCTCGACGGCGGCGACGTAGGCGGTCTGCGCGGCCGTCACCTGCGCGGTCCAGGCCGCCTCGAGGGCCGGGTCTCCCTGGATCGCCGGCGGCATCACGAACGCCGCGTGCGACTCGTCCACGTAGCGCTGCGAGAGCTGGGAGTAGCCGAACCCGGCCCGATGACGGACCAGCTCGTGGCTGCAGGACCGGGAGATTCCCTCCACCAGCAGGACGTAGACTGCGTGCTCGAACACCGAGCCGTGCCCCTGGCGCAGGATGTTCTGCAAATACTCGGCCGTCGTCCGCCCGGCCGGGTTGTGCTGGCTCATATAGCAGAGCCGCCCGGCGTACTCGGCGACCCGCTCCCCGTCGGTCGCCTCGCCCTTCCACTCGACCCGGAGATGGGCCGGCTCGGTGAACTGGGGACGGGCGATGAGCGAGACGGTCGGGTGCTTGATGATGTCCATGTCGGGGCTGTGGGCTATTGGTCGTCCGCGATCTCGAGCCGCCGCCGGGCGTAGCCGCCGCCACGCTCGATGTCACGCAGGGCCGCCGCGATGTCCGGAGGAAGCGGGACGGCGCCCGAGCCGGCCTTGAGCCGGGCGATGGGCGCCTCGCCGGACGGAAGGATAATGCCCGGGTTCAGGATCCCAAGGGGATCGAAGCTGTCCTTCACTCGGCGAAAGAGGGCGACGATCTCGCGCCCGTAGACCCGCTCGAGAAAGCCGGCCCGGAGCCGGCCGTCGCCGTGCTCGCCCGAGGGCACCCCACCCAGACTGACCACGGTGTCCGTGATCTCCTCCAGCAGGCCGGCCACCTCGGCTTCCCATCCGGCCCGGTCGAGCTCCGGGAGCAGGTTGACGTGCACATTGCCGTCGCCGGCGTGACCGAAGATCACCACCGCCAGTCCGCGTGCCGCCGCGGCCGCACGCACGGCGGCGACGTAGTCGCCCACGCGCGCAACGGGGACGCAGCCGTCCTCGATCACCTGCAGCGAGCGGCGCTCCGGAGGCAGGCCGGCCAGGATCGGGCTGGCCGCGTGACGCAGGCGCCAAAGCCGCTCCGCGCCGTCGCGGGACAGCGACGCGTCCACCTCGAACGAGAGCGGGCGGGCAGCCGCTACCGCCGACTCGGCCAACGAGCGCAGCTCATCGGGGCTCCCGGCCTCCAGCTCGACCAGCAGGATCGCTTCGATCCCGGGCCCTGGAAGAGCGGCCGCGTAGTCGCCGCCGCCCGTCGCCACGAGCTCGAGAAAGGTCCGGTCCAGGAGCTCCACGGATGAGGCGCCGAAGGCGACGAGCCGCTCGACCAGCTCGGTCATGGTCGCATAGTCATGCAGGACGATCCGGAGGCCGCCCCGAGCGGCGGGCACGCGATCGAGGCGCCAATCCACCTCGGTGACGAATCCGAGCGTGCCCTCCGCTCCCACGATGAGGTCGAGAGCATCGCCGGAGCGGAGGTAGGCATCCAGCGCAAACCCCGACGAGTTCTTGGTGGTGCGCGGGAAGCGCGACCGGATCAGCTCGCTTGCCTCGCGGATGGCAGGCGCCGTGTCGCGCTCGAAGCGGGCGAGTGCAGCGGCGTTGGGGCGGGGCGGAAATGCCGGCGCGGGCTCGGCGCCGCGGGCGAGCCGCGCCACGTCGCCGTCGGCGGTGACGAGCGTGACGCTCTCCACCCAGCGGCGCACGCTGCCGTACCGAAGCGAGCGCGCGCCGGCAGCGTTGGTCGAGACCACCCCGCCGGCGGTGGCCCAGCGCCAGCTGGAAGGATCGGGAGGGAGGCGGAGCGTGTGCTGGGCCGCCAGGGCCTCGAGCTCGCCCAGCGAGGTCCCCGCTCGCATCCGCGCCCTACGCTCCGCAGGCCGAACCTCGAGACCGGGGCCGTCCATGCTGGTGAGGTCCACCACGACGCCGTCGCCCACGTTGCCCCCGCCCATAGCGCTTCCTGCGCCCCGGGGAACGAGCGGGATCCGCTCGGCGGCCGCCCAGCGGACGAGCTGGACTAGGTCGTCGACGTCGGCGGGGAGCGAAACGGCGCGGGGGATGATGCGATAGATGCCCGCCCCCTCGGCGTACGCGGCCCGGGCTCGCCCGTCGGTTCGGAACAGGCCGCGGAGGGGAGGCTCGGAGGGCATATGCAAAGCTAGAATCGGGCTCCCTTGCCAAGCAAACGCCGAAACGCGAGAATTGTGCTTCCCTATGTCAGACGTCCCCGCCGCCTCGCCGGCACCCCGCGCCCAGCTCATCCACATCGACGTCGATCGCCGGTTGGGGCACGAGTGGGACGAATGGGACGGTACCCCCCTGCCCAACAAAGGGAACTACGACTCATCCCCGGTCCTCTTCTTCGGCTGGGCGGCCCTTAGCATCGCGATCGCAGGGGTGGTCGCGGCCCTCTTCCTTTATCTATTGGGGCCCCGCCTCGGCCTGATCCACCCCGCCGTACCGCGTGTCCTCTGGATGCTTTGGTGGTCGGGGGGTGCCGTGCTCCTCGTGTGGTGGGCGCTGCTCGCCCTGGCCTACAGGAGCCGCAGGCCGATCCTTCCCGAGCGGCTGGCAGAGCGAGGGCCGTTCCTCCGGCTCATGCGCTGGACGTCCAAGGTGGCCAGCCGGTTCGGACGCCGCGACTGGGTCGAGAACGCTGCGGTGAAGGTCTATAACGCGCTGGCGCTCATGCGGAAGCGGAAAGTCGGGAAGGGAGAGCTGCTGTTGCTGATTCCCCGGTGCCTGTCGAAGGAGACGCTCGATGGCGTGCTCGGGGTAGCGGGACGGTACGGCGTTCCCGTCTTCGTGGCCACCCGGGGGCAGCTTGCGCGCCGGGTGATTCGCGAGCGGCGGCCGCGCGCGGTGGTCGCGGTGGCATGTGAGCGGGACATGGTGAGCGGACTGCACGATGTGGCGGGTAAGGTGCCCGTGCTCGGGCTCACGATGACCCTGCCGTCGGGGCCCTGCAAGGACGCGGGCCTCAACCTCGCCCAGCTCGAGGAGTGGGTGCGGGCCTACGTGGTCTAGTCGCCGAAGCGGCGCGCGAGCGTGTCCAGCGCGGCCTGCACTCTCAGTCTGACCGGGTGATCCGGCGGGACCGGGCGCTCGAGCTCGCGTCCGGGAACCGACGGGTCACGGAGCGCGCGATACGCGACCTCGACCCGCAGATCGCTGTGCCCGTATCTGCCCGGATTCACCCACCCCCGCACCCGAACCACCCCCGGCCCGAGCGGCGACCGCCGCGTCGGCTGACCGGTTTCAGCGTCGAACCACGACGTCTGGACATATCCATCCCGGGACTCGACCCTCGTGACGGGAATCGAATCCTCCAGCAGCACCTCACCGAGGCGCTGGGTCGCGGCGGCCGGCAGGAGCCGGACCTCCGCCTTCTGGACGCCGGGAAGGGGCTCGAAGCCGGGCCGAGTGGTGGACAGGAGGCACGCGGCGACCGGTAGCACCAGCCCGATCGCCCACCAGGAGCGCATCGCTCAGTCCTTGTGCGGCGAGGAGTCAGGCGCGGCCGCGCCGCGGTCGTGATCGTCGGCGTGGTCGTGGTGGTCGGCCGGCTGGCCGGCGCCGTGCACGTGTCCCTCGCTTCGGTCCTTGAGCTCGGCCCGCATCGTCGAGTCGGGCACGCCCGCCGCGTGCTCGAACACCATTTTGCCGCCATGATGCCCCGTATCCACCAGGAAGCCCAAACCGGCGAGCGAAAGCACGAACGCGGCCACCCGTTCGGCGCTGCCCATCTTCCGCTCCCGCACCAGCCGCCAGAGCGCCACCACCGCGAAGGTGCCGAGCGTGAAGTAGGCCAGGGTTTCGTGCTCGTCCAACAGGTGGTGGATGGCGTTCCCGTGCTGGATGGCGTCCTCCGCCTGAAGTCCGATGAGCACCGCGGCGCCGGCGGCGAGCGTACCGACCAGCAGCAGCGCGAAGCCGATGGGGCGCAGCGCGGCCTTCTTGAGCGCGAGGGAAGCAAGCTCGAAGAGGACTGCGGTCGTGAGCAGCGCCACCGGGAAGGAGACGATCAACGCGTGGACGCGGGGCCAGTCGTAGCCGAGCATCAGGACTCCAGAAGAAGCGGGGTCAGGCCGGGGACGGAGCCGGCGGGTCCACAGAGTAGTCGTAAAACCCCTTGCCGCTCTTCCGCCCGTGGCGGCCCGCGGCCGCCATCCGACGAATCAGAGCGGGTGCCGAGTACCGTGGGTCGCGGTACTCGGCGAGCATGATCTCCGAGATCCGGACGACGGTGTCGATCCCGACGACGTCGAGCAGGGTAAACGGTCCCATGGGGTAGCCGCAGCCAAGCCGCATCGCGGTGTCGATGTCCACCACGGTGCCCACTCCGCTTTCGAGCGCGCGCACCGCGTCGAGCAGGTACGGCACCAGCAGCAGGTTGACGATGAACCCCGGCGCGTCCTTCGCCACCACGGTCTCCTTCCCGAGGCTCCGGGCGAAGGCCAGGCTCCGCTCGAATGTCTCCCGGCTCGCGGCGGCGGGACGCACGACTTCCACCAGCGGCATCAGGGGGACCGGGTTGAAGAAGTGGAGGCCGACGAAGCGGTCGGGTCGCCGGGTAGCCGCGGCCATGGAGCCGATCGGGATGCTCGACGTGTTCGAGGCGAAGATCGTTTCGGGCGGGCAGAGCCCGTCGAGCTCGGCCCAGAGCCGGTTCTTGAGGGCGAGATCCTCGGTGACCGCCTCGATCACCAGATCCGCGCCCGCCGTTGCGGCGAGGTCGGTCGCGAAGCTGAGCCGCGCCAGCGCAGCGTCGCGATCGGAGGCAGCGAGCTTTCCCTTCTCGACCAGCTTGGCGAGGGACTTCTCGATCGCGGCCCGGCCCCGTGCGACCTGTGCCTGGTCCACATCGCGCACGATCGTCGAATACCCGGCCGCCGCCGAGACCTGGGCGATCCCGGCGCCCATGAGGCCGCAGCCGAGCACGGCGACGGTCCGGATGTCGGCAGACTGGGTCGTCAACGGCTAATGGCTTCCCAAAGCCCTTCGCACTTCATTCGCGATCACGTCCAGCAATCCGGGGCCTCGTTCGGAAAGCTGGCGTGCCGGCAGTACGGCCCCGCCCTCCACGTCGTCCAGCGCCCGTTCGAGACCGAGCAGCGCGCGGGCGGCGACTGGGCGGAACCGGCGAAAGGTGGCGTAGCCGATGCCCAGCCCGAGCGGGATGGGCAACACCGCCACGGGGAGAAAAGCGCTCAGCACCAGCAGCGCCGCCGTCGCGCCGGCACTGGCGGTGACCACCGCGGCGCCTGCACCCACGTACGCGCTCCGCATCCCCCGCACGCTCGCCTGCAGCGCCACGTGACAGTAGTCCGCCTCGAGGGGCGTGAGGGTGGCGGTCACGAGCTCGACCTTGGAGAGCATGAACGGGCGCGTCCCCGACCCCAGCGCTGCGGTTGACCGCCGGATCGCCGCCGGTATTCCCCCGAGGGGCTCCCAGGTGATGCGCCCCGGCTGCTGGCGCTGGAGCGCGAGCAGCTCGTGCTGCTCCATGTAGCGGATCAGAGACCGCTCGATGGCGCCGGCATCGCCCCGGATGACCCGGTAAGTGCCGACGAGCGCCGGTCCGGCGAGCCGCTCCCAGAGCCCGCTCTGCTCCTGATCGGGCAGCCGGGCCTGCTCCTCCAGCATCGCCTGGCGCAGGTAGCGGTTGGGGATGCCGACCTCCCGCCCGAGCGCCAGCACCTCCTCCGGGGTCAGCTGCTCCGCGATATCGCGATCGCCGGTCTGCAGCTCCGCCGCGCGCTGAATGATCCGGTCGAGCGCTGCACGGTCGATCCGGACCGGCGGCTCAGCCATCGTTGTCTTTCGCGGCCCGGGCGGCCTCGACCCGGAGGCGACTCATCAGGTCGCTGAGCTCATGCGCCGGCATGCCGGTGGTGTCGGCTGGCGCGGCCAGGGTCTGCTGCTGCTCCGGCGGGAGCGGCGGGTCTCCAGTCGTCACCCGCGGCAGCGGCAGCGGCAGCGCGGCCGGTCCCGGCGCCGGTGCCGTCCCCTGCTCGGCCATCCGGATGAAGGGCCGGAACATCTCGATCGGGATGGGGAAGAGAGTGGTCGAGTTGTTCTCGGTGGCGATCTCCGCGACCGTCTGGAGATACCGGAGCTGAAGCCCGTTGGGCTCGGCACCCAGGGTGTGCGCCGCCTGCGCCAGCGTGGCGGAGGCCTGGAGCTCGCCTTGTGCCGCGATCACCTTTGCGCGCCGCTCCCGCTCGGCTTCGGCCTGACGGGCCATCGCCCGCTTCATCGACTCGGGGAGATCGACGTCCTTGACCTCGACGGCGGACGCCTCGATTCCCCACGGCTCGGTGCGCTCATCGATGATCCGCTTGAGGATCGCGTTGATCTTCTCCCGGTCGGCAAGCAGCTCGTCCAGCTCGACCTCCCCCAGAACGGAGCGCAGCGTGGTCTGGGCGAGCTGGCTGGTGGCATAGAGATAGTCCTCGATCTCGATGACGGCCTTCTCGGGGTCCATCACCCGCATGTAGAGCACCGCGTTCACTTTCAGCGTGACGTTGTCGCGGGTGATCACGTCCTGGGGCGGAATGTCCAGCGCCACGATCCGAAGCGAGATCCGTTTGGCGTGCGCGAACAGCGCCGGCACGAAGATCAGTCCGGGTCCCTTGGTCCCCGAAAAGCGGCCGAGGAAAAAGGTGACGGCCCGCTCGTACTGCCGGATGATCCGCAGGCTGGCGAACAGGTAGACCACGGCGACGGCGAGCCCGGCGGTCAGGATTTCCATTGGGTGAGTCCTCCCTCTAGGCGGCGAGCGATTCGACGATCACCGCGATGCCCTGGCCCCCGCCGATGCAGGCAGAGCCCAGGCCGAGGCGGCCCCCGCGACGCCGTAGCGCGTGCAGGAGATGGGCGGTGATTCGCGCGCCGGTGGCCCCGAGCGGATGCCCGATCGCGATGGCGCCGCCGTCCACGTTGGTGCGCTCTCGATTCAGGCCGAGCTCGCGCTCGACCGCGACGTACTGCGCCGCGAACGCCTCGTTCACTTCGATCAGATCCATCTGGTCCAGCCCGAGTCCGGCACCGGCAACCGCAGCCCGGGCCGCCGGCGCGGGACCGATGCCCATGACCGCCGGATCGACTCCGGCGACGGCCCAGCTCACCAGCCGCCCGAGGGGTCGGAGCCCACGGTCGCGGGCCCACCGCTCGCCCGCGACGACGAGGGCCCCCGCGCCGTCGGCGATGCCGGACGCATTTCCCGCGGTCACGAGGCCGTCCTTCCGGAAGACGGGCGCCAGCTTGGCCAGCGCCTCCGGCGTCGTGTCGGGTCGCATATGCTCGTCCACGGCCCACTCGACGGTCTGCTTGGTCTTGGAGTTTCGCGCCGGGACCGGAATCACCTCGTTCCGGAACGCTCCCGCGTCCCACGCGGCCTTGGCCCGCCGCTGACTCGACAGGGCGTAAGCATCGGCGTCCGCTCGGGTGACGCCGTAGCGCTGCCCCAGATTCTCCGCGGTCTCCCCCATCGTGAGGCCGCACTGCGCGTCGCGCAGCGAGTCCCACAGGCTGTCCTCCAGCCCGGGCGGCTGGCCCAGCCGGGTGCCCCACCGGGCGCCGCGCAGCACATAGGGCGCCTGGCTCATCGACTCGGTCCCGCCGGCCAGCACCGCGTGAGCCTCGCCGAGAAGAATGCGGTGCGCGGCCTGGACGATCGCCTCGAAACCCGAGCCGCAGAGCCGGTTGACGGTGACCGCGGGAGTTTCGACCGGCAATCCGGCTCGCAGCCCCACGTGCCGCGCCAGATACGCGGCGTCGGTCGAGGTCTGAACCACGTTGCCGAAAATGACATGCTCGATGTCGGCAGGAGCGAGGCCGGCCCGGGCGATGGCACATTGTGCGGCCAGCACCCCGAGGTCGGTGGCGGTGTGCTCCTTGAGGGTGCCGCCAAAGCTGCCGAAGCCGGTCCGGACGGCGGAGAGAAAGACGACCTGCTCTTCGCGCTCGGCTCGACTCACGGGGTGCTCCGG
>JBGQIW010000058.1:0-16636 GCA_041498715.1 Gemmatimonadota bacterium | reverse complement strand
GTATCGAACCTGATTCGCGAGGGGAAGACGTTCCAGATCCCGTCCATCATACAGACCAACCGGAAGACCGGGATGGTGACGCTGAACGACGCGCTGTTGGAGCTCGTGGATCAGGGCCTCGTGGAGCCGAAAGAGGCGTACATGAAGGCGGTGGAGAAGGCCGGGTTTGTCCAGGCCCTCAAGGCCAAGCGGCACGACGTCGCCTTCCTGAGCGAGCCGTGACTATGAACGGGACGGCGGCCGCCGGGGCGCCGGTGCTGGTGCTCGTGTCGCCGCAGGACCTGGTGAACGTCGCCAGCGCAGTCCGGATCGCCAAGAACTTCGGTATCGACACCGTCCGGGTGGTGAAGCCGGAGGTGGAGCTGGACGCATACCGCATCGAGGGGATCGCCCACAATACCGCCGACGTCGTCGGGCGGATGACGGTGCACGCCTCCCTCCCCGACGCGTTGGCCGACTGCGTCTACGCGGCCGTGCTGACCGGGCGGGAGCGGGCCGCCAAACGCTCCGTCGTGCGCCCCCGCGTCGCCGCGGCCCGGCTGCGCGAGCGGGCGGCGGACGGTCCCGTGGCGATCGTGGCGGGACGGGAGGACTCGGGCCTCACCAACGACGAGCTGGATTGTTGCGACCTGCTGGTGACGATCTCGACCGATCCGGCCCATCCGTCGCTCAATTTGGCCCAGGCGGTAGCCATCATGGCCTACGAGACCTGGCTCGCGCGTGATGGCGACGCGCTTCCGTTCAAGCCGCCCCGCAAGACGGCCCCGCCCGCCACCCATGAGATCCTGGAGACCCTGTTCGCCGACTGGGAGCGGGCGCTCTGGGCCATCGACTTTTTCAAGACCCGCCATCCGGCCCATGTGATGCGCTCGTTCCGCGAGCTGGTCTTCCGGGCGGCTCCGGACGCGCGCGAAGCATCGCTGCTGCGCGCCATGGGGATCGAAGTGGGGCGCTATCTCTCCCGCGAAGGGGTAATGGCGCGGGCTGAACCGACGGAGCCGGCGGCGCCAAGCGCCAGGGAGACCTAGCCGTGGGACGCTCCGCCGCCTACTGGGCCGCCAGCCCGTACCATCTCGGCGACTCCGCCCCTAAGCCGGCCGCGCCCTATCGCGACCTGCCGCGCCCCGTCGCCGAGCGGTTCCGGCTCGCGCGGACCGGCCTCCTGGCCGTGCGGGGTGCCGGAGAGCAGATCCGCTTCATGGGCTCACCGTGGGGCTGGACCTGGGAATACGGCATCGGGTCCCGCAAGCTCTGCTGGCTGCATCCGATCACGAGCGGGGCGAGCGCGACGCTCACGCTCACGGACGAAGAGGAGAGCCGCACCCTGGCCCTGGCGCGGCTGGCCGAGGTGCTGCGGCAGGCCATCCGCGACGGCCAGCGCACCGGCCCCGTCAAGTGGTGCTGGGTCTCGCTCTCCGACCGCCGCAGCATCGAGGCGTTTCTCGGCCTGGTTCGGCGCAAGGCCGAATGGATCGGGGCGGCCACGGCGATCCGCCGGCGGCGGGCGGTGTAACCCCGGTGCTGGAACGGGGTATCGGTGTGGTTGTGGAGTTTCGCGGCGGATGACTATACTTACTCCCGCCCGAGGGCGGACCCTCCCGGCGTGCAGTTTTTCGCGTACAATCATTCGACGTTTCTGACCGTTGCGCGGTCCGCCACGCCGGGGCCGATGCACTCGAGCAGCCCGGCGTTTGACTGGTGAGGACGATGCGGAAGCTGGTTCTGATCGGGGCAGGGGCGTGCGCGGCGGCGATCGGCCTCGCGGCGCTCGCGCTCACCTCGGGCTCGAGCGGCGCGCAGGCGCCCAGGGCGGTCGCAGACTCGGCCAAGGCACCGCTGCTCGCCCCCGGCGACACGGGCCGACTGCTCGGTCCGCGCCAGCCGGTCTTCTTCCGGCACGACATTCACGCCGGCCAGTACAAAATCCAGTGCCAATACTGCCATTACTCGGTGGCCGTCTCTTCGGAGCCCGGCATCCCCTCGATGCAAACCTGCATGGGCTGCCACACGGTCATTGGTGGGAGCGACAGTAGCCACAAGGTCGAGATCAAGAAGGTCCGGGACGCCTGGGCGCAGAAGCAGCCGATCGAATGGGTGCGGGTCCACTTCGTTGCCCGGCACGCCCATTTCCCGCACATGCGCCACATCAAGGTGCTCGGTCCCAACGCCTGCCAGACCTGCCACGGCGACGTCGCCCGCATGCCCCAGGTCTACAAGGTGAACAACGTCAACAATATGGGGTTCTGTATCACGTGCCATCTGGAGCGGCACGTGACCCGGGACTGCTCGGCGTGTCACTACTAGCCATTAGCCGTTAGCGGAGCCTTCATGGCCGAGGCCGACAACAACCCGTCAACCATCGACCGCCGCCGCTTCCTCTCGGTGCTGGGAGTTTCGGGGGCGGGCGCCGCCGTGCTCTCCGGCTGCTCCACCGACCGGGTACAGAAGCTCATCCCCTATCTGGTGCAGTCGGAGGACCAGATCCCCGGCGTGGCCACCTGGTACGCGAGCACCTGCAACGAGTGCTCGGCCGGCTGCGGCGTGCACGTGAAGACCCGGGAAGGGCGGGCCATCAAGCTCGAGGGCAATCCGGACCACCCGGTCAATCGGGGCAAGCTGTGCTCCCGCGGCCAGGCGGCGCTTCAGGGCCTGTACAATCCCGGAAGGGTGAAGACCCCCATGGCCCGGACCGCCGGCGGCGCCTTCCAGGCGATCACCTGGGACGACGCAATCCAGCGGCTCGCGGTCAAGCTCACCGCGGCCGGCGGGAAGGTGGCGGTCATCTCGGGTGCGGGGCGGGGCACGCTCTCCGATCTGCTCGCCGATTGGACCTCGGCCCTGGGTGGCCGGGTCGTGAGATATCAGCCGTTTGACCACGAACCGGTGCGTGCCGCCAACAAAGCCGTCTTCGGCCGGGACGAGCTGCCCGCGCACGACTTCGCCAAGGCGCAATACATCCTGTCCTTCGGCGCCGACTTCCTCGAGACCTGGCTGGCGCCGGTTGAAAATCAGCGCGGCTTCGCGGTGTCGCACGGATTCCACGACGGCCGGATGGCCAAGCATGTGGCCTTCGCGCCCCGCATGTCGCTCACCGGCCAGAACGCCGACGAGTGGCACGCCATCCGGCCGGGCTCGGAGGCGGCGCTGGCCCTGGCCCTGGCCAACCTGCTGGTGACGGAGCACGGCGCGGCGGCCGGCCCGTTCGGCCCGTCGCTCGCGGGCGTCACTCCGGAGACGGCGGCCCGGGAATCGGGACTTCCGGTCGAGACGATCCGCCGCATCGCCGCGGAGCTGGCGGGCGCGACGCCCAGCCTGGCCGTGGCCGGCGGCGTCGGCAGCCAGCACCGCGGGGCGGTGGAGGCCTGCGCCGCGGTCGCCATCCTGAACTGGGTGGCCGGCAACATCGGCCAGACGGTGCTGTTCGGCGCCGATCTCCAGACTGGCGACGGCGCTGCCGCGTTGGACGCGCTCGGGTCTGCGCTGGACGGCGGCCAGGTGGCCTTGCTTCTGGTCCACGAGGCCAATCCGCTCTACACGCAGCCCGGGTCGACCGGGTTCGCCGCGAAGTTCGCCAAGGCCGGCTTCAAGGTGTCCACGTCGTCCTATCTGGACGAGACCGCCGCGCAATGCGATCTGCTCCTGCCGGACCACCACGCCTTGGAGCGCTGGGACGATGCCCGGCCACGGGCCGGTGTCGCCGGCCTGATGCAGCCGGTGATGGAGCCAGTGTTCACGACGATGGCGACGGGTGACGTGCTCCTCGAGACGGCGCGGAAGGTCGGCGGCGCGCTGGCCAAGTTCACCGCGCCGACCTACGAGGCCCACCTCAAGGCGCGCTGGGCCGACTTTGCGAAGGCGCAAGGCCAGGCCGACGCCGAGGGTTTCTGGCGGGCCGCGCTCCAGCGGGGCGGGGTCTACAGCGAGCGGACGGCGGTCGAAGCAAAGCCGGTGGCCGGCGTCACGGCGGCCTACACCGCCCCCGCCTTCGACGGGGCCGGCGAGTTCTACTTCGCGCCCCACGCCTCGTCGTTCCTCTACGACGGCCGGGGCACCAACAAGCCCTGGCTGCTGGAGAACCCGGACCCGGTCACCAAGATCACCTGGCATTCCTGGGTCGAGGTCCACCCCGCGACCGCCGCCAGGATCGACGTCCGCAACGGCGAAATCGTGCGCCTCACGTCTCCGCAGGGGACGATCGAAGCGCCGGTCTACATCTATCCCGGCCTCCGGCCCGACGTCCTGTCGGTGCCCCTCGGCTTCGGACACACGGAATACGGCTACGCCAAGGGACGAGGGGTGAACGCCCTCGATCTGCTGGCGGTCAAACCCGGACAGCCGTTCGTGCCCTACCTGTCGGCCAAAGTCTCGATCGAGAAGACCGGACGCTACCAGAAGCTCGCCTCCACCGAGGGCAACCCGCGCCAGCTGGGCCGCGGGATCGCGGAGGCAATGCCCGTGGCGCTTGCGGCCAAGGGTCTCTCGGTCAAGGAGGTAGCGGCCGCCGAGGGCCACGCGGAAGCCGAGCCCAACACCGAGCGCGAGCTCGAGGCGATCAAGGGATGGGCCGCCGAAGTCCAGGCTCGGACCCGCAAGGGCGACTACGTCGGCGAGCATCCTCAGTGGGGAATGACGATCGACCTGGCCAAGTGCACCGGCTGCTCGGCGTGCGTCACCGCGTGCTACGCAGAGAACAATATTCCGACCGTGGGTGAGGACGAGATCCATCGCGGCCGAGAGATGACCTGGATGCGGATCGAGCGGTACTGGGAGGGCGGCGATCCGACGTCGCCCGAGGTCGGGTCGGTGGAGGCGAGGTTCGTCCCGATGCTCTGCCAGCACTGCGCCAACGCCCCCTGCGAGCCGGTCTGCCCGGTCTACGCGGCCTACCACACGGTGGACGGCCTCAACGCCCAGGTCTACAACCGCTGCGTCGGCACGCGGTACTGCGCCAACAACTGTCCCTACAAGGTGCGGTACTTCAACTGGTACAAGTACAACGAGCAGGCGTGGCCCGCGCCCCTCAACCTCCAGCTCAACCCAGACGTCACGGTGCGGGCGCGCGGGGTGATGGAGAAGTGCACCTTCTGCATCCAGCGGATTCGCGGGGCGCAGAACCAGGCCCGGCTGGAGGGTCGCCCGCTCAGGGACGGCGAGTTCACCACCGCCTGCGCCCAAGCCTGTCCCTCGGACGCCATCGTGTTCGGTGATCTGCACGATCCCGCGAGCCGGGTCCATCAGAGCAGTCAGGACCACCGCGGCTATCACGTGCTCGAAGAGATCAACACCCGCCCGGCGATCACCTATCTGGCCAAGGTGACCCACCGGACGGAGGCGTAGCGATGGCCGTGCTCGCGCAGGAACCCGTCATCACCCAGACGCACGCAGACGTCACCCGCGACGTCGTCGCGACGCTCGGGAAGCCCAGCACCGGCTATGTCCTGCTGTTCTTCGGGGCGGTGGGCCTCTTCCTGGTGGGCGCCCTGACGCTGCTGATCCTGGTCAAGGACGGACTCGGTCACGCCGGCTACCAGCCGCCGGTCTTCTGGAGCGTCTACATCACGACGTTCGTCTTCTGGATCGGCATCGGCCACGCCGGCACGCTGATCTCGGCGATCCTCTACCTGTTCCGCTCACCCTGGCGCACGGCGGTCTACCGTTCGACCGAGGCGATGACGGTGTTCGCCGTCATGACGGCCGCGCTGTTCCCGATCATCCACATCGGCCGGCAGTGGCTCTTCTACTGGCTGCTTCCTTATCCGAATCAGCGATACCTCTGGCCCAATTTCAAGTCGCCGCTCATCTGGGACGTCTTCGCGATCACGACCTACTTCACCGTCTCGACGACGTTTCTGGTCTACGGCCTCGTTCCCGACGTGGCGGCCGTGCGGGACAAGGTCGGCGGCTGGCGGAAGCTGGTCTACAAGTTTGCGTCGGCCGGCTGGCTCGGCACCGACAACCAGTGGCGCCACTACTCCCGCGCTTATCTGTATCTTGCCGCGCTGGCGACGCCGCTGGTGCTCTCGGTACACTCGATCGTGTCCTGGGACTTCGCGTCGAGCATCGTGCCCGGCTGGCACGGAACGATCTTCGCGCCGTATTTCGTGGCCGGCGCCATCTATTCGGGCATTGGGATGGTGCTGACTCTCGTCATCCCGCTCCGGCGCGTGCTCAAGATCGAGCACATGATCACCGATTACCACTTCGACAATCTGGCGAAGCTCACGCTGCTCACCGGCTCGATTCTGTTCTACGCTTACGGGATGGAGTACTTCATCGCCTGGTACAGCGGGAACCCCTTCGAGCAGACCACCTTCTGGCGCCGGGCGTTCGGGCCCTACTGGTGGGCCGGCTGGTCGATGATCATCTGCAACGCGTTCGTCTCCCAACTGCTCTGGTTCAGGAAGATCCGGGTCAACCTGACCGCACTCTTCGTGATCTCGATCTTCATCAACATCGGGATGTGGTTCGAGCGCTTCGTGATCATCGTGTCGTCGCTGTCGAACGATTACCTCCCCTGGGCCTGGGACCAGCTCAATCCCACCTGGGCCGACTGGGGGATCCTCGCCGGGTCGTTCGGCTGGTTCGGGATGTGGTTCCTGCTCTTCGCCCGGACCTTCCCGATCGTGGCGATCCAGGAGATCAAGGAAATGATCCCGTTGCCGCGCAAGCGGGGAGCGCAGCACTGATGGGCGGGCGTCCCCGGATCGTCCCCGGCGTCCTCGCCTCGTTCGAGCACATCGACGCGGCGACCGACGCGATCAAGGCGCTGCGGGCCGGCGGTCACAAGGACCTGGTCGTCTACTGCTCGCATCCGAACCACGAGCTCGAGGAAGCGTTGGAGACCCCGATGAGCCCGGTGCGGGTCTTCACCCTCATCGGTGGACTCACCGGGACCACGGCGGCCTTCGCGATGACGATCTGGATGAACCTCGACTGGCCCACGCTCGTGGGAGGCAAGGCCATCGCCGCCATTCCCGCGTTCGTGGTGCCCGGCTTCGAGCTGACCGTGCTGCTCGGCGCCCTCTCCAGCGTGCTCGGCGTGGTGCTCCTCTCGATCCTGCTCGGGAAGCGCGGCGTCCTGTACGACCCACGCTTCAGCGACGACCGGATCGGCGTGTTCGTCCCCGCCGGTCCCGACGGGGCTCCGGTGATCGAGCGGCTGTTCCGCGATGCGGGAGCGGTGGAGGTCCGGCATGCGACGGCGTGACCGGCTGGCGCTCGTCGCGATCGTCGCGCTCGCCGCCGGGGGGTGCGATTGGTACTACAACGACGTGCCCTCCCCGGACCAGTTGTGGGAAGTCATCCCCTGGTTCGACCAGATGGTGGTCCAGAAGTCCGTGCACCCCTACTCCCGTGCAGACGTGCCCCGGTACACCCCGGACGGCACCGTGCCGATCACCGGCGGCGAGCCGGACTGGAGTGCGGAATGGCTCCAGGGCAAGACCACGACGGCCGACGCGCTCAAGAATCCGACGGCCGGCGCCCCGCCAGGGGGGGTGCCGCGGCACGGGGCGGCGACCGCCGTGATCCCGGGGACGATCGAGGCCAAGGGCGATACGCTCTACCAGAACTTCTGCGCCACCTGCCACGGTCCCGCCGGAGCGGGTGATGGGCCGGTGGGACGCAAGCTCGGAGCGCTTCCGCTGATCAGCCCCCGGGCGCGCGCGTACACCGACGGCTACATCTACAGCATCATCCGCTATGGCCGCGGTCTGATGCCGCGTTACGGCGACAAGGTGTACGACCCAGTGGATCGCTGGGCCATCGTGAATCACGTCCGGAAGCTCCAGGCCGACGCACCGCTGCCGCCGGCCCCACCGGGAGGTCCCAAGTGACCAACCTCGCGGGGGTCCGCCGTCGTCTCACCACCCGCTCGGTGACCGGTCGGTACGATGTCTTCCTGGGGCTGGGCGCGGGTCTCGCCATCCTGGGCCTCCTCCTCTTCTTCCGCGCGCTCGGCGGCCCGGATGCGGATCGAGCCTGGCACCTGTTCCAGGTCAACTGGGTCTACTTCACCGGCCTGGCAGGCGGCAGCGTCGCCGTGGCGGCGGTGCATAAAGTCGTGAACGCCCGCTGGTCCGGCCTCGTCATCCGCTTCGCCGAGGCCTCGGTCGCGTTCCTGCCGGTGTCGTTGCTCGGCCTGGTTCTGATCTTCACGGTCGGCTATCCCCACATCTATGGCCACATGGCAGGCGAGCTGCACGCGCTCCAGCACGGGAAGGCCGTGTGGCTCTCCCACGACGTCATGTTCGCGCGCTTGGTGGTTCTTCTGGGGGCGCTGTACCTCGTCGGCTGGCGGCTGGTGCGAGCCGATCTCGTGCCGGACATGTTCGCGGCGAAGGAGGCCGTCTCGGGCGCCCGCCGGTCCCGTTTCGACCGGATGACCTCCGGCTACGACGGGTCCGAGGGCGCGGTCGAGGTGAACGAGCACCGCCTCCGCCGCCTCGGCGCTATCTACATCGTCCTGTATGCGTTCGGCTTCACAGCGGTGGCCT
This sequence comes from Gemmatimonadota bacterium, assembly GCA_041498715.1. Lineage (GTDB taxonomy): Bacteria > Gemmatimonadota > Gemmatimonadetes > Gemmatimonadales > GWC2-71-9 > DASQPE01. Next base: position 8,141 of record JBGQIW010000058.1, on the reverse strand, counting down.
TCGATGGCATGATGGCGCTCCAGCCCCACTGGTTCTCCAACCTGTTCGGCGGCTGGTACTTCATGGGCTCCTTCCTCGCCGGCCACATGCTGCTGGCGCTCATGATGATTTACGGGGGCCGCGAGCTCGGGATCGCGGATCTGATCTCGCCCAAGCAGCGCCACGATCTGGGCAAGCTGTGCTTCGGGTTCAGCGTGTTCTGGACCTACCTCATGTGGGCCCAGTTCCAGGTCATCTGGTACGGGAACCTGCCCGAGGAGACCGGCTTCGTCTTCAGCCGGCTCTGGGGCCACTGGGTGCCCGTGGCGAAGATCGTCTTCGTCGGGATGTTCATCGTGCCCTTCTTCGGCCTTCTCGGGGTAGGGCCCAAGAAGGCGCGGGCGACGCTGGGGTTCTTCGCCGCCGTGAGCCTCACGGCGCTCTGGCTGGAGCGCTACATCCTCGTCGTGCCCTCGATCACCACGGCCGACGGCCCGGTATTCGGCCTGCCCGAGTTCGCGCCGACGCTGCTGTTCGCCGGCCTGTATCTCCTGAGCTATGCCCTGTTCGCGCGGGCCTTCCCCATGGTCTCACCTCGGCTCGCCGAGATTACGCTCCTGCGGGAGCTCGGGCATCACGAGATCGAGATCTTCGATCACGAAGATGCGGACCAGGATTTCGTGCACGAGGCGGACCTGGAGCGGAGGAAGGGCGGCCGTTAGGAGCAAGCCGTTCGCTGTTAGCCGTTAGCCATTAGCTACCACCCGGGCTCCGGAAATTCAGCGGCCCTCCGTGCTATCCACGGAGGGCCGTTCGGCTTCGTAACAGGCTAATGGCTAACGGCTAACAGCGAACGGCTTCTATCTAACCCTCGTCATCAGATTCAGCCGCCGCATCATTGCCCGGAGCGAGTCGCTGGGCAGGCTTCCGGTGACCGCGAACATCCGGTCTCCATGTCGGAAGGCGAGCGCGCTTCCCAGGCCCGGGCGGCCGGCCGGGGCAGGGGCCACGGAGCCCGACGAGTCGCTTCCTTCACCGGCGCCGGGGCGGGTCCCGAGCAGGGCGGAGACATCGCTCACCGGCCCTTCGATCGTGCGGATGACCTCGCCCGAGGCCAGCTGCTGGGCCACCACCATCAGCGGTCGCCGGCCGCTATCGCCAGCCTGCGTCTGCACTTCGGTGACAGGGAGGCCGTCGATCCGGGCCGGGGTCTCGCCCGCCTGAGCCTTGGCCCTGTCCCACGACAGGTTCCGCCAAACGCCACCAAGCTCGAGCTGACCGTCCTTGGCGATGCCACCGACGTTGGCCAGCTGCGCCGACGGGGCGCCGTCCGCCGGCCTGGACAGGCGACGGGTGACGGCTCGCCGGGTCAAGGGAACGGGCTGAGGAGCTACGGCCGGCTCCGAGGCCTGGGTTGCGGGCGGCTCGGACACCGGCTGGATGGTCTCGCTGGCCGGCACCAACGCGGGCGCGACGGCCGCCGCCGGCTGAGTGGCTGGAACGCGCGTCGCGAGCGTGGGGCGGGAGGACAGGTGCACCAGGGAGCTGGCCCCCCAGCCCACCCCGAGGGCCAGCACGATGCTGGCGGCCCAGGCCGCCCGCTGCCGCATGCGTACCCGCTGTGATGCCCGCAAAGCTGCGCGGTGGCGCAGATCCGCAAGCGGCGGCGCGGTGGTCCGCCGAGGGGCAAGACGCGCGAGCATGGCCGTGGTACGGTCCCGGAGCGCCGCGATCTCGTCGCGGGTCTCCCGGCACGGCGTACACTCGGCCAGATGGCTCTCGATCTCGACGCAGCGCAGGCGCACGAGCGCCTGGTCGAGATACGCGTGAAGCTCCTCTTCAGGAATGTGCGGCATGATTCCTTGTATGCTGGCGTTCATGCGCGGCCACCAGGCGCTTCCGGGCCCGGGCGAGCGTCGTACCCACTGCCCCCATGGCGAGGCCCGTCTGCGCCGCGATCTCCGGGTAGCTCAGCCCGGCGTCCCACAGGAGCAGAATCTCGCGATCCCGCGGCGTCAGCGTGTCGAGCGCGCCGTGCACCGAGGCGATCTCCTCGTCCCGCTCCACCAGCTCTTCGGCCGAGGGCTCGAAGGTCGGCTGCGCGATCGGGTCGCCCTTCAGCAAGGTCAGATGCCGCTTGCGCCGGACCGCCGCCCTGGCTTCGTCGCGGGCCAGGTTGGCGGCGACCGCGAACAGCCAGGCGCGAGGCTTCTCTGGCCGGTGTGTGAGCGCCCGGACGAAGACCTCTTGCGCCAGGTCCTCGGCCCGTTCGGCGTCCCAGACTTTGCGGTACAGGAACCGGACGACCGCGGTGTACGTGGACTGGTAGAGGATCTCGAATTCGTCGTTCACCACGGCCTCTGGCCCACCCGGGGGCCGTACCTAACGTATGTATAGGTGCACGGATGTCGCCTTGAGGACGCCCCGCCGGCGGGGGCTTGCACAGCCCCGTACTCAGGAAGGGCCGGTCTTGCCGCCGCTCCCGAATACACAACCCGGGTGGAGTCCCTTTTCCTTGGCCGGCCAGTCACTGCAGAGATCCGGCTTTGCCGGCCGGCCGTCGGCCCGCGAACGCCCGTGTAACGTGCAGCTGATCCGATCAGACCCGAGGTAACCGCAGGCGGAGACCATTTCGGCCTCCAGGGAGAAGTCCCCCGGTCGGCTCACTTTACACAGATACGGCGGTTTTCGCGAGCGCACCAGCGCCTCGAGCCGGTGCTGGCCTCGGGTGCACATGATCTCGATCTGGAGGTCGCGGCAGCAGGCCGCCCCCCGTACATGGTCCGCGGTCCGGCAGGGCGCTCCCGCGCACGGGTTGACCGACGCAAGCACCGGAAGCCCGCGAGGCGGCGCGGGCAGCGACCGGTTCACCAGCCGCATGCCATCGACCACGCGGAATCGATCTGCGCCCAGCTGCCGGGGCTGGATCTCGTGGGGATGACTCTCGGGCACCGGTCCCTCGAAGCCGTGCGCGGCGCAGCGGGCGACGCCGTTCCCCCCTTGCAGGTGGCGGCAGGCAACATGAAGCACGGCGTCGACGTAGAGGTCTCCCTCGCCAGCCCACAACTCCAGAAACGTGATCTCGTCGGTGTGGCCGAGCAGCCAAGTGGCCTCATGGTCGAGCGACGTCCGGCCCTCGTCGAGCCCGCCGATTCGCAGCAGGACCCGCAGGCTCCGACAATACGACCCCAGGCGGCGGCACGCTGGCGCGGCACGGCCGCTCTTGATTCGGGGGGACGGCGATGCCAGATTCTGGCCTGCCATTAGAGCCTTGTGAAATGGTTCACAAGCACCCGCCGCGACCGGTGGGTATCGTCGGTTCGAGCAACGTCCACGTTTCTGGAGGCACGAAGAGCGATGCGCATGACATCCTTGGCGGCGGGGCTGGCCCTGGTGGCGGCGGCCTGCGGCGGTGAGAAGAAGGCGGCGGACCAGACCACCACGACAACGCCCCCTGCGGCACAGCCGGCCGCGGCGCCGGCGGCGGCTCCCGCCGCCGGGGGCACGACGCACGAAGTGAAGATGGTGCTTGAGGGAACCACCTACAAGTACGATCCCGCCAAGCTGACCATCAAGGCGGGTGACGTGATCAAGTTCACGAGCGTGAGTGGTGGCCCGCACAACGTCGAGTTCTACCCCGACAGCATTCCCGCCAATGTGCCGGCCGCGATCAAGGCGCTCGCGCTGCAGCCATTGGAGAAGGGCGGCAGCATCCTCAGCGAAACGCTCAAACCTGACGGCGAGAGCTACGAGCTGTCGTTCGCCGGCGCGCCCGCGGGCGTGTACAAGTTCTTCTGCGCTCCGCACCATGCCCTCGGCATGGTGGGCGAAGTGACCGTGCAGTAAGCGCGGGAAACCGTGACCAGTGAACCGTGAACGGGGGGCTCCCCTCGGCAGGGCGCCCCCGTTTACCGCTCACCTCTCGAGACCGCCCACCCCCCCACCCCCAGCCCCACCCCCAGCCCGGCGAGGGCATCGACCGCGTAGTGCATCTGGCAGTAGACCACGGCGACCGTGAGCAGCGCCGTCAGGACCAGCAGTACGACGCCAAGCCGGCGGGAGGCGCTCCAGCCCGCGATCGTCGCCGCGACGCTCGCGGCCACATGCGATGAAGGAAAGGCCGCCCCGTACGAGCTGCCCCCCGCCAGCATCGCATACACCAGCCGCGCCATCGGGTTGTCCACGAAGCTCCCGCTCGGCCGGGGAAACTCGTAGTACGGTCCTGCTACGGGGAAGAAAATGAAGCCCACGTAGCAGATGAGGAACGTCGCCATCACCGCCAGCACGAACCGCCGCAGGGGCCCGCGGTCGGGTCGGCGCAACAGCACCAGCGCCGGCACCACGATGATCGCGTAGTACGAGCAGTACGCACCGTGCAGCAGCGTGGACCAGAAGCGGCTCGGGGCATGGCGCCACCAGTCGCGGCTCGGCTGGCCCCCGAAAAGCAGGGCCTCCCAATGCTGGACGGTCTGGTCATGCACAGCCACGCGCCCGCCGCCGCTCAGCAGGTCGAGCGCGGCGTAGAGGACGGGCAGAAGCAGAATCGGATAAACGTCCCGCACCGCCCGACCGAACGCACCAAGGTCCTCCCGCGCGAGCAGCGCCAGCAGCACGAGGATCAGGCCGTTCGCGGCGAGCAGCCAGGCGCACTGGGGGTAGGTCGGCAGCCGGGTGGCCGCTACCACCGAGACTACGGCCACGTAGACCAGCATGAGCCGGTCTACCGAGCGCAGCCGTCCGGCGGGGGGGCGCCCCGGCCGGCCCGGGTGCGCCACGGCGCCTACGGCTACCTCAGAGCCACCGGGCCGAGCGGTACCACTCATACGTGTCGGCAAGTCCCCGGCGCAGGTCGAACTCCGGCGCCCACCCGGTCTCCGCTTGCAGGGCTGCCGGGTCGCCGGTCCACGCCGGCTGGAAGAACTCGTTGGCCTTGTCCGGCGTGAGGATCGTGACCCGTCCGGCGAAGCGCGCCGCGGCACCAGTCACCGTGAGCGCGGCCCTACCGAGGGACGAGGGCACCCGGACCACCCTCACTGCGCGGCCCACGGCGGCCCCGACCGACTGCACAAAGCCCGCACTGGTGAAGGTCTCCGGGTAGCAGGGGTAGTACAGCCGGCCGATCGCCCGCTCGGCGACGCCGCTGGCCAGGAGCGCCTGCGCCAGGTCGGCGCCGTGTACGGCCGAGAGCTCTTGAGCGCCGTCGCCAAACACCGGCGCCAGGCCCAGGCGAGCCAGCTTGAAGACTTTGAGCACCTCGCGGTCGCGGGGGCCGTACACCATCGGCGGCCGGAGAATCGTCCATGGCACGCCCGCGCCCCGTACGACGGCTTCCGCGGCGAGCTTGCTCCGTCCGTAGGCGGTGACGGGTCGCGGTGGCTCGGTCCCGGTGAGGGGGCGACCGGGAGCCGAGGGCCCGCCGGCGGCCATGGAGGAGACGTAGACGACGCGGCGGACGCCGGCCCGGGCACCCGCCTCGAGCAGGCGAGCGGTCCCGTCACGATTGCCGTGGAGGAACGTGGCTTCGTCCCGCGCGGCAACCAGCCCGGCGACGTGAAAGACGATTTCCTGGTCCCGCGCGGCAGCGGCGAGCGCGGCCGGGTCGTGCAGGTCGCCCGGCGCCAGCCGGACGCCCTGGCCGCCGAGCGCGCCCGCGCGCCCTGGGTCGCGCACCAGGGCCGTTACGTCGTCGCCCCGGCGGCGGAGCGCCTCGACCAGGTGGCTTCCCACGAACCCGGTCGCGCCCGTCACCAGCACGTTCATAGTGGTCGATCGTAAAGCCGGTAGGTCTTGTAGGGCTTCCAGCCGATCTTGAGCATGCCGGCGATCATCGCTGCATTGTCCTCGAGAATCCACCCCGCTTCGCCCCAGTTGATCCCGTGCGCATTGCCGTTGCGCCAGATCGTCGCGTACAGAAGCGCGTCCACACCCTTGCCGCGGTACTCGGGCATCACCCCAAGCAGCAGCACCCGGAGGCGATGAATGCGACGGGTCTTGAGCATCCAGAGCACGCGGACGAGACCGGGCAGGAAGGCGCCGGAGCGGTTGCCGCGGAAGGCGGTGTTGAGGTCGGGCATACTGATCGCGAAACCGATGATCTGGCCTTCCTTCTCCGCGAACAACACGAGGTCGGGAACCACAACCGGCTTGAACTGCTCCGCCAGGTGGTCGATCTCTTTGTCGGTCATGGGGACGAAGCCCCAGTTCTTCTCCCACCCGGCGTTGTAGAGCTGCTTGATCCGCGCGACTTCACCGTCGAAATCGCGCATCGCGAGCGGGCGCACCGTCACCCCGAACCGTCGCTTGACCAGATCGGTGGCGCGGATCAGCCGCTCGCCGAACTCACCAGCGGGGTCGTTGCCCTCGAAGCACAACAGGTCCTTGGCCTTCACGAATCCCGCCCGGTCGAGCAACGGCGGGTAATAACGCGGGTTGTGCGGCATCATGAGCGTGGGCGGGGTGTCGAAGCCGTCCACCAGGAGGCCGCATTCGTCGTTGACCGAGAAAGAGGCCGGCCCGCGTAGCGTGCCGAGGCCGCGGGGCTTGAGCCACTCGGCTGCCGCGGCGAAGAGGGCGTCCGCCACGGCCTGGTCGTCCACGCATTCGAGGAACCCGAAGAAGCCTACCCGGTCGTCGTGGGTCTCGTTGTGCAGACGATTGTGGATCGCGGCGATGCGGCCCACGACCTCGCCGTCCCACTCGGCCAGGAGGTATTCCGCCTCCGCATGCTCGAAGAACGGATTCCTGTCGCGGGAGAGCAGGGTAGCGACATCCCGACGCAACGGCGGGACCCAGAGCGGGTCCCGCGCGTGGAGTCGGTAAGGCAGGTCGATGAAGCGCTTGAGGTCCTGCGGGCTGCGCGCCGGATGGACGCGCACGACAACGGTCAGATGACCCCCAGCTCCCGGCCGATGCGGGCGAAGGCGTCGAGCGAGTAGTCGATCTGCTCGAACGTGTGTGTCGCCATGAGACTGGTCCGGAGCCGGCACTGCGACGGCGCCACCGCGGGTGGCGCGACCGGGTTGGTGAACACGCCGGCGTCGAACAGCTTCCGCCACATGAGGAACGTCTTCTCCATCGGGCCGATGAGCACCGGCACGATCGGAGTTTCGGTGGGCCCGATGTCGAAGCCGAGGCTCCGGAACCCCTCCTGGAGGCGCCGAGTGTTGGCCCACAACCGGTCACGACGCTCCGGCTCCCGCTGCAGCACCTCGAGGGCCGCCAGGACGCCGGCGGTGTTGGCCGGCGGCAGCGATGCCGTGAACATCAGAGGGCGGCTGTGGTGGCGCAGGTAGTGGATGACGCTCTCCGGCGCCGCCACGAACCCGCCGATGGACGCCAGCGATTTGGAGAAGGTGCCGGCAATGATGTCCACCTCGTCCGCGAGCCCGAAGTGGGCCGCAGTGCCGTCGCCGTTCGGGCCCAGCACGCCGATCGAGTGCGCGTCGTCGATGGCGAGAACGGCCCCGTACTTCCGGGCCACCCGCAGCAGGCCGGGGATGTCCGCGACGTCACCCTCCATCGAGTAGATCCCGTCCACCACGATCATCGAGGCCCGGCCCGAGCGGTCCCGCTCCATCTTGCGCTCGAGGCCCGCCAGATCGCCGTGGTTGAAGCGCTCGGTCTCGCCGTAGGACATCTTCGCGCCGTCGACGATCGAGGCGTGGTCGAGCTTGTCGAGGTAGACCACCTCGCCCCGGCCCACGAGCCCGGAGATGAGCCCCAGGTTGGCCTGGTAGCCGGTCGAGAAGACCAGGCAGGACTCCTTGCCGGTGAACTCGGCCAGGGCATGCTCCAGCCGTTCGTGGAGGTCGAGGGTTCCGTTCAGGAAGCGGCTGCCGGTGCAGCCCGACCCGTAGGCGGACAGGGCCCTCGAGGCTGCTTCGAGGACCTTGGGATGATGCGTGAGGCCTAGGTAATTGTTGGACCCCAGCATGATCCGCTTTTGACCTTCAATGACGACAACCGTGTCCTCGGACTCGGAAATCGGCTTGAAGTACGGATAGAGGCCGGCCGCCTGCACTTCGCGTGCTTTGGTGAACTGACGGCATTTCTCGAGTAGGGCGGCCTGCTGGAGGATCTGGGTTTCCACGGTGCCTCGGCTCGGAAAAAAGGGATGAAATCCCCGAAATTCTTTATCCCGAAACGACTTAAAGTACGCCGTC
>JBGQIW010000057.1:0-16731 GCA_041498715.1 Gemmatimonadota bacterium | reverse complement strand
GGCGCGTCGATGACCGCGAAGTCGGCGGCCTTCCCCGGCTCCAGGGACCCCACCTCCGCCGCGGCGCCGGCGGCGCGGGCCGCGTGGATGGTGGCCCCCTTGAGCGCCTCGGCGGGCGTCATGCGCTGCAGCGTGCACGCCAGCAGCAGCGCGAGCGGAAGGTCCCAGCTCGGGGCCGAGCCGGGGTTGAAGTCGGTGGCGACGGCGACCCGAACGCCGGCCTCGATCAGGGCTCGTGCCGGCATCGGCCGCTGCCCGAGATAGAGCGTCGCGAGCGGGAGGCTCACCGCCACGACGCCGGCGTCGCGCAGCGCGGCGACACCGCGGGGAGTGACGCACTCCAGATGATCCGCCGACAACGCCCCCACCTCGGCGGCCAGCTCGGCGCCGCCGCAGGCCGTGAGCTGATCCGCGTGCAGCTTGGCGCCGAGCCCCGCCGCCCGCCCCGCGAGGAGTATGCGCCGGGCCTCGTCCACGCTGAAGGCGGACTCCTCCACGAACACGTCGCAGCAGCGGGCCAGGCGCTCGGCGGCCGCGGCTGGAATGATCCGGTCGGTAACAAGCGCGACGTAGGCCTCGCGGCGATCCCGGTACTCCGGCGGGATTGTGTGCGCGGCGAGCAAGGTGGGCACCAGCCGCTGGAGCCCGCCACGCTCGGCCAGAAGGCGGTAGACCCGGAGCAGCTTGAGCTCCGACTCCTCGTCGAGGCCGTACCCGCTCTTGCACTCGACCGTCGTGACGCCGAGCGCCAGCATCCCCTCCAGGAAGCCGGTGGCCCGCTCGACCAGCTCGGCCTCGGGCGCGGCGCGCGTAGCGCGCATCGTGGCGGCGATCCCGCCGCCGGCCGCCGCGATGGCCAGATACGTCTCACCCTGGAGCCGGCGCTCGAACTCGTCCGCCCGCCACCCCGCAAACGCGAGATGCGTGTGGCAGTCCACGAGGCCCGGGATCACCAGCCGTCCGCCGGCATCCAACCGCTCGCCGCCGCGGAGCCGGGGCGGCACATCGGCCTCGGGGCCGACCCAGAGGATCCGCCCCTCGTCCCAGGCCATCGCAGCACGGGGAATGGCGTGGATGTCGCCCTGCGCCCCGTCGGGACGGCAGGTGGCGAGGGACGCGATGTTCGTCAGGAGGGGCAACGGTCCGGAAGGGCGTTGTTCAGCATGGGTAGATCCACCCCCCGCTCCCGCGCCGTCTCGATGGCGATCCCGTAGCCCGCGTCCGCATGGCGCATGACGCCGGTGCCGGGGTCGGCCGTGAGCACGCGCTCGAGCCGCCGGTCTCCCGCCTCGGTGCCGTCGGCCACGATCACCATGCCGGCGTGAATGGAGTAGCCGATGCCGACGCCGCCGCCGTGATGCAGCGAGACCCAGCTCGCCCCGCAGGCGGTGTTGAGCATTGCGTTGAGGAGCGGCCAGTCCGCGATCGCGTCCGAGCCGTCCTGCATCGCCTCCGTCTCCCGGTTGGGCGAGGCCACCGAGCCGGTGTCGAGGTGGTCCCGGCCGATCACGAGGGGCGCGCGCACGCGGCCCTTCTTCACCAGCCAGTTGAATCGCCGGCCCATCTCCGCACGCTCGCCATACTCGAGCCAGCAGATCCGCGCCGGCAGCCCCTGAAAGTGCACTTTCTCCCGGGCTTGCCGGATCCAGCGCGCGAGTCCCTCGTGCGCCGGAAAGGTCTCCAGCACTGCGTCGTCAGTGACCGCGATGTCGGCTGGGTCGCCCGAAAGGGCGGCCCAGCGGAACGGCCCCGCGCCCCGACAGAACAGCGGCCGGATGAATGCGGGCACGAACCCCGGGATCTCGAACGCCTGGCGCATCCCCCGGTGATCCGCCACCTGCCCCCGCAGGTTGTTGCCGTAGTCGAACGCGACCGCGCCCTTGCGCTGAAGCGCGAGCATGGCCTCCACGTGGATCGCCATCGAGTCGAGCACCCGCTCCTCGTAAGCCGAGGGGTCGCGCTCGCGCAGCTCGGCCGCCTGGTCCAGGGAGAGACCGACCGGGAGGTATCCGAGGCGGAGATCGTGGGCGGAGGTCTGGTCGGTGAGCACGTCGGGCACGAGGCCCCGCCGCGCCAGCTCGGGTACGACGTCCGCGACGTTTCCGACCAGCCCGACCGAGAGCGCGACGCCGCGCCGCTTGGCGTCCAGCACCAGCCGGAGCGCGTCGTCGAGCGTCGTCGCCAGACGGTCGCAATAGCCGGTGTCCACCCGGCGCCGGATCCGGGTCTCGTCCACGTCCACGCCGAGGAACGCCGCGCCGTTCATCGTCGCCGCGAGCGGCTGCGCGCCGCCCATCCCGCCCAGGCCGCCCGTCACGACCAGCCGCCCGGCGAGCGAGCCGCCGAAGTGCTGCCGGGCACACTCGGCGAAGGTCTCGTAGGTGCCCTGCAGGATGCCCTGCGTCCCGATGTAGATCCACGAGCCCGCGGTCATCTGCCCGTACATCGTGAGGCCCAGCGCCTCCAGCCGGCGGAACTCGTCCCACGTGGCCCAGCGCGGCACGAGGTGCGCGTTCGCGATGAGCACCCGCGGCGCCTCGTCGTGCGTGCGAAACACGCCCACCGGCTTGCCGCTCTGCACCAGCAGGGTCTCGTCGTTTTCCAGCCGCCGGAGCGTCGCGACGATGCGCTCGTAGCAGGCCCAGTTGCGGGCCGCCTTCCCGCTCCCGCCGTAGACGATGAGCTCCTCGGGCCGCTCCGCCACCGCGGGGTCGAGGTTGTTCATCAGCATTCGCAGCGCGGCTTCCTGGTGCCAGCCCTTACAGGAGAGGGTCGTGCCGGTGGGGGCGGTGATCGCGGGTCTGGGCGCGGCGCGGGTGGCCATGGGCGGGAACCTTATCCGCCCCGCACGGTCCCGCCAAGAGGGGCCGCGGCGGTCAATCCACCGGGCGGGGACCGGCGTAGATGGGTCGGCTGTCAGTTGGGGGCTCCAAGGCAAGTGGCATCTCGCTGCGAGCTACACCAGCCACTGGCTGACAGCCGATCGCTCCCCACGTAGCGCGCCCCCCGCCCCGCCTGCAACCTTTCGAGACCCATTCCGATCCAACGCGGTACATGGCGACCTCACCACCCGGAGCCGCGCCGCTGCAGCGAGAACAGGCCATCGACCGGAACGACGCCGACGCCGTGGAGGCCGCGCTGGCCGCCAGCGGGGACGCCAGTGCGTTCGAGCGACTGTACCGCGCCCACGTGGCCCGGATCCACTCGCTGGCTCGCCGAATGCTCGACGACCAGGACGCGGACGAGGCCACCCAGGACGTCTTCGTCCGGGCATGGCAGAAGCTCGGGACCTACCGGGGGGAGGCCGCGTTCGGAACCTGGCTGCATCGGCTGGCCGTAAACGTGATTCTCGGACAGCGGCAGCGACTCGGCCAGCGGCGGGAACGCTTCCTCCCGGATGACAGCGCGCTCGAGGTGGTGGCCGGCCGCTCCAGACCGCCCGAGGCGGCGCTCGACTTCGAGGCCGCGATCGCCCGGCTCCCCGACGGCGCGCGGCAGGTGTTCGTCATGCACGACGTCGAGGGATACCGGCACGAGGAGATCGCCGGCTTCCTGGGGCTCGCGGTGGGGACCTCGAAGTCCCAGTTGCACCGGGCCCGCATGGCGCTCCGGCGCCATCTCAACGGCTAGCAAGGAGCGACGGCATGATCAGCGATCCCTGGACGGCCCGGCTGTCCGACTACCTCGACGGCGGACTCAGCCAGACCGAGCGGAGCGCCTTGGAGCGCCATCTGGCCGCGTGCCCCGCGTGCACCGCCGCCGTCGCCCGGCTGGGCGCTGTGCGCGAGCAGGCGCGGGCGCTGCCGGACACGCTTCCTTCTACCGACCTGTGGCCGGGCATCGCCGCCCGCATCGCCCAGGCGCCGCAGCCCCGGATCGACGCCCCGCCGGGGCATCGCCGCTGGACGTTTTCCCTCCCCCAGCTCGCGGCCGCGGCCCTCGCGATCGGGTTCGCGTCGGGCGGCGGCGCCTGGCTGGCGGCCCGACACGGCGCCGGCACGCCACCCCTTCCCGTCGCCAGCGGGCCGGCACCGTCCATCGCTCCGCCGGTACCTACCGAGCGGCCGGCCGGCCTTGGCGGGGCGAAGTACGAGGCCGCGGTCGCCGATTTCCAGCGTGTGCTCGAGGCCGACCGGGGCACGCTCGACACCACCACGGTGCGCATCATCGAGCAGAACCTCGCCGTCATCGACCGCGCGATCGCCGACGCCCGCAGGGCCCTCGCAGCCGACCCCGGCAACGCGTATCTCAACGCGCATCTCGCGGGCACCATGCGCCGCAAGATCGACCTCCTGCGCCGGGCGGCGACGATCGTCGCCAGCCGGAGCTGAAAGGAGACCCTGTGCTCGCCCTCGCTCTTGTCGCGCTGCTCGCGGCGCCGGACCTGGACACGACGGTCGCCGTCCAGCGCGGCCAGCGGCTCGAGCTCTCCGCCCAGAACGGAGAGATCGTCGTGCGCACGTGGGCGCGGAATGCCGTGCGCATTCAGGCCACCGGCGGCAACCTCGCCCGGCTCGGCATCGATCAGTCCCCCGCCGCCCTGACGATCCACGGGGCCTCGGCCCGGGGTGGCCCGGCTCACGCGGACTTCGAGCTGACGGTGCCGGCGTGGATGAGCCTTCGACTTTCGGGCGTCAACACCACCATGAAGGTGACCGGCACCGAGGGCGCGGTGACGGTCGAGACGGTGAGCGGCGACATCACCGTTACCGGCGGGAGCGGCTTCGTTTCCCTGCGCTCGGTGGAGGGCACGGTCACGCTGGTGGGCGCCAAAGGGAAGCTCGACGTCAACTCGGTCAACTCGGACGTGAGCGTGCGCGACGTCGCCGGCGACCTGCAGGCGGAAACCGTGAACGGCGAGATCCGCCTGGAGAAGGTCCAGTCGGACAACGTGGACGCCAACACCGTGAATGGCGACGTGGTTTACGACGGCAGCATCCGACCGAGCGGACGCTACCGCTTCGTCACCCACAACGGCGACGTCGCGGTCACGATCGCGGAGGGCACGAGCGCGCTGGTATCCGTCTCGACGTTCCAGGGGGAGTTCGAGTCGGCCTTCCCGGTGACGCTGAGCGAGCGGCACGGCAAGAGTTTCGACTTCACCCTGGGCGGGGGGAGCGCCCGGGTTGAGCTGGAGTCGTTCGGCGGAACGATCCGGTTGGTGCGCCCGGGAGCCGTGCATCAGCCGCACCGGAAGGATGCGGACGGGGACTCAGACCGGCAGGACTAGCTGCTGTCGCGTTTTGACAGAATCAGGGGCCAACGAGACCAAATCTGCTCTTAGCTGTCGTAAATCAGAACAGAGTTGCTTCAGAGAGGCCAGCAGCGGGATTAGGCCCCGCCCTGCTCGGGTCACTCCCCGGCCATCGACCCGTCAATCAATCCCGCATAATCCGGGAGGATCTCGCCCGAACATAGTTACCGTAAAGCCTTGCCATCAAACATTGTGACTACTGTCACAAGCGGCCTTTCTCCCGCTGCGGCTGGCGCGGCCGCACGGCCGGGCCGGTCTTGGTTGCATCAGGGCTTGCACCTCCCCCACGATCCCCGCTGAAATCCCCCTGTAACTGCCGTCTTTTTTGACGATGCCGCAAAAAATGTCGCCCCTGGCACAGTCCTTGTTCTTGCCGACCGCGGACGTGGAGTCCCCGGCACCACTATCGGCAGCAGAGTCCTCAACCCTCAGCGGCGGAGTCAGGCGATGACGCTCTTCACGAAATGGGCCCTCCTCGGCGTGGCCGCGGCGATGTCGCTCGGTGCGACGTCGGCGCATGCGCAGGTGGGCCTCACCTCGAGCCTCGCGACGGTCCAGATCAACGCGACCAAGAGCTCGGTCCTCACGGTGGCGGTTAACTCGGGCGGCACCCAGACGCTCGCCTCCCTGACGGACAACGCGGCCAACCCCTTCGCGGGGCCGGTCAGCGTCACCACGACGTGGGACCTGAACGCGGGCACCAGCGTGGTCCTGGTCGGGTCGTTCGCGACGCCGGCCCAGGCGCTCGCCAGCGGCGGGAATTTCATCACCTCGGCCTTCGTCAAGGGCAGGATGACGACCGGCACGCCGATCTCTTTCACCGCGTTCACCGCGGCGGGTGTCGGCACCATCGGGACCGCGGGCGGGAGCCTCACGCTCTTCACCCAGAGCGCCGCGGGCCTGGCCGGTAACCGCACCGACAACCTCGACCTCGAGGTCGACCTCACCGGTCACGCGAACCTGGTGCCCGGCACCTACAGCGGCACGCTGAATCTTCAGGCGATCGTGCAGTAAGCGTCGTTCCCGACGCCGCCAATGACTCCACCCCGCTCCTGGCTCCGTCTGCTTCTCCTCCCCGCCCTCGTGGCGGTGGGGGCCAAGCAGGCGGCTGCCCAGGTCGGCAAGGTGTCGACGGCACAGATCGTATCGCTCGCGGCCACCAAGACCGGCAAGCTCACGATGGGCGTGATCTCCGGCGCCGTGCAGACGCTCGCAACGTTCACCGACAACACCACCAATAATTTCCCATCGCCGGTCGTGATCCAGACCCAATGGGATCTGAATCCGGGCCAGACCGGCAGCGTCAACGTCATCGGCTGGTTCACCAACCCAGCCCAAGCGCTCCACAACGCCGCTGCCAACACGAACATCGCCTCGAGCCGGATCAAGGGGCAGCTCTCGCCGGGCGCGCCGGCACCGACCTCCTATCCGGCCGTCTTCACGGCGTTCACCCAAAACGCCGTCGGCGGCATCGGGACGGCCGGCGGGAGCCTCAGGCTGTTCTCGATCAACATCAGCGGCGGCAACAAGACCAGCACCCGCACCGACAACCTGAGTCTGCAGCTCGACCTGACCGGCGCGGGCAGCCAGCGCCCCGGCACCTACACCGGCACCCTGAACATCGAGGCGGTCACGCAGTAGCGAGGATCTATGCCCGGTCCGGTCTTCCACAATCGATTCGACCCGCGTCGCCTTCGGGCCGGTCTGGCCCTGGCGGTCATCGGCGCGCTCGCCCCAGGCGTCACCCGCGCGCAAACGGTCAGCCCGCCGATTGCGGAGTACCAGGAGCGCGCGCGCGCCAGCTTCCAGCTGTCGAACGGCTCCCTCTTCCCGCTCACGGTGGTGCTCGAGCCCCGCGGGTTCGACGTGACCGAGAACGGCGACGTGATCGCCACGCCGCTGGACACCGCGCGGGTCCGGATCAAGCTCTCCGCCACCAGCTTCCGGATGCAGCCCCGGTCCACATATACCGTGTTCTACGAGGCGGCGGCGGACAGCGCGCCGGCCTGGTTCACGATCAGCTCGGCGATGAGCGGCGCCCGGACCGACAACGGCCTCAATCTCCGCATCATCCTGCCCCACGTCGTGTACCTCAACCAGAAGCAGCCGCTGCGCAAGGACGAGGTGGCGGTTCGCCGCCTGGAGCTCAACACCGAGACCAAGAAGGCCCGCGTGCTGCTCGAGAACCTGAGCCCCCACCTGGGCCGGGTCCTCGAGTTCAGTCTGGCGACGGCGAAGGGGCAGAGCCGCTCGACCGGTGCGTTCCCCCTCCTTCCGGGTCATCGGCGTTGGGCTGAGGTGGACTGGGATCTGGATCAGCCCCCGGCGCGAGTGACGGCGCGGTTCGCCAAGTTCTCGATCGACACGACGCTCGCCCCCGCCCCCGCCCCCGCCACCCCGGCGGCCGCCGATCGGACGGCCGACGGCGGACGCAGCCCCGATGCTATCCGGAGCGGCACACCGCCGCCGGCCGGCAGCGACCGGCGCTGATCCTTCCGCCCGGACGGGCTGGCGAGCGTGGCTGGTGGTCGCGCTCGCCGTCGGCGCACCCGCGGGCGTCCCCCGCACAGCCGCAGGACAGACCGTCGTCGAAGTGCAGGGTGGCGGCTCCTCCCTGACCGGTGGCTACGGAGCCGCCGCGAATTTCTGGCGTGACGGGACCGAGGGCTGGGTGGGCCTCGGCTACCTCGACGGTCTCCGGCTGGGAGCCTTCTTTCGCAAGGCGATCGGCAAGGACACGCTGCGCGTGGGCAACGACGCGCTGGTCGTCCGCTACCCCACTGACGTCTTCGGCTCCGGCACCAACCTCCTCGTGCAGGGCGCGAGCTACGCACGGACCCAGGGCCGGACCTCGTTCGTCGCCTTCGGCGGCGCGAGCTCGGAGGGTCTGGCCGCGCCGTCGTTCTTCGCCGCGCGAGCGCAGGCGCCCATGGGTGCACTCTTCGTGGAGCATCGCGCCTCGCCGGTGCTCCACTTCACGACCAGCGCGATCTTCGGCCAGAGCCAGACCATCGTTCCCGGCGTGTCCTGGCAGGCCACGCCCGACGTCACCACCGCCCTCGTGGCCGGCGTCGGCGCGGGCCGACCCTACGCGGCCGCCAGCGTGGTCGCGCGAAGCGGCCGGCTCGGCATCAAGGCGTCGTACGTCTTCAACCCCGACCGCTTCCGCCGGGCCGACGTGCCGGCGCCGCTCCAGACCGACGTGGACCGGGAGAACATCGAGCTCACCTACCAGATCAGCCCCGACTTCAGCATCGGCGTGAGCCGGCAGCATTTCGTGCAGGACTCCGCGGACATCGCGGTGCCCAGCCGCGCGTGGGGAAACTCGGTCTTCCTCGGCGGGCGCACCGGCGACGTCCGCATTTCCGCGGGCCTCTACGATTCGCATGCCGACAGCGTCGGCAACCTGAGCACCTTCGTCGGGGCCGGCCGGCAGGTCACCTCGTGGCTCGATGCCGAGCTGTTCGTGCTTCAGAGCCGGCCCCAGGGGCACCCCGTTACGACAACGCCGGTCCTCAACCTCCGCCAGCGCGTGTCCCCGAAGGTGGGGCTGATGCAGCAGATCACGCTCAACCAGGGCCGGCCACGGCTGCTCCTCGGAGGGAGCTTGCTCACGCCGATCGGCGAGTTCGCCCTGGACTACGCGATCGTGCATCAGCCCTTCCAGCCGTTCAACCCGTTCAGAAGCGCGTTGAATATCACGGCCCGGCTCCAGCTTGGCCGGTACTCGACCAGCTTCGGCACTTTCGTGCAGCCCGACGGGTCGGTCGACTATGCCGCGTCGGGAAGCACGTTCCTCTACATGGGAGAAATCGGGGGGGTACAGCCCCAGCGCATCGGCGGCGGAAGCATTGCCCGCTACGTGGTCCGCGGGCGGGTGCTCGACGAGGCGGGCCAGCCGGTCGAGGGCGCCGCAGTGGACTTCGACGGCGAGGCCGCGTTCACCAATTCGAGCGGGGAATTCCTGCTCCGCACGAGCCGGCCGCGACGGTTACACCCCAAGGTGCTCCTCGACGACTTCCTCCTCCCCGGGCGCTGGACCCTCCAGGCCGTCCCGGCCGAGGTCGTGGCCCAGCCCGAGGACCGGGCGCAGCCGATCGAGATCCGGCTCGCCCACGCCGTCAGCTCCTCGGCGGTGCCCGCGGTCACTCCGGTTCCGGCCGACACGCTCCGCCCGGTCCCCGCGGACACGTTGTATCCCCTGCCCCGGTCCTCGACGCCCGCACGCCGGCCATAACCGCGGCAGCCCGCGGCTGGCGCCCCCGGACCGCGTCTCCTTAAGCTTCGCCGCCATGCATCCGGACGTCTTCACCGCCCGGTGGGCCGAGGCCTGGCGCAAGGAGCTCAACGCGAGCACCGTTTACCGTGACAAGGCCGCGGCCTGGGAAGGCGCGGTCGCGCTGCACATGAGCGCCGATCCCGCCCTCGGCGTGGCCGAGGCCAGAGCGATCTGGCTCGATCTGCATCACGGCGCGTGTCGCGACGCGCGGCCCGCAACGCCGGACGATCTCGCGGCCGCGAAGTACGTGATCGGCGCGGAGCCCGCCGTCTGGAGGGACGTGCTCGGGGGGCGGCTCTCGCCGATCAGCGCTATCCTCACCGGCAAGCTCCGCCTGCTGCGCGGTAATCTGATGGGGCTCCTGCCCTACATCGCCGCGGCGCAGGAGCTCGTCGTCACCGCGACACACATCGATCGCCAGTTTCCCGATCCGGGCTGACGCGGGCTCGCCCGCGGAGAAAAAGACACGGCGGCCGGTCGAAAGACCGGCCGCCGAATCGGGACGGCGGGATTTGAACCCGCGACCCCTGCAACCCCATTGCAGTGCGCTACCGGACTGCGCTACGTCCCGGGCGGTGCGGAGGCGAAGTGTAGCCCGCGGCGCTTCCGGAGGGAAGGGGTAAATTCCGCCCATGCATCGACGTCGTTTTCTGCTCGGGGCGGCAGGCACGGTTGCCGGGTTCGGCGTGCTCGGTCCCCTCGCGGCTTGCCGCCGGAGCGGGCCGCGCCGGCACGCGCCGCCCGAGGGAACCGGCTTCGCCGAGCTGCGCGACCGCTACTTCATCAGGACCCTCCAGCTCTACCCCGTTACGTCCACCTATCTCGGTGGCGACGGCTACAGCCCCGCGCTGAGCGGCGTAAACGCCACGCTCCGCAACTGGCGACCGGAGGCACTCCGGGCCGAGGGTGCGTTCTACCGCGAGATCGAACGGGGCCGCCAGGCGATCGACCCCGCGGGGCTGACTCCGTCGGAGCGCATCGACCATGCCGTGCTCGGCGCTCAGATCGCCTTCGTCCTGCATCAGGTCGAAGACCGGCGGCTGCACGAGCGGGCGGTGGACGCCTACGTCGCCGAGCCGTTCCACGGGGTGGACTGGCAGCAGCAGCAGATGGAGACCGGACCAAACGGGCAGCTGGGCAGTGAGGCCGAGTGGGACTTGGTGGTCAAGCGCCTGGAGGCGGTGCCGGCATACCTGGCGGCGGCCCGCGACAACCTGCTCGCCGGCAAACAGGCGGGTAACCTGCCGGATCGCCGGCTGGCACAGTTCGACGGCGTGGACGGCAGCGTGGCGAACGAGCAGTACTTCCGCACCGAGCTTCCGCGCGCGGCCGCCGACTATCTTGCGCGCCGCTCCTTCGCCAAAGCCATGCAGGAGCGGCTCACTCGTGCCGGGGCGGCGGCGGCGGATGGCTTTCGCGATTTCGCCGGCTTCCTGAGGAGCGCCTACGATCTCACGGAGACCACGGACCGATACGCGTTGGGGGAGGCGGAGTACGACTGGCGGCTCGAGCACTGCCTCAGAGTAGACCGGCGCGCTGCCGACCTGTGGGACTACGGAGAAGGGCAGGTGGCGCTGTACGAGCGCGCCATCTACACGGTGGCGAAGGAGGTAGCGAAGGAGGCCCGGCTCAAGCTGGAGTTCGGAAGCCCCGTGCGGGCCCGCGCCGCGGTACGGAGCGTGATGGACCACCTCTCGAAGGACTCGCCCGCCAGCGACGACGAGCTGCTTGGCTGGTACCGCGAGACCGGCGACCGCGCGGTGGCGTACGGCCGCGACCGGCAGCTCTTCGACGTCCCGCCCGAATACCACCTCGAGATCGTTCCGACGCCGCCGGTACTGCGGAGCTCGATCGATGCGACATACTACCCGGCCCCGCCATTCAAGCACAGAGGCGTCGGCCGGCTGTATCTCACTCCGACCGGCAACGACCCGGGGCAGCTCAAGGCCAACAATCGCGCGTCGGTGGCCGACACCGCAGTCCACGAGGGATTCCCGGGGCACGACTGGCACTTCAAGTACATGACGCAGCACGCCGCCGAAATCAGCAACATCCGGTGGCTGACTCCCGGGTCGGTGGAGGACTCCGCGTCGATGTGGGAGGACTCTATGGCCACGGAAGGCTGGGGGCTCTACTCCGAGGAGCTCATGGCAGAGCCGGCGCCCGGGCGGCCGCACGGGTTCTACAGCGCGGCCGAGCACCTGTACGAGCTGCTGGGTCAATTGCTCCGCGCAGCTCGCGTTCGCATCGACGTGGGGATCCACACCGGCCGGATGTCGTTCGATCAGGCGGTGGAATACTTCGCCGAGCACGTCCAGTTCTTTCCGGGTCCGTGCGCCCGGGCGCCCAACGATCCGGTCGCCAAGGGGCTCTGTACGATTGCCAGCCGGGCGGTCTACCGCTACTCGAAGTGGCCCACCCAGGCAGCGACGTACAACCTCGGCAAGAACGCGATTGTCGGGCTCCGGGACGAGCTCCGGCGCCGCCAGGGGAGCGGGTTCTCTCCCCGGGCCTTCCACGAGCGGCTCATGCGTATGGGTACGATTCCCGTCGGCTACTACCGGGACGATTTCCTCGGCTGACGCCCGCAGCTAAGACTCTTCGGCACACCCTCCGATCTCCAAGAAGCCAGCGCACCTGTCGCTCGCCGCGACATCGCCGGTAGCCGTTCCAGCCACGGCAAGCTCCGACGGCACGAGGCGTGCGTTCAGGAGAGGACTAAGTGATGTAGCCAACGGAGGTGGACCTATGTTCGACGACGAACGCGCGCCTATGCCCTGGGAGACCGAAGGGGACCTCCCATGGCACTCGGAAGAGGCGGAGTGGGAGGCCCCTGATCCCGACGCGTGGCGCGGCACGGTCCACCAGGGAGAGTGGCCCGAGGAGCTCGCGGGCCCCGAGTACTGGCTGTTCAAGAAGGGTTTGGGCGAGGAGGACGAGTAGCGCCGCAAAGCGGTGAGGGGTGAACGGGGGTTCCCAGCCAGGGAGCCCCCGTTTTACCGTTTACTGCTCGCTGTATACGGTCTTTATTCGGGTCTCGCATTTCGCGCTCGCGGACTCGGTGACCGGAGACACATATTCAGGGACTTCTGCCCCGGGCAGCCGCCCGTACCCGTGACCACTCGCGTTCCCCGCACCCACGCGTCGCACCCGGCGCTACCTGCTCGGCGCACGCCCGAGGACGAGCTGCGCGTGAGCGAGGAACGGCTCCGCCTGGCGCTCCTCGCGACCGAGACCGGACTGTGGGAGTGGCACGCCGCCGGGGGGGCCCGCTACCTCAGCGAGGCGTGGACCGCCTTGCTGGGCCACAGCCCTGGGGCGCTCGACGGCGAGCTCCCGCTGCCGGAGCCGCTGGTGCATGCTGAGGACCTGCCGCAGGCCCGGGCGCGCCTGCAGGCGCACCTCGCCGGCACGACCCAGCTGTACGAGGCCGAGTACCGCCTCCGAACGAAGGCAGGCGAGTGGCGCTGGGTGCACGATCGTGGCCGGGTGGTCGAGCGCGATCGTGAGGGCCGGGCCCTCCGCATGATCGGGATGCAGACCGACGTCACCGAGCGCAAGGAGGCCGACGCGGCGCTGTTCCGCGAACGGGAGCGCGCGCTGGTCACGCTGGCCTCGATCGCCGATGCGGTGATCGCCACCGACGGCCGCGGGATGGTCGAGTACCTCAATCCCGTCGCCGAGCACCTGACCGGGTGGACGCTCGCGGATGCCCGCGGCGAGCCGCTCACGCGGGTGTTCACGGTCCTGCACGAGACCACGCGGGAGCCGGTGGAGACATCGGCCGAGCGCTGTCTCGACGAGGACCGCCCGATGGGCCTCACCAGCCATCTCACCCTCGTGCGACGGGACGGCGTCGAGTTCGCGATCGATGAATCGGCGGCGCCGCTCCACGACCACGAGGGACGGCTCACCGGCGTGGTGATGGTCTTCCGCGACGCAACGCCGCAGCGTCAGCTTACCCGGCAACTGTCCCACCAGGCCACGCACGACCCGCTCACCGGTCTCATCAACCGACGCGAGTTCGAGCGCCGGCTGGCCCGTGTCGTCGCCAGTGCGCGCGAGTCCGAGGCAGTCCACGGCCTGTGCTATCTCGACCTCGATCGCTTCAAGACCGTCAACGACACCTGCGGGCACGTTGCCGGCGACGCGCTGCTCCGACAGCTCGCCGGGATCCTCCGGGGCGAGCTGCGCAGCCGCGACACGCTCGCACGACTGGGCGGGGACGAGTTCGCGGTTCTGCTGGAGCACTGCGAGCTGGACCAGGCACGACGTATCGCCGACGGGCTCCGCGTCGCCATTCAGAACTTTCGCTTCACCTGGGAGGAGGACACCTTCAGCCTCGGCGTCAGTATCGGACTAGTCGAGATCACGACCGCCTGCCAGACCGAGTCGGACGCCCTCCGGGCCGCCGACGCAGCGTGCTACCGGGCCAAGCACGCGGGGCGGAACCGCATCCACGTCGCCCGGCTGGAGGAGATCTCGCCCCCCGACGGCGCGCGAATCGACTGGACCGCCCGCATCACCCGGGCGCTGGAGGAGAGCCAGTTCCGTCTCTACGCCCAACCGATCCTGCCACTCGCCCGGGCGGGAGTCGGTGAGGCCGCCTTCTGGGAGGTGTTTCTCCGGCTCGAAGACGCGGAGGCCGGCCTGCTGCCGGCGGGCGCGTTTCTCCCCGCCGCCGAGCGCTACAGCCTGATGTCCGTGATCGACCACTGGGTCGTACGTCAGACGATCGCTCGACTCGGGGGATGGCGGCCCGGCGCGGGTCAGCCGGAGCTGCCGCCCTGCTGCATCAACCTGGGCGCCGAGTCGCTCCGGGACGAGGCTTTAATCGGGTTGATCCGCGAGCGGCTGCAGAGCGATCGCCTCGCGCCGGGGTCGCTCTGCTTCGAGATCAGCGAGCAGGCCGTGCTGGCCGACCTGGCCCAGGCCGTCTCCTTTACCCGGGAGCTGCACGAGCTGGGGTGCCGGGTGGCGCTGGACGACTTCGCCGGCGGGCTCTCCTCGCTGCACTACCTGAAGGCGCTGTCGCTGGACCTGCTCAAGCTGAGCCCGGCCGTGATCCGGGATCTGGAGGCCGATCCGCTCCAGGCGGTGGTCGCCCGCGCAGCGACCCAGGCGGCGCGGGTGCTCGGCATTCCGATCGTGGCGAAGGCCGCGGACACGGGGGCGGCCCTCGACGCGTTGCGGGCACTCGGGGTAGACTACGCGCAGGGGTATGCGCTCGCGGCACCACGCCCCATCGAAGACCTGATCGCCGAGGCAGGCGCGTCCTGCCCGGTACGCTGACGCCAAGCCACGCGAACCTCCATGCGATTCATACATGCGCCGTCGCTCGCGGCTCTCGCGCTGTGCGCCTGCACGGCCGAGCCCCTCGCCCCGCCGAACCTCGTGCCGGTGGCCACCGTAACGGTGGAGCCGCCGAATCCGGTCGTGGGCGTCGGCGCGCGGGCGGCACTGACGCCGGTGCCGAAGGACGTCAACGGCAACACACTCACCAACCGGGTGTTCACCTGGGCCACGGCTGACGCAGCCATCGCGAAGGTGGACAGCCAGGGGGTCGTAACCGGCGTCGCCGCCGGCAGCACCCAGATCACCGCGACCGCCGAGGGAAAGAGCGGCTCGGTGACGCTCAGCGTCAGCACCACGCCGGTCGCGTCGGTCACGGTGACGCCGCCCACGGCCACCGTGGACGTCGGTGCGACCACCACACTCACCGGCAACGCGTTCGACGCGGGCTCCGCCCCGCTCCCCGGGCGGGTCTTCTCCTGGGTCAGCTCGAGCCCGGGCGTCGCCGCGGTCTCCTCCCTCGGCTTGGTCCGCGGCGTGGCGCCCGGCAGCGCGACCATCACCGGCACCTCGGAAGGCAAGAGCGCCACGGCCACTGTCACGGTCGTCATCGCGCCCGTGGCCCAGGTGATCGTGAGTCCCGCCACCGGCACCGTCGGTCTCGGCCAGTCGCTCCAGCTCACCGCCACGGTCAAGGACGCCGTGGGCAACACGCTGACGGGACGCCCGGTGACGTGGCAGAGCTCGAACAGCCAGATCGTGAGCGTGAGCAGCACCGGCGTCGCCCGCGGCCTGAACCTCGGCGACGTCACCATCACCGCGACAGCGGGGGGTGTCAACGGCACGGCCGCGATCGGCGCGCGGCTCCGGTTCAACAGCCTGAGCGCGGGCCAGGACTTTACTTGCGGGGTCACACCGCTGGGGAACGCCTTCTGCTGGGGACGGAACGCCGCGGGCGCGCTGGGCAACGGTACGACGACCAACCGGACTACGCCCGGCGCGGTCACCATGCCGGCGGGCGTGCTGTTCGACTCGATCAGCGCCGGGCAGGACCACGCGTGCGCCATCAGCACGTCGGGCAACTTGTACTGCTGGGGCGGGAATGCCTCGGGGCAGCTGGGCACCGGCAATACGTCGCCGCAGACGACCCCCGCCCTCGTCTCGGTTCCGGGCGTGACCTTCGCGTCGGTGAGCGCGGCGGCGCAGTTCACCTGCGCACTCACGACGGGAACCAACGCCACCGTCTATTGCTGGGGACTCAACTCCACGGGTCAGCTGGGCAACGCCATCAACGTGGGAACCTCGACCCCGAACTCGGCGCCGCTCCAGGTGACGGGTGGGCCGTTCCGGGCGGTCAGCGCCACCCAGGGCCACGCGTGCGGCATCCTCACCGGCGGCGGCCAGGATGGCCTCGTGGTTTGCTGGGGGCTCAACGACGCGGGGCAGCTTGGCCGGGGCGGGACCAGCCCGCCGTTCGACCAGGTTCCGGCGGGGATCGTCGGCTCGGTGCCCTACGCCACGGTCGCCGGCGGCTTCCGGTTCAGCTGCGGGATCGAGTCGGGCACCGCCCTCGTTGATTGCTGGGGACTCAACGATGTCGGTGAGCTGGGCACGGCCACGCTCGATTCGGTCCAGCCGAGTCCGGTGGGCGTAAGCGGCGGCCTCACGTTCGCGCAGCTCTCCACCGGCCGGGCCCTCGCCTGCGGGGTCACGACCGCGCGGCTGGGGTATTGCTGGGGCGACAACACCTTCGGCCAGCTCGGTATCGGCGGGGGGGCGGCGATCCCCATGCCGCCCCAGCCGCGACCGGTCAGCGGCAATCTGGCCTTCGCGCTCATCGACGCCGGCTACTTCCACGCCTGCGGCATCACCACGACCAACGTGGCATGGTGCTGGGGCCGGGCGC